>NZ_JBEOPW010000005.1:0-403747 GCF_040310465.1 Pseudomonas sp. H26/SER47-MNA-CIBAN-0231 | reverse complement strand
TGATAATCTTGTTGACTATCAGTCTGACTGCACAAGCACCCACACGAATTGCTTGATTCAGTTGTTAAAGAGCGGTTGGTTAAGATCTTTCGTCTCAACCGAGGCGCGCATTCTACAGCAGCCTCATTTGCTGTCAAGTGATTATTTTCAGAAGTTTTCGAAGAATTCTTCAACAACTTCAACCACTTGCGCTTCCGATCTCTCGTTAGCGGGAGGCGAATTCTACAGCGTTAATCGCTGCTGTCAACACCTCTTTTTCTCCGCTTTCGACCGAGAAGATCGAACCGTTAAAAGAGCCAAACATCACTGCTCTTTCAACTCCTTCCAGGCTTCGATGATCTGAAGCAAGCCGCTGTCGAAAACTGCGTAACTCTTTGAATCTCAAGGAGTTTTCCGTTTCGACTGCGCCGGAAGTGGGGCGAATTATAGACCTCTGGAATCTGCCGTCAACCGTTAATTTCGCTTTTCTTTCAAATCAGCAAAAACGCTTTCTATATATAGACGCGCCCCCATCCAATGCGCAGTATATTGCCCACTACCACAACAATACTGTGTTTTTGCCTTGGATGCTGCCGCGCAATGAATGATCAACCTCGCTCCCTTGCTTCCACATTGTTTCCGGTTTGCCTGCTCATGATAGCCATGGCGTCCATCCAGTCGGGCGCTTCTCTGGCCAAAAGCATGTTCCCCATTATCGGCGCACAAGGAACAACCACTCTTCGCTTGATCTTTGCCAGCGTGATCATGCTGCTGATACTGCGCCCATGGCGTGCAAAGCTGACCGCCAAGTCTCTTCGTACCGTGATCGTCTACGGAATGGCATTGGGCGGAATGAACTTCCTCTTCTATATGTCGCTGCGCACAGTGCCGCTGGGCATCGCCGTTGCACTGGAATTCACCGGCCCTCTGGCTGTAGCTATATATGCCTCTCGCCGCGCCATCGATTTTGTATGGATTGCGCTTGCTGCAGCCGGCTTGCTTCTGTTGATACCTACCGGGGCTACCACTGCCGGCATTGATCTGGTCGGAGCGGGCTATGCGCTGGGCGCCGGAGTGTGCTGGGCGCTGTACATTCTGTTCGGGCAAAAGGCCGGCGCCGACAACGGGGTGACGACCGCAGCCCTCGGCGTGATGATCGCCGCGCTGTTTGTGGCGCCAATCGGCATTGTTCATGCCGGCTCTGCGCTGCTTACACCATCACTGATTCCGATCGCTATCGGCGTCGCCATTCTGTCCACCGCCCTGCCCTATACCCTGGAGATGGTCGCCCTGACGCGTATGCCCGCGCGCACCTTCGGCACGCTCATGAGTATCGAACCGGCCTTCGGAGCACTATCAGGTCTGCTTTTTCTCCAGGAATACCTTTCATTGTCACAATGGCTGGCCATCCTGTGCATTATTCTGGCGTCAGTGGGCGCAACCATGACCATGGGCAGCGGAGCAAAGCCTGCTGTCGCGGCCGACTGAAGCGTTATAGAAAGTGGGGCCTGGTAATTGGCGCTCATTTAGGCCATGTTTAGCTTCGTAACCCATCGCCAGGCATGGATTTTTTCGCAAAGGACGGCACAACGCTGCAAACGCGAGCGAATACAGGCAGACCCGAGCACCAGACTCGTGGCCGCTATTAAGGATGGTAATGAAACGAATTTTGCTACTGATCGCCCTGCTGGCGATCGCGAGCTGCGCAGCGACCTCGGAAACCCAGGTCAAACGCGGCAAGAAGGGGCTGCATATCAACTGTTCCGGACTTTCATCCTCATGGGACAAGTGCTACACCAGCGCCGCCAATTCCTGCGCGCCGAAGGGTTACAAGGTGATCGCCAAATCCGGGGACACCGTCGAAGAACCTGGCGATTATCCGTTCGGCTTGAACCCCGCCGGTTATACCAGCCGCAGCATGATCGTCATCTGCAAATAACTACTCGGCTCGTGGCAAAGCGAGCTGACGTGTAATTTCCTCGTGACTCGAGCGCAACACCGTACGCTGCACGTCCGGTGTTGCCAGCATCCGCGCGACCACCAATGCGCCCACGCATTGCGACAGCACCGACCAGGCCAGACTCTCGCTTTCCAGTATCTCGGCCCAGCCCTGCTGAAGGCGGCAGATCCATTCTTCAGCCTGCTCACGCACCTGTACATCGGCACGGGCAATCTCCGCGCCCAATGTCGGCAGCGCGCAACCGGCCTCGGGTTGCTCGACATGGGCCATGCTCAGGTACTGCTTCAGACAACGCTCCAGCCGCTGCCGATCTGCACCGCCCTGGCCACCAAGGCGCTCAAGACTTTCACTCAACTCTCGCTCGACGATGGCAGCGAACAACGCATCCTTGGATGAAAAGTGGCTGTAGAACGCGGCGCCACTCAAACCGATGGCTTTCATCAGGCCATCCACGCCCACCGTGGAAAACCCCGATTTCTTTGCCGACAGCGCGCTGCTTTGCAGCAATCGTTCGCGGGTTTCCGATTTGTGTCCGGCCGAATAACGCATGTCATCTCCTGAAGTAGATCGCCTTGACGCTGCCTGAATCCTAGCATAACGTTCGTTAACTAAACGATCGTTAACCCAAAGGGATTCACCCATGAATAACAAGAAGGTCGTGTTGGTTGTCGGGGCCGGTGATGCCACGGGCGGGGCCATTGCCAAGCGCTTTGCCAGTGAGGGATTTATAGCCTGTGTAACCCGGCGCAGCGCCGACAAATTGCAGCCTCTGGTTGACGCAATCATCGCTGATGGCGGTGAGGCCCATGGTTTTGCCTGCGATGCGCGCAAGGAAGAAGATGTCATCGCGTTGATCGAAGACATCGAAACCCGCGTCGGCCCGATCGAGGCCTTTGTCTTCAACATCGGCGCCAACGTGCCCTGCAGCATTCTCGAAGAAACCGCGCGCAAATATTTCAAGATCTGGGAGATGGCCTGCTTCTCCGGTTTTCTCAATGCCCGTGAAGTGGCCAAGCGCATGGTCACTCGGCAGCGCGGCACGATTCTGTTCACTGGTGCCACGGCCGGGCTGCGCGGTGCTTCTGGATTTGCCGCTTTCGCCGGAGCCAAACACGGCATCCGCGCACTGGCGCAAAGCATGGCGAGAGAGTTGGGGCCGATGAACATTCACGTCGCCCACGTCGTAGTTGATGGTGCGATCGATACCGACTTCATCCGCAACAGCTTTCCCGAGAAATACGCGACCAAGGATCAGGACGGCATTCTCGATCCAGAGCACATCGCCGAAAACTATTGGTATTTGCACAGTCAGCCACGGGATGCCTGGACCTTTGAGCTGGACCTGCGCCCATGGAACGAACGCTGGTAAGCCCTCCCCCCCTCATTACAACAATAAGAGAGCGATTTGATCATGACGAAAACCGTGGAATTCTATTTCGACCTCGGCAGCCCCACCACCTATCTGGCGCACACCCAGCTAGCGAAAATCTGCGCCGATACCCAGAGCGAACTGATCTACATCCCGATGCTGTTGGGTGGCGTGTTCAAAGCCACCGGCAACGCTTCGCCGGCAATGATTCCGGCCAAGGGCCGCTACATGTTTCAGGACCTCGATCGCTTCGCCAAACGCTACGGCGTACAGCTCAGATTCAATCCGCACTTTCCAATCAACACGCTGATATTGATGCGTGCCGTCACTGGCATGCAGATGCGCCAGCCGCAGCGTTTCGCCGAGTTCGTCGATTGCCTGTTCAAGGCGCTTTGGGTAGAAGGCCGTAACCTCAACGATCCGCAAACCGTTGCCGCCGTGCTGACTGAAAACGGCTTCGACCCCCAAGAGATAATGGCGCTGACCAATGATGAATCAGTAAAAGCCGCACTCAAGGAAAACACCGAAGCCGCCATCAAGCGCGGCGTTTTCGGTGCCCCAAGCATGTTCATTGGCGATCAGTTGTTCTTCGGTCAGGATCGACTCGACTTCCTGGAAGAGGCATTGCGCCAGGATTGAAGCCGAGACCCAAGGCACCGCGAGCGGTGCCTTGGGTAAATCGATCAAATGGCCACAGTGCGCTCGTTCAGCCAGCTCAGCGCCGCGCCATCCAGCAACGGGCTCAGACGCTCGCGTACTTCACTGTGATAAGCATTGAGCCACTGCTTTTCTTCCTGAGTCAGCAGCTCAGCAATCAGGCAGCGAGTATCGATCGGGCACAGCGTCAGGGTTTCGAACTTGAGGAAGTCGCCGAATTCGCTGCTGCCGGCCTCGCGGTTCATCGCCAGGTTCTCGATGCGCACGCCCCAGCGGCCCGGGCGATAAGTGCCGGGTTCGATCGACGTGATCATCCCCGGCTGCATCGCCGTCTGCGGTGCCGGTGCCGCTTGATAAGCGATCACTTGCGGACCTTCGTGAACGTTGAGGAAATAGCCCACGCCATGACCCGTGCCGTGGCCGTAGTCGACGTTGTCAGCCCAGATCGGCGCACGAGCGATGGCGTCGAGCAGCGGCGACAGAATGCCTTTCGGGAATCGTGCCCGCGATAGCGCAATCACGCCTTTCAACACGCGAGTGCAATCCTGTTTCTGCTCTTGGGTCGGCGTACCCACCGGGACCATGCGCGTGATGTCTGTGGTACCGCCGAGGTATTGACCACCGGAATCGATGAGCAACAGACCATCACCCTCGATCAGCGCATGCTCCTCTTCGGTAGCGTGATAGTGCGGCATCGCGCCATTGGCGTTGAACGCAGCAATCGTGTTGAAGCTCAGCGAAACGTAATCGGGACGCCGCTCACGGGCAGCGGTAAGTTTCTCGTCGATGGTCAGTTCGGTGATGCGCTCGCGTCCCCACGCTGACTCCAGCCAGGCAAAGAATTCGCACAACGCCGCGCCATCCTGCTCCATGGCTTTACGGATGTGCTGCGCGTCGGCTTCGCTTTTCTGCGACTTGGCCAGCGTGGTCGGGTTGAGGCCTTCGACCAGTTTCACGCCACTGTCCAGGTTATCCAACAACCCCGTGGTCACTCGCGCCGGATCGACCAGCAGGCTCGCGCCACTCGGCACAGCACGCAACGCATCGGCCACTTCGCTGTAGTCACGCAGCGTTACGCCATCCTGTTCGAGCACAGCGCGCAGGTCGGCATCGACCTTGCTCAGCGCCACAAACAGCGTGGCCTGTTGCTGATTGATCAAGGCGAACGAAACAAACACCGGATTGAACGAGACATCACCACCACGCAGGTTGAACAGCCAGGCGATGTCATCCAGGGTGGCGATGAAGTGCCAATCGGCGCCACGCTCTTGCAAGGTTTCGCGCAATTTCGCCAGTTTCTCGCCACGGCTGACGGTCGCTTGTGGCGGCAGATGCTGATAGATCGGCGCGTTGGGCAGGCTCGGGCGATCGCGCCAGACTTCCTGCAACAGGTCGATATCGGTGCGCAGGCGAGCACCGCGTGCCTCGAGCCTGCTGCTCAGTGTGCGCGCCGAAGCCACCGCCATTACCGCACCATCCACGGCAACCACGCCGCCCTCGGGGGTTTGCTCGGCCAGCCAGTCCAGCGGGCTCGGTTGCCCCGGTTGCAGCTTGACCAGTTCGATGCCGCTGCCGTTGAGCTCTTTGGTCGCCTGTTCCCAGTAACGACTGTCGGCCCACACGCCGGCGAAATCCGCAGTGACGATCAGCGTACCGACCGAACCGTGGAAACCCGACAGCCATTGCCGGCCCTGCCAGTAACCCGGCAGGTATTCCGAAAGATGCGGGTCGGCGGACGGCACCAGCAGCGCATGGATGCCTTCGCGGCGCATCAGTTCACGGGTATGCGCCAGGCGCTGAGGCACCGATCCTTCGGTCAAGGTGTGGGAACTCATCATGTCTCCTGCTAATCGCGTCATCGTTATTGTTCGTAGCCTTCGCGGCCATGGAAAGCGTCTGCTGTTTAGAGCCCTGTCGCCCAGAATGCCGGGGCACTGGCGCAGGCGGTTGTGATCAGGTCAACGGCCTTGTCGACATCCTCAACGGTGGTAAACCGCCCGAGGCTCAAGCGAATGGTGCGCCCCGCAAGCTGCGCATCGTGTCCGAGCGCGAGCAGCACGTGGGACGGCGCATTACTTGCGGAATTACACGCCGACGTCGCGGAAAACGCGATCGAATGGCTCAATGCCGCGCTGTTGAACTCGCCCTCGCTGAAGGTCAGGCTCAGGGTGTGCGGAATACGTTGCGAGGCACTGCCATTGAGGCGCACGCCGGGCAACTTCAAAAGCTGCTCGAGCAAGCGTTCGCGCAAAGCGATGATGGATTTTTTCTCTTCATCGAATGCGTCGGCGGCCAAAGCGAAAGCAGCGCCCATCCCGGCAATCTGATGAGTCGCCAGGGTTCCGGAGCGCAGGCCACCTTCATGACCGCCGCCGTGGATCTGTGCCTCCAAGCGTTGCTGCGCCTGCGGGCCGACATACAAGGCGCCGATGCCCTTGGGGCCGTAGAGTTTGTGTGCGGAAAACGACATCAGATCCACCGGCCAGCGGCTCAGGTCGATCGCGACTTTGCCCGCGCCTTGCGCCGCATCAACATGAAACAACGCCTGCCGAGTGCGCACCACTTCGCCAATCGCCTCGACATCGTTGACCGTGCCCAACTCATTGTTGACCAGCATCAGCGAGACCAGAAAGGTGTCGTCACGCATCGCTTCGCTGACCGCTTGCGGCGTGATCAAGCCTTGGGCGTCCGGCACCAGATAGGTCACGGCAATGCCCGCGTCCTGCAATTGCCGCGCGGTGTCGAGAATGGCCTTGTGTTCGATCTGACTGGTAATGATATGGCCGCCGCAAACGCCACGGGCCTGAGCGACACCTTTGAGAGCGAGGTTGTTGGATTCGGTGGCCCCGGAGGTCCAGACAATCTGCTCAGGCTGCGCGCCGACCAGATCGGCGACTTGCCGACGTGCCTGCTCGACCGTCTGCCGGGCCTGCCGGCCAAACGCGTGGGAGCTGGACGCCGGGTTACCGAAGTTACCGTGAAAGCCCAGACATTCGATCATCACTTGGATGACCCGCTCGTCCACCGGGGTGGTGGCGGCGTAATCGAAATACAACGGACGTGTGTTCATAAAGGACTCGCAGAGCGTGTTCCGGGATCAGGAGGCTCGTGTCTGCAAACGACGATGCACAGCCTCGTGAGCTGTGCATGGGTTCGAGAGCGTCATCAATACCTGATCGGATGCCGTTAAAGAAGTAGGGCTTCATTTAAAAGTGCGTAGGAACGCTCCTGAAACCGAGCTTAACAGGCATCGGGCCGGCGATTGAAGCAATGCGTCAGTGAAAGCTTTCCAGAAGTAACGGATACAGCGAGATCACCAACAGCGCCGCCATGCCCCAATTGAACACGCGCAACCAGCGCGGATCTTTCAGCACATTGCGCAACAGCGTGCCGCACGCCGCCCACAGGCCGACACTGGGCAGATTGATGATGGCGAACACAGCCGCGATGATCACGACGTTATAGAAATAACCCTGCATCGGCGTGTACGTGCTGATGGCACCGATGGCCATGATCCACGCCTTGGGATTGACCCATTGGAACGCCGCGGCGCCCAGATAGCTGATCGGTTTCGCCTCGCCGTGGGCACTGTCGCCGACCGGGCCGGAGTGGGCGATCTTCCACGCCAGATACAACAAATACGCCGCGCCGACATAACGCAGCACCGTATACAGAATCGGATAGGCCTGAAACACGGCGCCAAGGCCAAAGCCCACCGCTACCACCAACAGGAAGAAGCCGCAGCTGATGCCGAGCATGTGCGGAATGGTGCGGTTGAAACCGAAATTCACTCCGGATGCCAGCAACATGGTGTTGTTCGGCCCCGGTGTGATCGAGGTGACAAGGGCAAACAGGGCAAAGGCCAACAGCAGATCAAGCGAGAGGTTCATCGAGGCAGTCCATCCAGGGTCGTTCAGCTGTTGACCCTATCCCACACGGCCCGGCAAACCCACGGACAGTTAGGGAAAACTTCAAGCAGTACAGTTTGCTTTCAGCTCGGACGACCGTGCAGCTGTATGGCACGTTCGGCGCTCATCTCACCCTGTTGGTCGAAGCCGAAAGTCTTCTGCGGCTGACCGAGCAATCGGGCTTTTTTCGCGTGGTATTCGTCGAACGACAAGCCGCTGCGGTTCAGCGCTTCCAGCGCCAGTTCGCGGGATTCTTCAGCGGTGTAAGGGCGCAGCTCGGGCGAAACATGGCCGGCACAACCGGCAAGTACGGAAACAGCGAGCATCAGCGAAACAGTCAGTAAACGGTTCATGGGAGCGTCCTGGCGAGCAATGTGGGGTCGATGGAGAAAGGCTACGCCCGGGCACGCTCGCGCAGAAATCAACGCTCTCAATAGTGGCTATCAGCTTTGCGTTAATACTGGCTGACCGGCAAACGGCAGTGCAGCGCGTCGTCGTGGCTGCGGGCGATACTGCTGTGCACCTGGAACGAGTTGAAGGTCACAGTTTTCGCCCGATGGGTACGGATCAATTGCCAGAAATCCTCCTCGCCGCTTTCGAAACTGCGAAAGGCCGCCTCCCCCGCTTCGCGACTTTGCCACTGCAAAAAGCTCAGCACGCGGCGGCCGTCGTCGCTGGCCTGCACGCTGGCGCTGAGAAACCCGTCGTAACGCTGGGCCAGCCCCTCGGTCTGCGTGGCCAGTGCCGAGACCAGCGCCGCTTGCTGGCGGGGTTCGATTTCGAATTCGATCAATTGGGTAAAGCTGCGATTGCTCATGGAAAGCCCCCACTCATCTTGAAGCGAGCCTTGCGACCCGAAGAGCTGCAGGGTAAAACCTCTAGTTAAGTCAAGGTCAAGGGTATTTTCAGCATGATCAGCAAAGACCAGGTGCACAAGCCTCTCACCGTGGGTGAGGTTGCGGCGCGCAGTGGCGTCGCGGTCACGGCGCTGCACTTTTATGAAGCCAAAGGTTTGATCAAGAGTGAACGCAATGCCGGCAACCAGCGCCGCTATCCACGCGCCGTCCTGCGCCGGGTGGCGTTGATCAAAGTCGCGCAACGGCTGGGGATACCGCTGGCGGAAATCGGCGAAGCGCTGAAGATCCTGCCGCAGGATCGCGCGCCATCGGCGGCGGACTGGAAAATGCTGTCTGAACAATGGCAGCGCGAGCTCGACGAACGGATCAGGCAATTGACGCTGATGCGCGATCAGCTCACCGGGTGCATCGGCTGCGGCTGTCTGTCCATGGAAGCGTGTCCGTTACGCAATAAAGGCGACATGCTCAGTGACCGAGGGCCAGGCCCGCACTTTCGCGATGAGTGATGAGGCTGCTCGTCGGCGAACAATTTGCGCAGCGAGGACGGTTCTATAGTGATTGCTCCGGGTAAATCCGGTTTAACCACATCTGTTGAAAACAAAAACAGGGAGAACGTCATGAGCGTCAAACCCATTCCCGAGGGGTATCACAGCATTACCCCGTATCTCGGCATCCAACAGGCCGCCGAGGCCATCGAGTTCTACAAGAAAGCCTTCAATGCCAGCGAAGTCATGCGCCTGACCATGCCCGACGGCAACATCGGCCACGCCGAGCTGCGCATCGGCGACAGCGCGATCATGCTCGGCACGCCTTGCGACCAAGGGCCGTTGAGCAATCCGCAGCAGGCAGTGTCGATCGGCTTGCACCTGTATGTCACCGATGTCGACCAAGCCTTTCAACAGGCGCTGGATGCAGGGGCGCAAAGCGTCTCCGAGGTCAAAGACCAGTTTTACGGTGATCGCAGCGGCACGCTGAGAGATCCGTTCGGCCATCTGTGGTTTCTCGCCACGCACAAAGAGGATCTGAGCGAAGAGCAGATTCGCCAGCGTGCGATGGAGATGTTCAGCCAAGGCTGAGGGCTTTTTGCCTCGGATCGACCGGCAAAAATGCACTGCCGATGTAATTGCGAAACATTTACTTTCATATCCGCTTTCGGGATTTTCTTCGCTCATCCGTCTTATAGGAATGCAGGCCGTTCGCGTAGGCAAAAGCCACGAACGGCCTCCCGGGGAGTTCCGTGCTGCGAAGCCCGTAGCCCGGCCCCTTCCACCGCAATCAAGACGCGCAATCATGTCGAAGAAATCCCGTTCCAAACTGTGGTTCCTGGTGCATAGCTGGCTGGCGTTGCCGATCTGGTTCTTTGTGCTGATCGTCTGTGTCACCGGCACGCTGGCGGTGGTCAGCCAGGAGATTGTCTGGCTGGCCAACCCGCAAATGCGCGCCAGTCAGCCGTCGGACGATGCGCCGCGACTTAGCTACGACCAGATTCTCGCCGCGATCAAACAGGCCGAGCCGCAAACCCTGGTGCAGAGCATCAATCGTCCGGACGAGTCGCACTTTGCCCTCGATGTCGAAGTCAGCTACCCCGACGGGCGCTCGTTGACGGTCTATGTCAATCCGTACACGGGGGTCATTCAGGGCACCGCGCCGGCGTTCGATTTCAAGGCGTTCACCCGCGCCCTGCACGGCTGGTGGCTGGTGCCGTTCACCAACGGCTACAGCTGGGGCTGGTATCTGGTGTCATTGCTCGGCGTGCCGATGCTGGTGTCGCTGATTACCGGGCTGGTGGTCTACAAGCGCTTCTGGAAAGGTTTTCTGCGCCCGACCCTGCGCGTTCGCCATGGTGCGCGGATCTTCTGGGGCGACTTCCATCGCCTGTGCGGCATCTGGTCGATCTGGTTCATCGCGGTGATTTCCATCACCGGCATCTGGTTCCTGATCAAAGCGATCCTGTTCGATAACCAGATTTCCATTTCCAGCGAACCGATCATTCCGGCGATGTCCCGCGAAAGTGTGCCGATCTCGGCCGCCGGCACCCCGCCGCCGCGCATCAGCCTGGACCGCGCCATCGAAATCGCCCAGCAGAAGATTCCGGGGCTGGAAGCCAGCTACGTCAACCTGCCGGGCAATGCCTACTCGCACATGAGCGTCAGCGGCCGTGGCTGGTATCCGCTGATGTATCAGACCGCGACTCTCAACCCGTACAACGGCGAAATGGCTTCCTCACGGTTGCTGTCCGATCGGTCCTCGCTGGAATTCGTCACCGAATCCATGCGCCCGCTGCACACCGGTGACTTCGGTGGCATCTGGATCAAGTTGATCTGGTTCTTCTTCGGTCTGTTGCTGAGCATGATGATCCTCAGCGGCCTGCTGATCTGGACCAAGCGCACCGCGCTGGCCACCGCCAATGCGCTGAAACGCGAGGACAAGAAAAACCGCGTCACCGCCCAACCGGCGCTGCGCCGTGAAACTTCGGAGGCGAGCCTGTGAATAAAGCCATCTCGGTCACACCGCCGTCGCGCCTGTCGCGTTTCTGGCACAAGTGGCGTTTCCACATCAATGTCCTGCTGTTGCTGATCCCGCTGGGCTTCATGCCGAAATACTTTGCCGATGCTTCGCTGTTTCGCGGCGACAGTGGCCTGGGCCAGCGTGAAATAGGCAACGTTCAGGTCGGCCCGTGGAGCCTGCGCCTGGCCGAACTGCGTGACGAGGCGCCGCACCTTAGCGGTCCGGCCGGCTATATGAAGGATTTCACTGCCGCCGTTTGTGATACCTGCGTCGAGCAGGTCAAGGCTACTTACCTGCGCATCGGCAAGCCGCGCAGTCTGCGCGCCGCCGGCACGATCTTCTTCGGTACGCCTTATCGCATGGGCACGCAAATGCCGATCCCGGCGAAGACCAAACCTGACGCCGAGCTGTGGATCACCATGGAAGGCTGGGACGGCAGCATGCACCAAGCCGCGATTCCCCTGAGCCAAGCCTCCCCCGCCACGGTTGCGTGGCTGAACAAACAAGGAGCCAAACCATGACTCGCTCACCCCTTCAGACCCGTTTGCTCGCCAGCGCCGCGCTGCTGCTGAGCGCCGGTTTCAGCGCCAGCGCCCTGGCGCACAACCCGATGTGCGAATGCAAAGCCATCGATGCCGAACAGATCAAATGCACCGGCGGTTTCTCCGACGGCAGCGGCGCGCCGGGGGTGACCCTCGATGTGATCGGCTACGACGAAACCATTCTGGTGCCGGGCAAATTGGGTGATGACTCGACGCTGACGTTCAAGAAGCCCGGCAGCGAGTTCTATGTGCTGTTCGACGCCGGCCCAGGCCACGTGGTGGAAATCGACCAGGCGGATATCGAAGCCCCATGAGTAGCCCGACGACGCAAGTGGTACGCCCGGCCGGCGCCGGCCATGAAACCCTCAACGTGCTGCTGTTGTGCCTGCTGATCCTCGCGGTCGCCGGCTCGGTGGTGGCGTGGCGCGGGGTTTCCCATGAACCGGAGCCGGTCGCCAGCAACCAGTACGACGCCCGCCGCGATCTCAGCGCCGCCGAGCAAGGCATTTATGCCGACCTGCGCGTGACCCTCGACGAAATCCGCTTGCTGCGCGAAGAGCAACAAGCCCTGCCGACGCCACAAATGCTGGCCGACGAAGGTTTCGCGCCGTTCGCGCAGGACGCCAGTTCGGTCAGCCGTGGTGGTCACGCATGGCATATGCTCGCCGAACGCGCCTATTTCGGACGCAGTGCGACGCCTGATGTCGCCGGTTCATTTCTGATGCGTGTCGGCACTGACGCCAACGCGGCGCCGGACATCTGGCTCAAGCGCAGCGCCGATCCCGCGCCTGCTGAAGATCTGTCTGACGCCGCGCTGTCCGCCGCTGGCTGGAAACAGATCGTCGCGCAATTCGATGCCGGGGTTACCCGCGAACATCGCCATTGATTCCTCGCCTTTATCCGAGAGAAGACTGCTTGCCCATGTCCATTTCATCTCCTCGCCGTCCCTTGTTACGCCTGTTTCTGCTTGGCCTGTGCGCCTGCCTGCTGAGCCCGTTGGCCAGCGCCGAGCAAGGCAAACGCCTGCGCATCGGCATCACCCTGCATCCGTATTACAGCTACGTCGCCAACATCGTCGGCGACAAGGCCGAAGTGGTTCCGCTGATTCCTGCGGGCTTCAATCCGCACGCCTACGAACCGCGCGCCGAAGACATCAAGCGCATCAGCGGACTGGACGTGATCGTGCTCAACGGCGTCGGTCATGACGACTTCGCCGACCGGATGATCGCCGCCAGCGAAACTCCCAACGTCAAAACCATCGAAGCCAACGAAAACGTGCCATTGCTGGCGGCCACCGGTGTCGCTGCGCGCGGCGCCGGCAAAGTGGTCAATCCGCACACGTTCCTGTCGATCAGCGCCTCCATCGCCCAGGTCAACAACATCGCCCGCGAGCTGGGCAAGATCGATCCGGACAACGCCAAGACCTACACGCAAAACGCGCGCGCCTATGGCAAACGCCTGCGGCAGATGCGCGCCGACGCGTTGGCCAAACTGACCCAGGCGCCCAACGCCGAACTGCGCGTGGCCACTGTGCATGCGGCTTACGACTATCTGTTGCGTGAATTCGGTCTGGAAGTGACGGCCGTGGTCGAGCCGGCCCACGGCATCGAGCCAAGCCCGAGTCAGCTGAAAAAGACCATCGACCAGTTGCGTGAACTCGACGTCAAAGTGATCTTCTCCGAGATGGATTTCCCGTCCAGCTACGTCGACACCATCCAGCGCGAATCCGGAGTGAAGCTGTACCCGCTGTCGCACATTTCCTACGGCGAATACACCGCCGACAAGTACGAAAAGGAAATGACCGGCAACCTCAACACCGTGGTTCGGGCGATTCAGGAGTCGGGGGCATGACGTCGAAAGAAACCTTGATCCCTGACAACACCAATAACCCGGTGGGAGCGAGCCTGCTCGCGAAGGCGCCGGATCAGGCAACACCTTCGCTGAATGACGCACCGCATTCGCGAGCAGGCTCGCTCCCACAGGGGATAACCGGGCCATCGCTGGAGTTTACGGAAGTGAGCCTGACGCTGGGGCGCACGACGATTCTCGACAAGGTCAGCTTCCAGGTGCAGCCCGGCAGCGTGCATGCGCTGGTCGGCCCCAATGGTGGCGGCAAGAGTTCGCTGATCAAAACGCTGCTGGGGCAGATGCCGCATCAGGGCCAGCTCAGCCTGCACTGGCCCGGCGAGCCCGGCACCATTGGTTACGTTCCGCAGGCGCTGGAGTTTGATCGCGGCTTGCCGATGACCGTCGACGATTTCATGGCCGCCATGTGTCAACGCCGTCCGGCCTTTCTCGGTTTAAGCAAACACTACGCCGGCGCCATCGGCGAGGCACTGGAGCGCGTCGGCATGCAGGACAAGCGCAAGCGGCGCATGGGCGCGCTGTCCGGCGGCGAGCGGCAGCGGGTGCTGCTCGCGCAGGGCTTGATTCCGGCGCCGCAACTGCTGGTGCTCGACGAGCCGATGTCGGCCCTCGATGAGGCCGGGATCCAGGTGTTCGAACGTCTGCTGACTGACTGGCGCGCGGCGGGGATCACGGTGTTGTGGATTGAGCATGACCTGGAAGCGGTGGGTCGGCTGGCCGATCGGGTTACCGGCCTCAACCGCCGCGTGCTGTTCGATGCCACACCGCAACAGGCACTGACTCCGGAGCGTCTGCTGACGCTGTTTTCCACCCATCCACGGAGCGCGGTCTGATGAGTTACGAAGCCTTTCGTTTGATGGTCCAGGGTTGGGCGTCTTCCGGTTATCTGCCGGAAGCGCTGGCCTACGGCTTTGTCGTCAACGCCCTGCTCGCCGGCCTGCTGATCGGCCCGGTGCTGGGCGGGCTCGGCACGCTGGTGGTGGTCAAGCGCTTTGCATTCTTTTCCGAAGCAGTCGGCCATGCCGCGTTGACCGGTGTCGCCATCGGCATCCTGCTCGGCGAACCCTACACCGGCCCGTACGGCAGTCTGTTCGGCTACTGCCTGCTGTTCGGCATCCTGCTCAACTACCTGCGCAACCGCACCGGGCTGGCACCGGATACGCTGATCGGCGTGTTTCTCTCGGTGTCACTGGCACTGGGCGCGAGCCTGCTGCTGATTCTCGCCGGCAAGATCAACGTGCACATTCTGGAAAACGTGCTGTTCGGTTCGGTGTTGACCGTCAACGGCAATGATCTGGCGGTGCTGGCGATCGTCGGTTCGCTGGTCATGGCCCTCGCCCTGCCGCTGTACAACCGCATCATGCTCGCCAGTTTCAATCCGCAACTGGCGGCGGTGCGTGGCGTAGCGGTGAAGACCCTGGATTACCTGTTCGTGATCCTGGTGACCTTGATCACCGTCGCGGCAGTGAAGGTGATTGGCGCGATTCTGGTCGGTGCCTTGCTGGTGATTCCTGCGGCAGCGGCGCGCTTGCTCAGTCAGTCGCTGAAAGGGTTTTTCTGGTGCTCGGTGCTGATCGCTACCGTCAGCACCCTGTGCGGGATTCTTGCGCCGATCGTCTTCGATCTGCCGATCCCGTCCGGCGCCGCGATCATTCTGGTCGCCGGCATCGCTTTCGCCCTCGCCGCCATTGCGCGCGGCGTCGTCCCCAGCCTGAAAGGGAACCTTGGATAAATGGCTTTTTCATTGCGTAACCTGACTCTGGCCATGGCCCTGTGTGGCGTGGTCTGCACTCCGTTGATGGCGGCTGAAACTGCGAAACCGTTGCGCGTTCTGGCCTCGTTACCGATCACCTATGGATTGGGCGAAGCATTGCTCAAGGGTACCGACGTCAAACTTGAACGTGCGGCGCCGGCCAACCTTCCGGGTAGCCGTCAGACTGCGTATTTCACCGGCCGTGGCGCTCCGGCGCTGAGCAAACTGGCCACCGACGCGGACGCGGTAATCGGTCTGCGTTCGCTGTGGGCCGATGATCCGCTGTACCCGATCGCGCGGCGCAGCAATATCCGTATCGTCGAAGTCGACGCTGCGCGCCCGGTCGACGGCGCCCTGCCCGGCATCGCCGTGCAGCCGGGCCTGCAGGTTGATGGCCTAAACAGTCAGCCATGGCTGGCGAGCAACAACATGGGGCGCATGGCCGATGTGATGGCGGCGGACCTGGTGCGCCTGGCGCCGAGCGCCAAGCCTGCAATCGAAGCCAACCTGGCGGCGTTGAAACAGCGTTTGCTGAAACTCAGCGCGGACACCGAAGCGCGTCTGGCCGAGGCGGACAACCTGAGCGTGATGAGCCTGAGCGATCACTTCGGCTATCTGATTGGCAGCCTCAACCTTGAACTGGCTGGACAGGACGCGCGGCCTGATGCCGATTGGACCCCAGAGGAGTTGAAGAAGCTGACGGCGACGCTAAAGGACAATGACGTGGCAGTGGTGCTGCACCATCGCCAGCCCGCGGAGCCGGTGAAAGCAGCGATTGCCGAATCCGGCAGCCGTTTGGTGGTGTTGAGTACCGATGCGGCGGATCCGCTGGCGGAGCTGGAGGGGAATGTGGATTTGTTGCTCAAGGGGTTGAGCGGAGCGTAGTTTCAGTAAGTCCGCGTGATCGTTCTTCGCGAGCAGGCTCGCTCCCACAGTTGAAATGCGATTCCCTGTGGGAGCGAGCCTGCTCGCGAAGAGGCCCGCACCCACAACGTCACTCTCCAGACATGAAAAAACCCGCTGACCATCACTGGTCCAGCGGGTTTTTTATGCCCGGTCGCTTATTGCGCCGCGACTTGCGCATCCATCTTCTGGCGCAGGCTCAGTGGGCGCATGTCGGTCCAGACTTCTTCGATATAGGCCAGGCATTCCTTTTTCAGGCCGCTCTTGCCCACGGTGCGCCAGCCTTGCGGCACAGCTTTGTAATCGGGCCAGATCGAGTATTGCTCTTCGTGGTTGACCACGACCTGAAAGAGGATGTCCTCGCGGTCGAATACTGACGTCATGCTGGTTCTCCATCGTTGTAAGGTCGGCTGCACAAAGAATGCAGCCGGGTATGTAGAAAGAACGTTCGCCGCGCGGAAAAATTTACAGCGCGGTGGTGGCAGCGGCCAATGCGCGGCCGAAGATCTCGGCCACCCGATCGATTTCCGCGGCAGTGATCACCAGCGGCGGCAGGAAGCGCACCACCGCGCCATGGCGACCGCCCAGCTCCAGAATCAGGCCACGCTTGAGGCATTCACGCTGGACCAGCGGCGCCAGACGCGCAAACGCTGGCGGATGACCGAGCGCGTCGGGCGCGCCGTTCGGGTCGACCAGTTCAACGCCGAGCATCAGGCCGCGACCACGAATATCGCCCAGCTGCGGGAAGTCGCGTTGCAGGATGTGCAGATGCTCGCTGAGTCGATCACCCATGGCGGCTGCGTGCTCGCAAACCTTGTGCTCCAGCAGATAGCGCATCACCGCTGAACCGGCGGCCATGGCCATCTGATTGCCACGGAACGTGCCGGCATGGGCGCCGGGTTGCCAGGTGTCGAGCCAGTCGCGGTAAACCACCACCGCCAACGGCAGGCTGCCACCGATGGCTTTGGACAGTACAACCACATCCGGA
This sequence comes from Pseudomonas sp. H26/SER47-MNA-CIBAN-0231, assembly GCF_040310465.1. Classification (NCBI taxonomy): domain Bacteria; kingdom Pseudomonadati; phylum Pseudomonadota; class Gammaproteobacteria; order Pseudomonadales; family Pseudomonadaceae; genus Pseudomonas; species Pseudomonas sp. H26/SER47-MNA-CIBAN-0231. Next base: position 386,457 of record NZ_JBEOPW010000005.1, on the reverse strand, counting down.
ACGATACCCGCGTGTTCAAAGGCAAACATCTTGCCGGTACGGGCGAAACCGCTCTGGATCTCATCAACGATCAACGCCACACCGGCCTTCTCGGTGATCCGGCGCAAGCCGCGCAACCACTCGACATCCGCTGGAATCACCCCGCCCTCACCCTGTACCGCCTCAACGATCACCGCCGCCGGCAATTGCACCCCGGCCTCGGGATCGTTGAGCAGGCTTTCCAGATAACTCAGATTGGCGTTGACGCCCGCTGCGCCGCCGAGACCGAACGGGCAACGGTAATCGTAGGGAAAAGGCATGAACTGCACGCCGTTGCTGAGCAACGCACCAAGTGGTTTTTTCGGCCCCAGGCTGCCCATCAGGCTCAACGCCCCCTGACTCATGCCGTGATAACCGCCGGAAAATGACAGCACGGTGCTGCGCCCGGTTGCGGTGCGCACCAGTTTCAGCGCTGCTTCCACGGCGTCGGTGCCGGTCGGGCCACAAAACTGGATCTTCGCTTGCGCCGCCAACTCCGTCGGTAGCAGCCCGAACAGGTCCTGGACGAATTGATCCTTGACTGGCGTAGTCAGGTCGAGGGTGTGCAGCGGCAACTCATCGGCCAGCACTTGCTGGATCGCCTCGATCACCACCGGGTGGTTATGCCCCAGCGCCAGCGTGCCGGCTCCAGCCAGGCAGTCGATGAATGTACGTCCTTCAACATCCTCGACATACAAGCCCTTGGCACGCTTGAGCGCCAAGGGAATACGCCGAGGATAACTGCGCGCGTTGGACTCCTGCCGGCTCTGCCGCGCCAACAACGGTGATTCGTTGAATTCGAATAACGTTTCCGCCGGCGCCGAGGCGACCCGGGCCGACGACGCTTCGATAAGACTGGTGGCGACTGACATCTCTCGACCCCTCAATTCGCTATGGATAGTGACCAGAACAGCACACCGACAGGTGCGCGTTCCGGTCGCGGGGCGCACTTGCAGGTTTTCCTGTTCTGGAAACGCTTCAGCGCGGTGCGGATTTACACCCGTGATCGAGTTGTCCGGCCGGTGAGGACAAAGGTTTGCGCAGCGGCACGGTTTGCAAGCCGTTGCAGAGACCGGGTAGCGCTGCCTGTTGGTAACCCAGGTGCCGATAGAACCCCTCGGCGGTGCGCGTGCTGTTGAGGTGAGCATTGCGCACACCGCGAACCCGCAACCAGCCTTCGACATTCTGCATCAGCGCCCGGCCGACGCCTCGGCGGAAGGATTCCGGCTGGACGTAACACAGCAGGATTTCGCCACTGACCCGAGCCATGCCGACACCAACCGGTTTGTCATCAAGCAAAGCGACGCAGAGATAGAAATGTGGGTCGGCGAGCCGGCTACTGATGAAATCGGCGGGAGAACGGTTGAGCCAGTCGCTGACGAGAAGTGGATGGTTGCGGTGATCGAGTGCACATCCGATACGGATCGAACGCTCGACAATACGGTTGATGATGCCGGTGTCGGCCAGGGTGGCCGGACGTATGCAGACGGGTGCTTCCATGGCGCAGTTCCCTCAATCCATTGAGTCAAAGCTGGGTTGACCTTAGCCCCAACCCTGGCGGATAGCGAACGCCGAGAAGTTACATTTGATGTGGCAGAACATGTTCTTTTGTGAGAGCGAGCCTGCTCGCGAAAGCGTCGGACCAGTCAACGTCGATGTTGAATGACTTCCGCATTCGCGAGCAGGCTCGCTCCCACAGGGGATCCAAGGTGAGATCAGAGGGTTTGCAACGGCATGGTCAGTTCGACCCGCAAGCCATCCGGGCGGCTGTCGAAATGCAGGGCACAATCACAGCGCTGGACAATCGCCTGGACAATCGCCAGCCCCAAGCCGCAGCCGGTGCTCTGGCCGTTGCGCCAGAAGCGCTGGGTCAGATGCTGCAAATCATCTGGCGCAATGCCAGGGCCATGGTCACGCACGACAAAACGCACGCGATTGCCGATGTTTTCCAGATGGACCTCGACCGCGCAATCTTCAGGCGTATGGCGCAGGGCGTTGTCGAGCAGGTTACGCAGTGCAGCAATCGCCAGCACAGCAGGCATTTGCAGCGGCGCGGCGGACAAGTCGTCCGGCACGTGCAGTTTGATCCGCAGCCGCTCGCCGCCAGTGGCGTCCTGGATCGCCAGTCGGGCCACTTGCTCGGCGCTGCATTGCGAGCCGTCATCGAACGACAGGCTGCCTTCGACCCGCGCCAGCAGCAGCAACTGTTCAAGGGTGCGGTGGAGGCGATCGGCGCCCTCCTCGGCGCGGGCCAGCGATTGATCGCGGGCGCTGCCGTCGGTCATGCGCGCGACTTGCAGGTGGGTCTTGATCGCCGTCAGCGGACTGCGCAGTTCATGCGCGGCGTCACCAGTGAGGCGACGCTCACGCTCGATGGTCTTGCCGATGCGCTGGAACAACTGATTCTGGGTTTCCAGCAACGGCTTCAATTCGCTGGGAAACGCCTGCAGCTGCAATGGCTCAAGGGAATCGGCATTGCGCCGCATCAGCGCCTCGCGCAGACGATTGAGTGGTGCAAGACCCTGACCGATGCCCAGCCACAGCAGGCACAGGCAGCCCAGCAAGGCCACACCGACCGGCACCGAAGCAGCGAGCAGAATCGACATGTTCAAGGCTTCGCGCTCGATCTGCCGATCCGCCGTAGTGATGCGCACATCGCCCCGGGCCAGGGTGAAACTGCGCCACGGGGCGCCGTCGATCATTTGATCGTGGAAGCCCATTTTCTCGGCTTCCAGCGCTTGCTCGGGGTTGTTGTGGCTGCGCGCGAGAATCTCGCCGCGCAATGAGCTGACCTGACAGGCCATGCCGCCGGGAATGTTCAGCTGTTCAGCACTGAAGTGGGTGCCCTCGCCTTTGCTCGGCAGCGTCGGCAATTGCTCAAGCAAACCGGCGACCATGCGCGCCGAAGCGACCAGACGCTGGTCGAGGGAGAACATCATCTGATTGCGCAGATCGCTGAGCATCCACGCCGCCGCCAGCGCCCAGATCAGCGCGAAGGCAGCGCCGAGCGTCAGGCTCAGGCGCAGGCGCAGACTCATCACTTGCCTTGCTCTCCGCCATCGGCAGGCCCGAGGCGATAGCCCAGACCACGCACGGTTTCGACGATGCCTTTGCCAAGCTTGCTGCGTAGGTGATGGATGTGCACGTTCAGTGCGTTGCTTTCCAGTTCATCGTTGAAGCCGTAGACGCTGTCCTTCAACTGTTCGGTGGACAGCACCCGGCCGCGATTGTGCAGCAATGCCTGCAACAGCGACTGCTCGCGGCGCGACAGGTCCACCGGTTGCCCGGCGAGGCGGGTTTCGCGGCTGCTCGGGTCGTAAGTAAGCGCGCCATGCTCGATCAGATTCACGCTGCGCCCGGCCACGCGGCGCAACAGCGTCTGCAAGCGAGCGAACAGTTCGCGCAGGTCGAAAGGCTTGAGCAGGTAGTCGTCGGCGCCGGCCTGCAGACCGTCGACACGATCGGTCACCGAGTCACGGGCAGTGAGGATGAGAACCGGGATTTCCAGGCCGCTCTGCCGCAATTGCTGGAGCAACTTTAGGCCATCTTCGTCGGGCAACCCGAGATCGAGAACCATCACGTCGAATTCGGCGACCTTGAGCATCGCCCGCGCCTTGGACGCGGTGTTGACATGCTCGACGGTCAGGCCCTGTGCCTTGAGCCCGGCGACGATGCCGCTGGCGATCAGCTCATCGTCTTCGCAAACCAGTACGTGCATAGGGGCTCCGGAAATAAAAAAGGCGAGTGAAGCAGGCAAGGATTAAGGGGCAATTATGGCGGCACACGTCGACTTCGCAAAGCTGCACGAGAATGCAGTCAGGTTGTCGCAGCCCAGCAACCGACGCGAGCATGCCATGCAAACTTTATTACCCCGTTACCCATCCGGAAACAATTCCAGCCTTTATCGCCAATGCAACTTCATCTAGTTTCAACCGGCAACTTCAACCCCAAACTTAAATGGACTTTTAAACATGACCAACTTGAATAACTTTGTTGCCATAGACTGGCGCTCCGGCCCTGATCGAATTTATTTTTTCTTCAAGGACACCGATACCTATTCGCGCTTTGATATTGGCGACAATAGTGTCCCATCCAATTATCCAGCCGCCACGGCAGGCAACTGGGACAACTTTGCCCCGTATACCAAAGATCTGCGCTTTGGCTTGACTACCACTTCCTTCGGCTGGAACGCCGGAAGTGACGAGGATATTGCCTGGCTTTTCTTCTATGACGGAACAACTCCGATGGTCTGCAAATACGATCAGGACAGCGATAAAGTTGCCGCCTTCTACAAGGTAGCCGACTCGGTATGGAAGCCGATTCTTCCATATTTTGACAAGATCATCGCCGGCACCTGGTTTCAACTGACCGGCTACCCTTTCCTGTTTCGATTCATCCTCGATGACGGCCACTACCTGTCTTTCGACTACAAGGCCAAGACCGTCAAGTACAACCGTTTCGGCGAATATCAGCTGGGCGCGCTGAAACCTTACAAGGACCGGATAATCACAGCGGCGCAGAATGACCGGACATTTGCAGACAGTTACTGGTATATCTTCCTGACCAATAATCAGTACCTCACTTACAACATTCAGTCCGATCGACTCGTTGCCGGCCCCAGAACCATTGATGACGGCAATTGGCCCGGCCTGCTGCGTGGTTGATTGGTCAATCCCGGAGAGCCTAGTAGGATAGGGTTAATTATCGGTTAATCGCCGCCGCCCATCCTGCACCCCACTTGCACAGGGACAAGGCTCCTCCATGCGTCATTTTTTTCTTCTGTTTGCTCTACTGGTTTCCGGTCTGGCTCAGGCCGGAAACAATCCGTTCGAGTCCAAGCCGGATTTTTTACCCGTCGACAAGGCATTCGTACTCACCTCCGAGCGTCTGGACTCGGGCGAAACCCAGCTGTTCTGGCAGATCACTGACGGCTACTACCTGTATCAGAAACGTTTGAAATTCGACGGACTGGCCGCCGACCAGCAGCCAGTGTTGCCTGAAGGCGAATCCCACAGCGATGAGTTTTTCGGCGAGCAGCCGGTGTACCGCCAAGGCCTGGAAGTGAAAATCCCGGCGGCCGCCAGCGGTCAGATCAAGGTCAGTTATCAGGGCTGCGCCGATGCCGGTCTGTGCTATCCACCGCAAACCCGGGTGATCGATCTGGGTGGCAAAGCCGCAGCAACAACGGGCGCTGAAGCCCCGGATCAGGCTTTGGCCAGCAGTCTGCAACAACGGGCGCTGGGCTGGAGTCTGCTGGTGTTCTTCGGACTCGGCCTGCTGTTGGCGTTTACTCCGTGTTCGCTGCCGATGCTGCCGATTCTCGCCGGGATGATTGTCGGCAGTGGCGCCACACCACGGCGCGGGTTTGCCTTGGCCAGCAGCTACGTGATCTGCATGGCGCTGGTTTATGCGGCGATGGGCGTGATTGCTGCGCTGCTCGGTGCGAACCTGCAGGCGTGGTTGCAAAATCCTTGGCTGCTCGGTGCGTTTGCCGCCATTTTCGTGGTGCTGGCATTGCCGATGTTCGGCTTCTTCGAGCTGCAACTGCCGGTGGCCCTGCGTGATCGTCTTGAACATGCGTCGCGCAGCCGCAGCGGCGGCAGCCTGATCGGCGCCGGCGTGCTGGGCGCATTGTCCGGTCTGTTGGTCGGGCCGTGCATGACCGCGCCACTGGCCGGCGCGCTGCTGTACATCGCGCAGAGCGGTAACGCGTTGCACGGCGGTCTGATTCTGTTTGCACTGGGCATCGGCATTGGTGTGCCGCTGTTGCTGCTGGTCACCGTGGGCAACCGTTTCCTGCCGAAACCCGGCGCGTGGATGAACCTGCTCAAGGGCATATTCGGCTTCCTCTTTCTTGCCACTGCATTGTTGATGCTGCGCCCGGTACTGGACCCGTCGTTGTGGTTGGGGCTGTGTGGCGCACTGCTGTTGATCGCCGCTTACAGCGCCTGGAAACAATCCGCAGGGTTTGGCCGCGTCGCGCAGATGTTTGGCGCCCTGTCCTTGCTGCTCGGTTTGTGGGGCAGCTTGTTAGTGATCGGTGCGGCGGGCGGCAGTGATGATCCGTATCAGCCATTGCAGGTCTACAGCGCCGGCCCTGTCGCCAGCGCGGCGCCGACGGGTCACGATGCCTTCAGCACAATCAAGGAACCGGCGGCACTGCAACGCGAACTCGATGCAGCCAAGGCTCAGGGCCAGTGGGTGTTGCTCGATTACTACGCCGACTGGTGCGTGGCGTGCAAGGTCATGGAGAAGAAGGTGTTCGGTGAGGCCAAGGTCATGCAGGCCCTGAGCGACGTGCGCCTGCTGCGCCTGGATGTGACCGCCGACAACGCTGCGAGCCGTGAGCTGCTCAGTCGCTATAAAGTGCCGGGGCCGCCGACGTTCATCTGGATCGGCGCTGACGGCGAAGAACGCCGCAGCCAGCGCATCACCGGCGAGGTCGATGCCGATACTTTCCTGCAACGCTGGTCCGCCACCCGAGATGCCAACTGATGCTGACGTTCACCCTCGGCACCTTCGCCATCGCGCTCAACCACCTGCTGCTGATCAGTGCTCTGGCGCTGGCGACGTTTGTCGGCTGGCGGGTGGCCAAGCGTGGCGGCGATAACCCCGAGTCGGCGCTGTTCAGCCTGTTTTTGCTGGGCATGCTCGCGGCGCGCGTTGCGTTTGTCGCGCTGTACTGGTCGCACTATCGCAATGACCCGTGGCAGATCATCGATCTGCGCGACGGCGGTTTCCTCGCTTGGCCCGGGGTCATCGTGCTGTTGCTGGCGGCGTTGTATCGCGGCTGGCGCCGGCCCGCTTTGCGTCGACCGTTGGGTTTCGGCGTGGTCAGTGGCGTGGCGTTCTGGCTGCTTGCCACCCTGTCGCTGAATATCTACGAACAGGGTACGCGCCTGCCGGATATATCCCTGCGCAACGCCGCTGGCGAAACCATCAAGCTCAGTGAGTATCAGGGCGGGCCGCTGGTGATCAACCTCTGGGCGACCTGGTGCCCGCCGTGCCGGCGAGAAATGCCGGTGCTGGAGAATGCCCAGCAACAGCGCCCTGACCTGACATTTCTGTTCGTCAATCAGGCCGAAAGCATGCAAAGCGTGGCGACGTTCCTGGAAACCCAGGGCCTGAGCCTGAACAACGTGCTGTTCGACCGCCGCGGCCGTCTCGGTCAGGCCGTGGGTTCCATGGCGTTACCGACTACGCTGTTCTATAGCCCGGACGGTCGCTTGCTGACCAGTCACCTCGGTGAACTGTCGAACGCCAGCCTCGCCCGCGCCCTGGAAACCTTCGACACTTCGCCTTCAAGCCCGAATCAGGCCGTTGCCCCGGCCAACTCTGCAAGGAAACTGCCATGCCCCGCCTCCGCCACCTGCTGACGCTGACCCTGGGCACTGCCCTGCTGCACTTGCCGTCGGTGCAGGCTGCTGAAGAACTGCCCGCCGCAATCAAAAAGATCGAAGCCAAGGGCGCGAAAATCGTCGGCCAGTTCGACGCCCCCGATGGCCTGCGCGGGTACGCCGCGCAATACCAGAATCGCGGCATGGCGCTGTACCTGACCCCGGACGGCAAACACGTCGTGGTGGGTAATCTGTACGATGCCGACGGCAAGGACCTGAGCAGCGAGCCGTTGCAGAAACTGGTCTACGCACCGATGTCCAAGGAAGTCTGGGCCAAGTTCGAGGCGAGCAACTGGATTCAGGACGGCAACAAGGATGCACCGCGCACGGTGTACCTGTTCAGCGATCCGAACTGCCCGTACTGCAACATGTTCTGGGAACAGGCGCGGCCATGGGTCAAAGCCGGTAAAGTGCAGTTGCGCCACATCATGGTCGGCATCATCCGCGAAGACAGCCCGGGCAAATCAGCCGCGCTGCTGGCGGCGAAAGACCCGGCCAAGGCTCTGCAAGATCATGAGAGCGCCGGTAAGGGCAGCGCCCTCAAGGCCTTGAAAGACATTCCGGTCGCCGTGCAGAGCAAACTCGCGGCGAACATGCAGTTGATGGAAGACCTTGAACTGCAGGCCACCCCGGCGATTTTCTATATGGATGACAAAGGCGAACTGCAACAACAGCAAGGCGCGCCTTCGCCGGACAAGTTGGTGAAGATTCTCGGGCCTAAGTAGTTTTTTCATTGCTTGGACCGGCTCTTTCGCGAGCAGGCTCGCTCCCACAGTTGACTGCATTCCCTCAGCCAGAATGCGATTAACTGTGGGAGTGAGCCTGCTCGCGAATGAAGCTCACTCGGTGTGTCAGTTGCGCTCGGCCAGAAACGCCAGCAGCGCCTCAGTCACAAACCCGGGATTCTCCAGATTGGAGATATGCCCCGCCTCCGGCACCAGCACACACGGGCAACCAATCAACTCAGCCATTTCCCGGGCTTCCGAGGGTGGCCGGGGTTTGTCCTGGTCACCGCACAGCACCAGCGTCGTCGCCGGGTTCAGCTCGCTCAGACGTGGCAACAGGTCGTTGCGGCCAAACGTGATGCGGCCCATCGGCACAATGCTTTCGCGCAGACGCTCGGGCGAGTAGCCCTTCAATTTCGAGCGGAAATCCTGATACAGCGCCGACTGCGGGTCGATGCCCGGGCGGAAGAAGATCGGTACGACGATGTCGAGCAATTGTTCGGAGATAGTGCCGCTGTCTTCGATCTGCTTGAACAACGAGAAGTAATATTGCCGGGTCGGTTCCGGCTCGACGCCGACGTAGGTGTCCATCAGCACCAGACCGTTGAGACGTTGCGGTGCGGACAGTGCCAAACGCGCGCCCCACATGCCGCCGACCGACAGCCCCACCAGAGTGACGCGGTCGATGTCCAGGTGATCGAGCAAGGCCTGCGCCTGTCGGGCGATGTCGTCCAGCGATGTGGTGCCTTCGGGTAACTTGCCGGACTCGCCATGCCCCCACAGATCCACGGCAATGACGCGATAGTGCGGGGTCAGCGCGGCGATCTGCGGCGCCCACATCGCTTGGTCCCAAAGGTAACTGCCGGCCAGCAACACGGCGGGGCCGGTGCCTTGATCAATGTAGTGCAGTGCTTGTCCGTCAACCGTGAAAAAGGGCATCGACCACCTCCGCGAGAAAAAACAGAACCGGCAGACTGAGCTGCCGGTTGTTGATCGTCAAGGATGGAAATGTACGGCAATGTACAGACGCCATTCGCGAGCAGGCTCGCTCCCACAGGGGTTTTGTAAACACCACAGATCCTGTGTGGGAGCGAGCCTGCTCGCGAAGAGGCCGGCCCAAGCGCTGAAGAACTACAACCCCTCCAGCTCCGCCATCAGATCATTCAACCGATCAACCTTCTCCTCCGTAATATCACTGGCCGCCAGCCCATCGATGTATTCAGCGAGTTCCTCCACCGTGCTGCATTCGAACATCGCGCGCAGCGGCACATTGCGTTGCAGGGCTTTTTGTACCCGCGATGCAATTTGCGTAGCCAGCAGCGAATGCCCGCCCAGTTCGAAGAAATTGTCGCGCACGCCGACCTTTTCCACTTTCAGCACCTCAGCCCAGATATCAGCCAGGGTCTGCTCCAGCTCACTGCGCGGCGCCAGATAATCCGCACTCTGCAACTGACCGATCTCCAACGCCGGCAAGGCTTTGCGGTCGAGTTTGCCGTTGGCATTGAGCGGCATCTGCTCCAGCCATAGCCAGTGCAGCGGCACCATGTATTCGGGGAGTTCGGCGCGCAGGCGTTGCTTGATCCGCTCCAGGCGTTCGCCCGGATTGAGCGCAGCGTCGGCCGCGACCAGATAACCCACCAGATGCTTGCCGTTGACGCCCTCCTGCACACCAACCGCGGCGTCGCGCACTTCCGGTTGTTCATGCAGGCGCGCTTCGATTTCACCGAGCTCGATGCGGTAGCCGCGAATCTTCACTTGATGATCGACGCGGCCGACGTATTCCAGCACGCCGTCGGTGCGGCGCCGTGCCAGGTCACCGGTGCGGTACAGGCGTTCGCCCGGCGCGCCGAACGGATTCGGCACAAACACCGGCGCGGTGCGCAGCGGATCGCTGACGTAACCGCGACCGACGCCGGTCCCGGCAACACATAACTCACCCACCGCGCCCAACGGCACCAGATCCAGCGCGCCATCGACCACGAACAGCAAGTTATTGTCGGTCGGCGTGCCGATCGGCAAGTAACTGCCGCGCGTCGAGGCCATGTCGACACAGAAGAACGCCACGTCGTCGGAACATTCCGCCGGGCCGTAAGCATTGACCAGACCAATATCCGGGTAACGCAGCAGCCATTGATGCGCCAGTTCCGGCGGCATCGCTTCACCGGTCGGCAGCATCCAGCGCAAGCCGTCGAGGCTCAGACGCTCGGAGCCGAGCATGCCCTGAATCAGCGACGGCACACTCTCCAGCACAGTGATGCCCTGCGCCTGCACATGCGCCAGCAGACCTTGCGGATCGTGGGCAATCGCGTTCGGCACGATGTCGACCCGCGCGCCGAACAACGGCGCGGCGAGGAACTGCCAGACGGAAATGTCGAAGCTTTGCGAGGCGGTCTGCGCAATCACATCGGCCTCGCTCAAGTCGAGGTACGGACGTTTGCTCAACTGGTTGTTGAGCATGCCGCGCTGCTCGACCATCACGCCTTTAGGCAGCCCGGTCGAACCCGAGGTGTAGATCACATAGGCGAGATTATCCGGGCCACTGTGGATGCCCGGATTGTGCGCCGCTGCCGCCGACGCCTGCACCTCTTCCCACACCAGCAGGCGCGGACGATTCGAACAGCCAAACTCCTCGAGCAAGGTCTGCGCCTGTTCACGGCAAGCGGCGCTGCACACCAGCAACGGCGTGCGGCTCAGCTCAATGATGCGACTCAGACGCTGGCTCGGCAGGCCCGGATCCAGCGGCAGATAACCAGCGCCGGCCTTGAAGCTGCCGATGATCATGCCGAGCAGGTCGAGATTACGCTCGGCCAACAGCGCCACCGGTTGGTCCATGCGCACACCGGCAGCGACCAGGGCATGGCCGAGGCGGTTGGCGTTGTGACTCAGTTCGGCATAGCTCAATTGCTGATCGAGGCAACTGGCGGCGATGCGCTGCGGATGCGCCGCGACCTGCGCTTCGAACAACGCCACGTAGCTTTGCTCCAGCGGATAGTCATGGCCGCTCTGGTTGCAACCGTACAGCAGGAAGTCGCGCTCTTCGTCGCCCAGCAGCGGCAAATCGGCCATGTCGCCATGGAAGCCGTCGACCAGCGCCAGCAGCAGGCGCTTGAACTCAGCGAGCATGCGCTCGACCGTCGATTCGTCGAAGTAACGCTGGTCATACGACAAATGCAGGCCAAGGTCGTCGCCCGGGTAACACACCGCCGTCAGCGGGAAGTTGGTGTGGGTGCGGCCGGAATCCGAGGTCGCATTCAGGCTCTGTGCACGATCAAGCACCGAGACTTCCACCGGGGCGTTTTCGAAGACAAAGAGGCTGTCGAACAGCGGCTGGCCTTTGGGCAATTCGCTCTGCTCCTGGATATTCACCAGCGGCAGGTATTCGTACTCGCGCAGTTGCATGTTGCTGTCGAGCAACGCGCTGAGCCATTGACGCACACTGCTGCGCTGATCGTCCGCCGGCATCTTCACGCGCAGGGCAATGCTGTTGATGAACAGGCCGACGGTGCGTTGCATTTCCGGCATGTCTACCGGCCGACCAGCGACGGTGACGCCGAAGAGCACGTCGCGATCGCCGCTCAGGCGCCGCAAAACCAGAGCCCACGCAGCCTGGGCGAAAGTGTTGACGGTCAGTTGATGGGCCTGTGCCAGTTCCCGCAGCCGTGCGCCGTCCTCGACATTGAGGCGGGTGTAACGGTCGCCGACGATCATGCCGCCGCTTTCACCGGCGTGTTCGCGCAGGAACGGCCGGTCGCTCGGGATCGGCGTGGTGCGCTCGAAGCCTTGCAGATTCTGCCGCCACCACTGCCGCGCCTCGGCCAGGCTCTGGCGTTGCAGCCAGCCGATGTAATCGCGATAACGCGGCGGCACGCTCAACTGCGCTTCGCGTCCTTCACCGAGGGCGGTGTAGATTTCGAAGAAGTCGTTCATCAGCAGAGAACGGCACCAGGCGTCGATGAGGATGTGGTGGTTGCTCATCATGAACCAGTAACGCGCCGCGCCGACCTTGATCAGGCGCAGGTGGAATGGCGCCTGATTGAGCAGATCGAACCCGGCCTCGCGCTCGCTTTTCAGCAGCGCTTGCAGCTTCGGTTCCTGCTCGGTCTCGGCGACGGCGCTCCAGTCCAGATACTCGATCGGCGTGCGCCCCGGCGTGTGAATCACTTGCAGCATGTCTTCGCCGACGTTCCAGCAGAACGACGCGCGCAGTGCTTCATGACGGGCGATCACCGCTTGCCAGGCCTGGGCGAAACGCTCGGGATCGAGCTCGCTGTTGATGCGGTAACGATCCTGCATGTAGTACAGGCCGGTACCCGGCTCGAGCAGGGTGTGCAGCAACATACCTTCCTGCATCGGCGTCAGCGGGTAGACATCTTCGATGTGCGCGGCCGGCACCGGCAGCGCATCGAGTTGCGCCTGAGTCAGTCTGGCCAGCGGGAAGTCCGATGGCGTCAGGCCGCCGGCTTCGTCTTGCAGACAATGGGCGATCAGGCTTTGCAACTCAACGAGGTAGGCGGCGGCCAGATCGTTAATGGTTTGCGCCTCGTAACGCTCGGCACTGAAAGTCCAGCGCAGCAGCAGTTCACCACCGTAAACCTGACTGTCAACACTCAGCTCGTTGGGCAACGGCGCCTGCGGATCGTGGGCGGCACCGATTGGCTCATCGAGAGGACGGAACAGCGCATCGCTGCCGAAGCTCTGGTCGAACTGGCCGAGGTAGTTGAAGGTGACCTGCGCCTGCGGCAGCGCGGCCATGTTCTGGCGGCAGCCGTCATCAGCCAGATAACGCAACACGCCATAACCGAGACCTTTATGCGGAACGGCGCGCAATTGTTCTTTGATCGCCTTGATCGAAGCGCCCTGCCCGGCGGCCTCTTCGACATTGTGCGGAGTCAGGCGCAGCGGATAAGCGCTGGTGAACCAACCGACGGTGCGGGTCAGATCAATCTCGTCGAACAGGGTTTCGCGACCGTGGCCTTCCAGTTGAATCAGTGCCGAGGGCTGGTCGCTCCAGCGGCACAGCACACGGGCCAGCGCGGTCAGCAGCAGGTCGTTGACCTGCGTGCGATAAGCGCTCGGTGCCTGTTGCAGCAACTGTCGGGTGCGCTCGGCATCGAGGCGTACGCTGACGGTTTGTGCATGGCGATTCTGCCTGCCGCCCTGCGGGTTTTCGCAAGGTAGATCGGCGCTTGGCCCGGCCAGTTGCGTTTGCCACCAACCGAGTTCTTCACGCAGGGATTCGCTGCCGGCATAAGCCTGCAAACGCGCGGCCCAGTCCTTGAAGGCGCTGGTTTTCGCCGGCAGTTTCAGCGGCTGCGCAGCGTCGAGTTGGCGATACGCGGTTTGCAGATCATCCAGCAACACGCGCCAGGAAACGCCGTCGACGACCAAGTGGTGGATGGCGATAAACAGACGTTGCTGAACATCCGCAACATCGACCAGCACCGCGCGCAGTAACGGGCCGTTGTGCAGATGCAGACTGCGTTGCGCGTCGGCGAACAGGGCTTCGCACTGATCCAGCGAATCGACGCTGACTTGCCAGAGCACATCCTCATTCGTCAGCGCTTGATGCGTCGCTTGCCATGCATCATCGGTTTCAGTGAAACGCAGACGCAGCGCATCGTGCTGTTCGATCACCGCCTGCAAAGCTTGCTGCAATCGTTGCGGCTCGAGGCGCACAGTCGGTTCCAGCAACAGCGCCTGATTCCAGTGCTGACGCTGGGGAATGTCCGTATCGAAGAACCAGTGCTGAATCGGTGTCAGGCGCGACTCGCCGACCACCAGGCCCTGCTCGGCCGTCACTTGCTGGGTGCGGCTGGCCACGGCGGCGAGCGTTTGCACGGTCTGATGCTGGAACAGGTCGCGCGGGCTGAAATGAATGCCCTGCTGACGCGCGCGGCTGACCACCTGAATCGACAGAATCGAGTCGCCGCCGAGTTCGAAGAAGTTATCGTTGAGGCCGACCTGCCTGACGTTAAGCACGTCGCACCAGATCTGCGTCAGGGTCTGCTCCAGCTCATTGCTCGGCGCGACATAGTCCTGACGATTGAGCTGCGGGTCCGGCGCCGGCAAGGCGCGGCGGTCGAGTTTGCCGTTGGCGGTCAGCGGCATGCTTGCCAGCAGCATCAGCTGGGTCGGCACCATGTAGTCCGGCAGTTGCGCCTTGAGGTGCGACTTGAGCGCTTCGCGCAGTTCAGCCTGTCGCGCTTCGCCGTGTCCGGCGACATCGGTAACGAGGTAACCCACCAACTGCTTGCCACTCGGCGCATCCAGCGCCAGCACCACCGCTTCGCGGATCGTAGGGTGATCGAGCAGGCGCGTTTCGATTTCGCCCAGCTCGATGCGGAAACCGCGGATTTTCACTTGATGGTCGATCCGGCCCAGATACTCGACCAGACCATCGGCACGCTGGCGCACCAGGTCGCCGGTGCGATACATGCGCCCGCCATCAGCGGCAAATGGGTCAGCGACAAAACGCTCGGCGCTGATGCCCGGGCGGTCGTGATAGGCCTGAGCCAGACCGGCGCCGCCGACAAACAATTCACCGGTCGCGCCTTGCGGCACCAAGGCCAGATCGGCGTCGAGAATGTAGGCGACTCGCGCCCCGATCACGCTGCCGATCGGCACACTGCCGGCGCCCTCTTCCAGCACCTGCGGCGCCAGACTGGCCAGCGGCATGACCACGGTTTCGGTCGGGCCGTAAGCATTGAAAAACTGCGCCGGTTGGAATGCCGCGCGGATGCGCTGCAGATGCTCGCCGGTAAGCGCTTCACCGCCGGTGATGATCATGCGCACCGGGAGGACTTCATTCTGCGTGGCAAGGAACTGCGCCAACTGGCTGCCGTAGCTCGGCGTGAAGCCGAGGACGTTGATCCGATGCGCACGAATCAAGCCGCAGATTTCTTCCGCGTCCCACTGCCCTTGCGCCCGCAACACCACCTGCGCACCGCTGAGCAGCGGCACCAGCAAACGTTCGGTGGCAGCGTCGAAGTTGATCGAATAGAAATGCAGTTCACAGTCGTCCGGGCGCATGCCGAAGCGTTCGATCACGGCCTGGCAGTGCATGGCGATTTCACCGTGGGAGACCACCACGCCTTTCGGTTTGCCGGTCGAGCCCGAGGTGTAAATCAAGTAGGCCTGATGTTGCGGCAGGCTGATAAACGGCAACTCGCTGGCCGGATAGTCGGCCAATCCCGGGCTGTCGTCTTCCAGACACCAGCGCGCCACGCCCGATGGCAAATCACCTAGGGCCTGGAGCATCGCCCGATCGCTGAGCAGCAGACCGATGCGGCTGTCTTCGATCATGTAATGCAGACGGTCGAGCGGGTACTCCGGATCCAGCGGCACATAGGCGCCGCCAGCCTTGAGAATCGCCAGCAGGCCGATGACCATTTCCAGCGAACGCTCCAGCGCCAGACCGACCCGCACTTGCGGGCCGACGCCGCGCTCACGCAGCGCCCAGGCCAGACGATTGGCCCGGGCATCGAGTTCGGCGTAGCTCAGGGTCTGTCCGGCGAAGGTCAGCGCCGGCGCGTCTTGGCGCGCCAGTGCCTGTTCGGCAAACAGATGATGAATGCACTGGTCGAGACGATGCTCGCCCGGCTCGATGCCGAGGCTGTCGAGCAGCTGCTGTTGCTCAGACTTATCGAGCAAAGGCAGTTCGCTGAGACGTTGCTGCGGATCAGCGATCAACGCTTCGAGCAGGTTGCGCCAATGCCTGGCCATGCGTTCGATGGTCGGCTCGTCGAACAGATCGGTGCTGTAAGTCAGGCAGCAGCCGAGGCGATGGTCGAGGTCGGTGACTTCCAGATTGAGATCGAACTTGGTCGCCCGCGCATCGTTGGCCAGATACTCGACAGTCATCCCAGCGAGGGTGCGGCTCTGCTGGAATTCCCAGCGCTGCACGTTGCACATCACCTGGAACAGCGGGTTGTAGGCCGCACTGCGTGGCGGCTGCAAGGCTTCGACCAAATGATCGAACGGCAGATCCTGATGGGACTGGCCTTCGATCACGGTGTGGCGCACCTGCTCGAACAGTTCGCCGACCGACATCTGCCCGTCGAGCTGGCAACGCAGCACTTGGGTGTTGAGGAACGCACCGATCAGCCCTTCGCTTTCCGGGCGAATGCGGTTGGCCACCGGCGCGCCGATGCGCAGGTCGGTCTGGCCGCTGTAGCGGTAGAGCAATGTGGCGAGCGCGGCGGTCATGGTCATGAACAACGTCAGACCGTTTTGCGCGTTGAACGCCCGCACCCGCGCAGCGAGATCGTCGCTCAGATCGAAACGGAACAGCTCGCCCTGATGGCTCTGTACCGGTGGACGCGGGCGGTCGCCGGGAAGTTCGAGGAGCGGATGTTCGCGACCGAGCTGCGCGGTCCAGTAATCGAGCTGGCGCTGGCGCTCGCCGGACTCCAGCCAGTTGCGCTGCCAGACGCTGTAGTCGAGGTATTGCACCGGCAGCGGCGCGAGCGGTGATTCGCGCTCATCGACGAACGCTTCATACAGCGCACTGAGTTCACGGGCAAAGATGTCCATCGCCCAGCCTTCGGTGACGATGTGGTGCAGGGTCAGGACGAAGTAATGCTCGTGCTCGGCAGTCTTGACCAGGCAGGCACGCAGCAGCGGGCCGGTTTCCAGATCGAACGGCTGGTGCGCTTCTGCATCGGCCAGTTGCTGGACTTGTAGCTCCCGGACTTCTGCCGGCAGGCTGGAGAAATCCTTCCAGCCCATGCGCACGCCGGTCTCGGCATGCACCTGTTGGCGGGCGACGCCGTCAACGCTGGGGAAGGTAGTGCGCAGGGTTTCATGGCGCAGGATCAGCGCCTGCAACGCCGCCTCGAAATGCTCGACATGCAGCACGCCGCGCAAGCGCGCCATGCCGCCGACGTTGTAAGCCGGGCTGTCCGGTTCCATCTGCCAGAGGAACCACATGCGCTGCTGCGAATAGGACAGCGGCACCGCTTGGCTGCGGTCGATTTTTGCAATCGGCAACTGTTGATTGGTGCGGCCGCTGGCCTGGATCAGGCGAATCTGTTCGGCGTAATCGCCCAGTTCGCTGTGCTCGAACAAGGTGCGCAGCGGCAGTTCGACGTCACAGGCCTGACGTGTGCGCGAAATGATTTGCGTGGCCAGCAGCGAATGACCGCCGAGAGCAAAGAAATCATCACGCAGGCCAACCTGCTTCAGACCCAGCACTTCGCGCCAGATCGCGGCGATTTGTTGCTCCAGTTCGCTGACCGGTTCGATGTGTTCACGCACTTGCCATTGCGGCTCGGGCAAGGCGCGGCGATCGAGTTTGCCGCTGGGGCTCAGCGGCATCGAATCAAGGCGCAGCAATTGTGCGGGCACCATGTATTCCGGCAGCTCGGCAGCGAGGGCAGCTTCCAGCCGAATAATTTGCTCATCGGCATTTTCATGCGCATCGCTCGCCGTGAAGTAGCCGATCAGTTGCGCGCCGGCAGCGGTTTCGCGCACCAGGACCACGGCTTGGGCGACGCCATTTTGCGCCAGCAGTCGCGCCTGGATTTCTTCCGGTTCGACGCGAAAGCCGCGCAGTTTGACCTGCTGATCGAGGCGACCGAGGTATTCGATCACGCCATCCGAGGACCAGCGCGCACGGTCGCCGGTGCGGTACAAACGGGCACCCTGCTCGCCCAGTGGGTCGACGACGAAGCGTTCAGCGGTCAACGCCGGACGGCCGAGATAACCACGCGCCAGACCGATGCCGCTGATGCACAGCTCACCCGCCACACCCGCCGGCACCGGATTGAGATCGGCATCGAGAATGCGGCAGACCACATTGCCCAGCGGCCGGCCAATCGGCGAGCGCTCACCATCGGCGGCACTGCAATGCCAATGGGTGACGTTGATTGCGGTTTCAGTCGGGCCATAACGGTTGTGCAATTGCACCGCTGGCAATTGCGCGAGTACCCGGTTGCGCAACTCGGCGGGCAAGGCTTCACCGCCGGAAAACACCCGGCGCAGGCTGGTGCATTCGGCACTCAGCGGCTCGTCGATGAACAGCGCCAGCAGCGGCGGGACGAAGTGCAGCGTGGTCACGCCGTATTGCTGGACCAGTTGCGCGATGCGATGCGGGTCGCGGTGCTCGCCGGGGGCGGCAAGCAGCAGACGCGCGCCGGTGATCAGCGGCCAGAAGCATTCCCACACCGAGACGTCGAAACTGATCGGCGCTTTTTGCATCAGCACGTCGGTTTCGTCGAGACGGTAAGTGTCCTGCATCCATTGCAGGCGCTCGGCCAGCGCGGCGTGGGTGTTGCCGACGCCTTTCGGTTGCCCGGTGGAACCCGAGGTGTAAATCACGTAGGCGAGGTTGTCGCCGTGCAGTCGCAGGCCCGGTGCCTGGCTCGGCCATTTATCCAGGTGCAAGGCATCCATGGCGATCACGCTGACGCCATCGCTGGCCGGCAGACGCTCGAGCAATTGCGTCTGAGTCAGGAGCAGTTCGACGCCGCTGTCGCGGAGCATGTACGCGAGACGCTCGGCCGGATAATCCGGATCAAGCGGCACATAGGCGCCGCCGGCCTTGATGATCGCCAGCAGACCGATCAGCAGTTGCGGCGAACGCTCGGCAGCAATGGCCACGCACACGTCCGGGCCAACGCCTTTGTCGCGCAGGTAATGGGCGAGCCGGTTGGCCTGCGCGTGCAGCTCGGCAAAATCCAGACTACCGCCGTCCCACACCAGCGCGGTGCGTTGCGGGGTGTTGCGCAATTGTTGCTCGAGCAGTTCCGGCAGCCATTGTTGCGCCGGGGTGCACGGAGCGACGCTCCAGTCCTTCTGCTGATTCTGCTCGCTGGCGGCCAGCAAGCGCAGATCGCCGATGGCCTGCTGTGGCTGTTCGCAGACCTCGCTGAGCAGATTATGGAAATGCTCGGCCAGACGCTCGATGGTCGCAGCATCGAACAGTTCGCTGGCGTAGTCGAACGCCAAGCTCAGACGCCCGTTGCGATCCTCTTCGCTGTGCAATTGCAGATCGAACTTGGCCTCGCGGCTGTGCCACGGCAGCTCTTCGGCGAGCAGACCGGGCAGGCGCTTGAGCGCACTGAGGTCGCGCTGCTGATGGTTGAACATAACCTGGAACAAGCCCTGATCGCGGGCCTGCGGGAACGCTTCGAGCAGTTGTTCGAAGGGCAGATCCTGATGGGCCTGGGCGCCGAGTGCGGCCTGGCGCGTCTGGTTCAGCAACTCGGCAAATGTCAGGCGTGAATCGATCTGCGCACGCAACACCTGGGTATTGATGAAGAAGCCGATCAGGCTTTGGGTTTCCAGGCGCGGACGGTTGGCGTTGGGCACGCCGATGCGAATGTCGCGCTGACCGCTGTAGCGGTGCAGCAAACTTTGCAAGGCAGCGAGCAGAAGCATGAACGGCGTGGCCTGGTGGGCCTGCGCAGTCTGGCGGATCGCCTCGCTGAGTTTGCTACTCAAGCGCACGCTGTGGCGCGCGGCGCTGTGGTTGTGTCTGGCCGAGCGCGGGTGATCGGTGGCCAGTTCCAGTGGCGGATGTTCTTCGCCCAACTGCGCTTTCCAGTACGCCAGTTGCCGCTCGCCCTCGCCTTGCGCCAGCCATTGCCGCTGCCAATTGCCGTAATCGGCGTATTGCGTGGGCAGCGCTGCCAGTGTCGCCGGCGTCCCTTGGGTTGCCGCCGCGTAGAGGCGCGAGAATTCGTCGAGCAGGATATTCAGCGACCAGCCGTCAGCGATGATGTGATGCAGGGTCACCAGCAGTTGATGTTCTTCGTCATCGAGACGCACCAGTGTCACCGCCAGCAACGGGCCTTTTTCCAGATCGAACCGAGTGCGCGCCTCGTCTTCGCGAATCTGCTCGGCACGGGCTTCACGCTCGGCCATTGGCAGGTCGCTGATGTCGATCAGTTGCAGGTTGAATGCGGCAGCGGCAAGCACTTGCTGCAATGCCACGCCGTCACGTTCGAAGAAACGTGTGCGCAAGGATTCGTGGCGTTCGATCAGTTGCTGGAAGCTGTTGCGCAAGGCGTCTTCGTCGAGTTCACCACGCAGGCGCAGGCCGCCGGGAATGTTGTAGGCGCTGCTCTGTGGATCGAGTTGCCAAGTGATCCACAGACGGTTTTGTGCCAGCGACTGCGGCATCGGCTCACTGCGCGACAACATGCTGATCGCATCTTGGGCGCTGCCGCCTGTCTGTTGTTGCTGCGCCACAGCGGCGGCGAAGGCAGACAGGGTTGGCGCTTCGAACAGCAGGCGCAGGCTCAGCTCGGCACCGAGTGCTTCGCGAACCCGCGCCACCACTTGCGTGGCAGCGATCGAGTTGCCGCCGAGCAGGAAGAAATGGTCGTCGCTACTGACCTGCTTGACGTTGAGTTGCTCGGCCCAGACTTGCCCGATCAACGCTTCAAGGTCCGAAGTGCTGCTGGTCGCGGTTTCCGTTGCGGCTGTGATCGGAGGGAACAGCGCGTAACTGTCGAGACCGCCATCGGCCAGACGATTGCGGCACGCCGAGCGCTGCAGTTTGCCGCTGGAGGTTTTCGGCAACGCGCCCGGATTGAGCAGCACCACCACGCTTGGCGCCTCCTGATACGCCTCGGCCACGGCTTGGCGAATGGCTTTGATCAGCGCATCTGGCGCGAGGATTTTTTGCACGCTGCGGCTGATTTCCGCAGCGATGCCGATGCCCTCTTCGCCGTTTTGAGTGACCGCGAACGCCGCCACGCGGCCCTTGCGCACCACTTCGACTTCGCGCTCGACAGTCTGCTCGATGTCCTGCGGGTAGAGGTTGTGGCCACGGACGATGAGCATATCTTTCAGGCGCCCGGTGACGAACAGTTCGCCGTCACGGATAAAACCCAGGTCGCCGGTGCGCAACCAGGTACGGCCGGCGTGCTGAACAAAAGTCTTGGCGCTGGCTTCGGGGTTGCGCCAGTAACCGTGGGCGATGCTCGGGCCGGCGGCCCAGACTTCGCCGACGGCGTTATCGGCGAGTTCTTCGAGGGTATTGGGTTCGACGATCAGCACCGCGTGCTCAGGCTGGCTGATGCCGCAACTCATGACCGCGCTGCCGTCGCCCGGCTCGGCGCGGTTTTGCGCCAGCGCCTGATCGTCCATGCGCAACGCCGGGATGCCGGTGCCGCGCGGTGTGCCAGCGACAAAGAGGGTGGCCTCGGCCAGACCGTACGAGGCCATGAAACTGTTGTCGCTGAAACCGCAAGCAGCGAATTTTTCCGCGAAGCGCTCGAGGGTATCGAGACGGATCGGCTCGGAACCGGAATAGGCCACGCGCCAACGGCTCAGATCGAGGCGCTCAAGGGCCGATTCGCTGACCCGCTCACTGCACAAACGGTAGGCGAAATCCGGCCCGCCGCTGATGGTGCCGCCGTATTCGGCGATCGCTTCCAGCCAGCGCAACGGACGGCCGAGGAAGTAGGCCGGCGACATCAGAATGCACGGCACGCCGCTGAAAATCGGTTGCAGCAGACCACCGATCAAACCCATGTCGTGATACAGCGGCAACCAGCTGACGATGACGTCGTCCGGGTTGACGTCGATGCCGAAACCGTGACGGATCAGCAGTTCGTTGGCGACCAGATTGCCATGGCTGACCTGCACGCCCTTGGGCAGCGCGGTGGAGCCGGAAGTGTATTGCAGAAAGGCGATGTGCTCGGCTGGCAGGCTCGGTTCAACCCACTGTTCGGCCAGCGTGCTGTCGAGAGTGTCGACACACAACAGCGGCGGCGCGCCGTCGATTTTTTGCAAGGCATCGCGCAGGTCGGCGCTGGTCAGCAACAGCTTGGGCTCGGCGTCGGCGATGATCGACAGCAAACGCTCCTGATGATGACGACGCGCGGATTCCGGCGGATAGGCCGGCACCGCAATTACACCGGCATACAGGCAGCCGAAAAACGCCGCGACGTAATCCGCGCCACTGGGAAACAGCAACACCGCACGCTCACCGAATCCAGCCTGAGCCTGCAACGCAGCGGCGATGGTGCGCGCGCGTTGATCCAGTTCGCGATAGCTGAGCACCACAGCCTGCTCCGGGTTTTCGGCGAGAAAACGCAAGGCCAGTCGGTCCGGCGTCAGGGCCGCGCGACGCTTGAGGGCATGGACCAGGGTGCTGGGGAGTTCGAACGCGTCGGTCATGAGGTTTCCTGCCTGAATTCGGCTTGCAAGTGGAATCGGGTGGCTGCGTCACACCTGTCGAGAGGCGTGCGGGGCGCGGTCTGTGCCGACCGCGCAAGGCATCGGAATGCGCTGAGGCCGGGGATCTGCACCCGGGCCATTCACCAATGAGAACGGATGGACTGTGGAAATAATTAGTCGGCAGGCGCGACGTCCAGCGGGGCCAAGGTGCGGCGGCGTGTCGCAGCTCGCAAAACACATCGACTTACAGCACTACTTCTCTTTCTCATTTGACAATCATTATCATTCAACATAATTTGTCGCTCGATGTGTAGGACGGCGCCGTCCCCCGAGGCCCTCCCACTAACCTATTGGCAGCAAGGTGATTTCCATGACGGAACAAGTATCCACAAGCAGGTGCGATTCACCGCTACTTCAGGCATTCGTCGACAATCGACTGATTCTGGTCAAGATTGCAGCCCGCATTACCGGTTGCAGGTCTCGTGCCGAAGACGTGGTTCAGGATGCGTTTTTCCGACTGCAATCGGCGCCGCCGATCACGTCGTCGATCAAGGCTCAGCTGAGCTACCTGTTCCAGATCGTGCGCAACCTCGCCATCGATCACTACCGCAAGCAGGCGCTCGAACAGAAATACTCAGGCCCGGAAGAGGAAGGCTTGAACGTGGTGATTCAGGGCGCTTCGCCGGAAACTTCGCATATCAACTTCTCGACCCTCGAACACATCGCCGATGCGCTGACCGAGCTGCCCAGCCGCACCCGTTATGCCTTCGAGATGTACCGTCTGCACGGCGTGCCGCAAAAGGACATCGCCAAGGAACTGGGCGTATCGCCCACCCTGGTCAACTTCATGATTCGTGATGCGCTGGTGCACTGCCGCAAGGTCTCGGGCAGTCGGCGGGATGCGGTGATTGCGGGTCGTCGTTAGGATCCGGATTTTGCGTCAAGCCATTCGCGAGCAGGCTCGCTCCCACAGGATTTGATGAATGACACAAATCCAGTGTGGGAGCGAGCCTGCTCGCGAAAGCGGCCTCAGACTCAATGCAATACCGAGGCCGAACGCATCAGGCCAGGCTGCACCGATCAAAAAACCGCTCCCGCCCCAGCATCATCAGCGCCGCGCGCTTGTGCGGAAAATCGAATTCCTTCTCGCAGTGAAAGCACTGGTTGTGCATATGGCCGATCATCTTCGCGTTGTCGGCACGCGGTTCGGCGACCACGCGCTGGGTCCGTGGATCATCGAGAAACAGGTAATGCACCAGCGCCGATAACCAGCTCGCCACTTTATGCGGGCCGCGATGACTTTCTTCGCCGACCAGCATGTGAATGCCACGGTCGTAATCGCCGGCATCGTAGAACGGCGCGATGCGATCTTCCTTGGCCCAGTAGGCTTCGAAATAAGCGAACGGCTGATCATCGAAACAGCCGATCAGCGTCAGCGTGTGCGGATCGGCATCGAGCTTGTTGAGATAGTCGCGATGCTGCTCAAGGCTGCCCTCCTCCTGCCAGAAACTCGCCACGCGCGGGCTGTTCTGCCAGCGATTGAAGCGCGACAGATCTTCCTCGATTTCCAGCGTTCGCAAGGAAATCCACGCGCCGAGCCGCGCATCGAAACGCCGGTAGACTTCACCGCGCGGCTTCACCGGTCGCAGCGGATGGCGCTTGCCATGGCTGATGACCATTTGCTGCGGATAGCTGCCGGTCAGTGAAGTGCCCAGCCACGGCTGCGGCAGTTGCCAGAACAGCGTGCGCTCGCAGCGATACTCGCCGGCGACTTCGGTATTGATCAGCAGACCACTGCGCAAGGCTTCGGACGGCGGCTGATCGAGTTGCCAGGTCAATTGCTGGCACGCCGGATCACGGGCGAACAGCCAATAACAGGCGGCCCACAAGGCTTGCCCGGGCGGCAGGGCAAAACGTTCATCAAGCTGAATCGGGCCATTGGCCTCGCGGTCCAGGCGCAGCCGAATCAGCGGTTGCCCGTCCAGGCTCAGGCTCAAGCGGCTCTCGGTAGCATCAGCGATCAATTGACTGCCCGAGGGCAATGCCAGAGCAGTCAGGTCATTCAGATTGGACATGGGTCAGGCTCACGTAATCGTCGACAGTTCAACGAAGTGACGTGAGCCGGGAGGGGAAATTTAAGCGCGAGAGGCAATTAGCGCTTCAGTGATGAGGCGCCGGCATCACGGCAATCCTGTAGGGCTCGAAAATCCTCAGCAATTCGCCGTTGTCGCGCAAACGCTGCAACAGGTTGCCGAAGGCTTCGCCGGTGATCGGAGCGTTTGGCCGCAGAATCGCGTAATGGTGATAGATCTGATCGGTACGCTGCGACGCCAGCAGTTCATCGCGGACCTTCTCGTTGCGCAGCAGGTAATCGAACAGATAGGAGCGGGTGACCAAGGCAATGTCGGCGCGTCCGCGCAGGACCATCAGCAGGTTGCTGTCGTGGGAATAGGTCAGCGTGGCGTTGTAGTTGTGCGCGAGGTATTTCGGGTCGGCGTTGAAGTTGGCAAATTCGTAGTGATAACCGCTGAACAGCGCCAGACGTTTGCCCGACAGGCTCGAGAAGTAGTTTTGCTGGCGGCCGTCTTCGCGTTGCGCGACGAAAATCTCGGCGTCTTCCAGGCCCATGTCGACGTCGTCGTGGGGAATGTCCTTCCAGCCCCACTCGGGGTTCTCGAAGATCGCCATATCGATGCGGCCCTGCTTGAAATCACCGAAACGGCGCGGGATCGACGTCGGCACCAGGACGAACTGATAGTCGCTCTGCGAGCGGTTCAGCGCCTCGATCAATTGCGGCAACAGGCCCGTGTCGGCGCCGTTTTCCGGGCGAATCGTATAAGGCGGGAAATGCGCGGCGCCGACCCGGACCAATTGCGCTGACTGAGCGGGCAATACCCATAACGCAGCCAGCGCAGCGAGCATCAGCCCGGCGGCTGTCCGAATTGGCGAAGACTTCAAAACACCCCACTCCCCGAAAAAAAATAGCGATCAATGCATTCAAGCTAGGCGGTTTCGCCGACTTAGCCAGTTTGTCGGCCGGTCCGACAACCGTTCAACGCGCTTCGAGGACCAGAATCAGCGCTTCATCGGCGAGCTGATCGAGGCTCAAACTGCCGCCGGCACGGAACCAGGTGGTGGTCCAGGACAGTGCGCCGGTAAGGAAACGTCGGGTAATAAAAACGTCGCCGCGAATATAGCCGGCGTCCTTGGCCTCGCTCAGAACCTGCAGCCAGATGTCTTCATAAACGTCACGTAAAGCAAGGACTTTAGCCTGGCCGTCTTCGGACAATGAGCGCCATTCGTACACCAGCACCGCCATCGCCTCGCCGCTGCCGCCCATGATCGACTGCAATTCGCAGCGAATCAGCGCCAGCACTTTTTCGCGCACGTCGCTGGCTTCGGCCAGGGCTGCGCGCATCAGCGCGGTGTTGTAGCGGATGGTTTCCTCCATCACCGCGCGGAGAATTTCATCCTTGCTTTTGAAGTGATGAAAAATACTGCCCGACTGAATGCCCACAGCGCTGGCCAGATCGCGCACTGTGGTGCGCTCGTAGCCTTTGTTGCGAAACAGGTGAGCCGCCACTTGCAGCAATTTGCCGCGGGCGCTGTCCGGGTCGGTCAACTGGCCCTGGTCGACCAGTTCGCGCATGACCCGCAGGGCTTTTTGCTCGTCCACCCGTTCTCTCCTACAGTCGATCAGTGTGTTGCCCCCTGTAACCGCAGGGTTGCGCGCAATTTAAGCCGCGCGCGGGCACCAAGCAAGCGCTTGGGCAGAAGAATGTTTCGCCTGTTTACAAACCAAGCGCTTGCTTGGTAGCCTCCAGACACTTCTGTCGCAGGTCCCTGAGTCGGAGATAAAAATGCCAACCACCGTGCGAATCGGCTGCGCCAGTGCTTTTTGGGGCGACACTTCCACTGCTGCCGCCCAGCTTGTCTCCGGCGGAAACCTGGATTATCTGGTGTTCGATTATCTGGCCGAGATCACCATGTCGCTGATGGCCGGCGCGCGCCTGAAAGACCCGCAGGCCGGGTTCGCGGGTGACTTCGTTGAAGTGCTGGCGCCGCTGCTGACGCAACTGGCCGAACAGAACATCCGCGTGATCAGCAATGCCGGCGGGGTCAATCCGCAGGCTTGCGCGGCGGCCCTGCAAGCGGCCTGTGACCAGGCTGGGGTCCAGCTGAAGATCGCCGTGTTGCTCGGCGACGACTTGCAAGGACAGCTCAAAAAACCCGCCGATATCCGCGAAATGTTCAGCGGCGCGCCGCTTCCGCGCATGTGCGTGTCGACCAACGCCTACCTCGGCGCGCCGGGAATTGTCGAAGCGTTGCGCCTGGGTGCCGACATTGTCATCACCGGCCGGGTGGTCGACAGCGCCGTAGTCAGCGCGGCGCTGGTCCACGAATTTGGCTGGTCGTGGCATGACTACGACAAACTCGCCCAGGCCGCGCTGGCCGGGCACATCATCGAATGCGGCGCGCAGTGCACCGGCGGTAATTTCACCGACTGGCGCGAGGTGCCGGATTACGAGCACATCGGTTTTCCGATCGTCGAGGTCAGCGCCGATGGCCAGTTCCTCGTCAGCAAACCCGAAGGCTCCGGCGGCCTGGTCACACCATTGACGGTCGGCGAGCAGATGCTCTACGAAATCGGCGATCCGCAGGCCTATCTGTTACCCGACGTGATCTGCGATTTCAGCCAGGTCAAACTCCAGCAACAGGGCAAAAACGTCGTGCAGGTGCACGGGGCCAAAGGCCTGCCGCCCAGCGACAAATACAAGGTCAGCGCCACGTACCCGGACGGTTTTCGCTGCACCGCCAGTTGCCTGATGGCCGGTATCGACGCGGTGGACAAGGCGCGGCGGGTCAGTCAGGCGATCATCGACAAGACCGCCGAGATGTTCAGCCTGCGCGGCTGGGCGCCGTACAGCGAAACCCATGTCGAACTGCTCGGCAGCGAAGCCACCTACGGCCCCCACGGCCAGCGCCGCGACAGCCGTGAAGTGGTGATCAAAATCGCCGTGCGCCATCCCGACAAACGCGCACTGGTACTGTTTTCCAGAGAGATCGCCCAGGCCGCGACCGGCATGGCGCCGGGCTTGACCGGCATCGTCGGCGGTCGTCCGACCGTATACCCCCTCATCCGTCTGTTCTCTTTCCTCATCGATAAAAGCGCCTGCACCCTGCAAGTCGACATCGCTGGTGAGCGCCATCCGTGCGTCCTGCCCGACCCGGTGGCTCTGGACAGTGCAAATTTGCCGATCGCCCATCAGCCACCCCGACCCCAGGGCCGCGCCGATGCCAGTGTGGCGTTGGTGAAACTGGCGGTGGCGCGCTCCGGCGACAAGGGCAACCACAGCAATATCGGCGTGATGCCGCGCCATCCCGATTACCTGCCGTGGATCGCCGAAGCGCTGACCACCTCGGTGGTGGTCGACTGGATGCGCCACGTCCTCGATCCGCTTCTCGGGCGTGTCGAACGCTGGTATCTGCCCGGCACCCACAGCCTTAATTTTCTTTTGGAAAACGCCCTTGGCGGTGGCGGTGTCGCCAGCCTGCGCATCGACCCGCAGGGCAAAGCCTTCGCCCAGCAACTATTGGAAATCCAGATCCCGGTGCCGCAAAGCATCGCCGAACAGCTCGACTAGAGGATGGTGTGCATGGCTTACGCGTCGATTTTCCGCGCCGATCTGTTCAGCGGCCAGAACCTGATTGTCACCGGCGGCGGCAGCGGCATCGGTCGCTGCACCGCCCATGAACTGGCGGCGCTCGGCGCCAATGTGCTGCTGGTCGGGCGCAAGCCGGAAAAGCTCGAAAAAGTCGCCGCCGAAATCACCGAGGACGGCGGCCGCGCGCACTGGAAGGCCTGCGATATCCGCGATGAAGAAGCGGTCAAGCAACTGGTCAAAGAGCTGATCGCCGAACACGGGCCGATCCACGGCCTGGTCAACAACGCCGGGGGCCAATACCCGTCGCCCTTGGCCTCGATCAATCAGAAGGGCTTCGAAACCGTGCTGCGGACCAACCTGGTCGGCGGCTTTCTGATGGCCCGCGAAGTGTTCAACCAGTCGATGAGCAAACACGGCGGCAGCATCGTCAACATGCTTGCCGACATGTGGGGCGGCATGCCCGGCATGGGCCACTCGGGCGCCGCGCGTTCGGGCATGGACAACTTCACCAAGACTGCCGCGTTCGAGTGGGGTTACGCCGGGGTCCGGGTCAACGCGGTGGCGCCGGGCTGGATCGCCTCCAGCGGCATGGACACTTACGAGGGCGCATTCAAAGCAGTGATTCCGACCCTGCGCGAGCATGTGCCGCTCAAGCGTATCGGCACCGAATCGGAAGTCAGTGCGGCGATCGTGTTTCTGCTCAGCCCGGCGGCAGCGTTCATCAGCGGCACCACGGTGAAAATCGACGGCGCCGCCAGCCTCGGCAGTCGTGCCTGGCCGCTGCACAAGGCCAGCCACAGCGAATCGTTCAACGGTTTTCACCGCGCGTATTTACCAGAAGTGTTGCGTCCCGACGTGCTCAAGGACAAGGAATAAGCCATGGCGCAGATTCAGTCGCAACTCGATCCGCACAGCGAAGCGTTCGCGCGCAACCGCGCGGCCATGCTCGCCGCCATCGAGCAGGTGCAGCAGCTCGAACAGAACCTGCTGAACAAGGCCGCCGAAGCCAAAGACAAATTCAGCAAACGCGGGCAACTGTTGCCCCGCGAACGCCTGAACCTGTTGCTCGACCCCGGTGCGCCGTTCCTCGAATTGGCCAGCCTCGCCGGCTACAAGTTGCATGACGACAAGGACGGCAGTTCGGCCGGTGGCGGGCTGATTGCCGGCATCGGTTATGTCTGCGGCATCCGCGCGATGGTGGTCGCCAACAACAGCGCGATCAAGGGCGGCACGATCTCGCCGAGCGGCCTGAAAAAATCCCTGCGCCTGCAACAGATTGCTCGGGAAAACAAACTGCCGATGATCACCCTCGCCGAAAGCGGCGGTGCCAATCTCAACTACGCGGCGGAGATTTTTGTCGAAGGCGCGCGCAGTTTCGCCAATCAGGCGCGCATGTCAGCCATGGGTTTGCCGCAGATCACCGTGGTACACGGCTCGGCCACGGCGGGCGGCGCCTATCAACCGGGGTTGTCGGATTACGTGGTGGTGGTGCGCGGCAAGGCCAAGCTGTTCCTCGCCGGCCCGCCATTGCTCAAAGCGGCGACCGGCGAAGTGGCCAGCGATGAAGAACTCGGTGGTGCCGAAATGCACGCGCAGGTCGCCGGTACCGCCGAATATCTCGCTGAAAACGACGCTGACGGCATACGCCAGGTCCGCGACATCATGCGCATGCTGCCATGGAACGAGCAGTTGCCCTGGCTGCCGCAGCCGCAATTCAAAGAGCCGCTTTACCCCATCGACGAACTGCTCGGGCTGATCCCGGACGATGCAAAAAAGCCCTACGACGTGCGCGAAATCATCGCGCGGATTGCCGATGAATCGGACTTTCTCGAATTCAAAGGCGAGTTCGATCAGCAAACCCTTTGCGGCCAGTTGAAAATCCAGGGCCGCGCCTGCGGCTTCATCGGCAACAACGGCCCGATCACCCCGCAAGGTGCGAGCAAGGCGGCGCAGTTCATCCAGTTGTGCGACCAGAGCCAGACGCCGCTACTGTTTTTCCACAACACCACGGGTTTCATGGTCGGCACCGAATCGGAACAGCAAGGGGTGATCAAGCACGGCTCGAAACTGATTCAAGCGGTGGCCAACGCA
This sequence comes from Pseudomonas sp. H26/SER47-MNA-CIBAN-0231, assembly GCF_040310465.1. Classification (NCBI taxonomy): domain Bacteria; kingdom Pseudomonadati; phylum Pseudomonadota; class Gammaproteobacteria; order Pseudomonadales; family Pseudomonadaceae; genus Pseudomonas; species Pseudomonas sp. H26/SER47-MNA-CIBAN-0231. The sequence goes on along the minus strand of NZ_JBEOPW010000005.1, from coordinate 356,430 downwards.
CGGGTGCCTAAACTGACCATTGTCGTCGGCGGTTCCTACGGCGCCGGCAACTACGCCATGTGCGGGCGCGGGCTCGATCCGCGCTTCATCTTCGCCTGGCCCAACAGCCGCACGGCAGTGATGGGCGGCGCACAGGCCGGCAAGGTCTTGCGCATCGTTACCGAAGCCAAACAGCTCAAGGACGGCATCGAGCCCGATCCGAAAATGCTCGACATGCTCGAACAGATGACCGCGCAGAAACTCGACAGCCAATCCACTGCCCTGTACGGCAGCGCCAACCTGTGGGACGACGGCCTGATCGACCCGCGCGACACCCGCACCCTGCTTGGCTACTTGCTGGATATTTGCCACGAAGCCGACAGGCGCACGCTGCAACCCAACAGCTTCGGCGTCAGCCGCTTCTGACCGCCACGGATCCTACGGAGAACAACAACAATGATCTTCACCCCGGAACACGAAGCCCTGCGCCGCACCGTTCGCCAGTTCGTCACCCACGAGATCAACCCGCACGTCGAAGAGTGGGAAAAGGCCGGGCGCTTTCCGATCCATGAGATTTTCCGCAAGGCCGGTGAGCTGGGCCTGCTGGGCATTTCCAAGCCGGAAAAATTCGGCGGCATGGGCCTCGACTACAGCTATTCGATCGTCGCCGCCGAAGAGTTCGGCACCATTCATTGCGGCGGGATTCCGATGTCGATTGGCGTGCAGACCGACATGTGTACACCCGCCCTCGCCCGCTTCGGCTCCGATGAGTTGCGCGAAGAATTCCTGCGCCCGGCGATCACGGGCGAACAGGTCGGCTGCATCGGCGTTTCCGAAGTCGGCGCCGGCTCCGATGTCGCCGGACTGAAAACCACGGCACGCAAGGACGGCGATGACTACGTGATCAACGGCAGCAAAATGTGGATCACCAACTCGCCGAGCGCCGATTTCATCTGCCTGCTCGCCAACACTTCCGACGACAAGCCGCACATCAACAAGTCGCTGATCATGGTGCCGATGAACACCCCGGGGATCAGCCTCAGTTCGCACCTGGACAAGCTCGGCATGCGCAGCTCGGAAACCGCGCAGGTGTTCTTCGACAACGTGCGCGTGCCGCAGCGCAACCGCATCGGCCATGAAGGCGCCGGGTTCATGATGCAGATGCTGCAGTTCCAGGAGGAACGCCTGTTCGGCGCGGCGAACATGATCAAGGGCCTGGAATATTGCATCGACAGCACCATCGAGTACTGCAAGGAGCGCAAGACCTTCGGCAACGCGCTGATCGACAACCAGGTGATCCACTTCCGTCTCGCCGAATTGCAGACCGAAATCGAATGCCTGCGCGCGCTGGTCTATCAGGCCACCGAGCAGTACATCAAAGGTCAGGACGTCACGCGCCTGGCGTCGATGGCCAAGCTCAAGGCCGGACGCTTGGGCCGGGAAGTCAGCGACAGCTGCCTGCAATATTGGGGCGGTATGGGCTTCATGTGGGACAACCCGGTGGCCCGTGCTTATCGCGATGTGCGTCTGGTATCGATTGGCGGCGGCGCCGACGAAATCATGCTGGGGATCATCTGCAAACTGATGGGCATTCTGCCGGGGAAAAAGAAATGAGCCGCCTGCCCGATTGCCAGACGCTGTTGCTGGAACTGCATGGCGGCGTGCTGCACATCACCCTCAACCGTCCGGACAGCCGCAACGCGATGAGCCTGCAAATGGTCGCCGAACTGCGCGCAGTGCTGGCGGCGGTGCGTGATGACCGCACAGTGCGGGCCTTGGTGCTCAGCGGAGCCCGCGGGCACTTCTGCGCCGGTGGCGACATCAAGGACATGGCCAATGCCCGGGTTCAAGGGGCGGACGCTTACCGTGAGTTGAACCGGGCGTTTGGCGCGTTACTGGAACAAGCCCAACATGCGCCGCAAGTGCTGATCACGGTGCTGCAAGGCGCCGTGCTCGGCGGCGGCTTCGGCCTGGCTTGCGTCAGCGATGTTGCGATTAGTGATCACCAGGCGCAGTTCGGCTTGCCGGAAACCAGCCTTGGCCTGATCCCGGCGCAAATCGCACCGTTTGTGGTGCAACGGATAGGCCTGACCGAAACCCGCCGACTGGCCCTGACCGCAGCGCGTTTCGATGGCCACGAGGCGCATCGTTTGGGGCTGGTGCATTTCGTTGAACAGGATGCGCAAGCGTTGGCCGAGCAACTGGATGAGGTCTTGCAACAGGTGCTGCGCTGCGCACCCGAAGCGAATGCGATGACGAAAAAATTGTTATTGGCCAGCGCCGGGCAGCCTTCGAGTGAATTGCTCGATGAGGCGGCGCAGTGGTTCAGCGCGGCGGTAACCGGAGGCGAGGGAGTCGAGGGGACCATGGCTTTTATGCAGAAACGCAAACCTCGGTGGGTCAGCTAAAAGCTTCGCGAGCAGGCTCGCTCCCACAGGTCGAAATGCATTCCAAATGTGGGAGCGAGCCTGCTCGCGATGAGGCCATTCCATTCACCGCTATCATTTCAGGAACCCCACCATGCCTACCCTCCACAAAATCCTGATCGCCAACCGCGGTGAAATCGCCTGCCGCATCCAGCGCACGGCCCAGGCGCTGGGCTATCGCACCGTCGCCGTGTTCAGCGACGCCGACGCCGATGCGCTACACGTACAAATGGCCGATCAGGCCGTGCACATCGGCCCGGCGCCGGTACAGCAGTCGTACCTCAACATTGCGGCGATCCTCGACGCCGCCCGCCGCAGCGGCGCCGACGCGATTCACCCGGGCTACGGCTTTCTCTCGGAAAACGCCGATTTCGCCCGCGCCTGCGCCGAAGCCGGGATGACTTTCATCGGCCCCAGCGTCGAAGCGATCGAACTGATGGGCAGCAAACGCCTGTCGAAAATCGCCATGCTCGACGCCGGCGTGCCATGCATTGCCGGCTATCAAGGCGCAGCGCAGGACGACGCGACCCTGCTGGCCGAAGCCGAGCGCATCGGCTATCCGCTGATGATCAAGGCCAGTGCCGGTGGCGGTGGACGTGGCATGCGCCTGGTGCACGAGGCCAGCGAACTGGCGGCGCAACTGCGCACCGCGCGGTCCGAAGCAATGAACGGTTTCGGCAGCGACGAGTTGATTCTCGAACAGGCATTGATCGAACCGCGCCACGTCGAAGTGCAATTGTTCGGCGACCAGCACGGCCATCTGGTCTATCTCGGCGAACGTGATTGCTCGATCCAGCGCCGTCATCAGAAAGTCATCGAAGAAGCGCCGTGCCCGGTGATGACCGCCGAGCTGCGCCAGGCCATGGGCGAAGCGGCGCTTAAGGCCGGGCGCGCGGTGGATTACGTCGGCGCTGGCACCGTGGAGTTCCTGCTCGACGCGCGCGGCCAGTTCTACTTTCTGGAGATGAACACCCGTCTGCAGGTCGAGCATCCGGTGACGGAATTGATCACCGGGCTGGATCTGGTCGCATGGCAGTTGCTGGTTGCCGAGGGCCAGCCGCTACCGCTGACGCAGGAGCAGATCCGTCTCGACGGTCACGCCATGGAAGTGCGCCTCTACGCTGAGGATCCCGCTGCGGATTTTCTTCCGCAAACCGGCCGAATTGCGGCATGGCAACCGGCTTCGGAGCACGGGGCGCGGATCGATCACGGTCTGCTTGAAGGCCAGTCGGTCAGCCCGTTCTACGACCCGCTGCTGGGCAAACTGATCGCCCACGGCGCAACCCGCGAAGAGGCGCGGCGCAAGTTAGTGCGTGCGGTGCAGGACACCGTGCTGCTTGGCGTGCAAAGCAACCAACGCTTGCTCGAAGGCCTGCTGCAACATCCGCAGTTCATCAGTGGCGATTTCAGCACCGCCTTCATCCAAGAACATTTTTCCAGCCATGCCAGCCTCAACACTTATGTGCCGACAACGGCGCAACTAGCGATTGCCGTGGTGTTGTTCTATCACGCCAGCGCCCTGCCCCATCGCGCCCCATTGAATGGCTGGCGCAACAACGCCGGCGTGCCGTTGCACTATCGACTCGGCAGTGACGAGCAGGGCTGGACGCTGTCGGTGCTGGCGCGCAAAACCGGCGAGTTGGTCGTGCAGGCTGGCGAAAGCACTGTGGCGGTGAAAATCATTGAGCACGCCGCGCAATCAATCACCGTCGAAGTCGACGGCCTGCGCCAGCGCCATGCCTATCGTCTGCACGATCGGCAGCTGTGGCTGTTCACCCATCCGGGCAGCCTGCGCCTGGAGGATCGAACTCATGCGCCGATCGACAGTCAGACCAGCGTCGCCTCCGGCACCCTGAAAGCCCCGATGGACGGTGCCATTGTCGATGTGCTGGTCAGCGAAGGCAGTACGGTCAGCAAGGGTCAATTGCTGGTGGTACTGGAGGCAATGAAAATGGAGCATCCGTTGAAGGCCGGCATCGATGGCGTGCTCAAACGGGTGCAAGTGAAGGTCGGCGATCAGGTAAAAAATCGTCAGGTTCTGTTGCAGGTCGAGTAGTCGCCCGGGCACAAGCGCGGGGTTTGACTACGCTCTGATAAATCAGAACGCGGAAATCAGGAACCCTGCGATGCCCCATTGGCTGGTCATAGATCTGGAAGCCACCACAGACGAGGGTGGCTGGCCGGTCACGGAGATGGAAATTATCGAGATCGGTGCGACTCTGGTCGACCGCGCCGGGCGCGAGCAGGATCACTTCCAGCGCTTCGTCAAACCGACCCGCCGGCCATTGCTGACGCCATTCTGTCGGGAGCTGACACACATCACCCAGGCCAACATCGATTCGGCGCAACCGCTGAGCGAGGTCTGGCCGGCCTTTGAGCGTTGGCTCGCGCAGCATCAAACTCGTCTGGAAGGCTGGGCCAGTTGGGGCGGTTACGATCGCCAGCAATTGCTCCAGGAGTGGCAACGCCTGAACATCGACAGCGGCCTGAGCAAAGTCCCGCACATGAACCTCAAACAGCGCTTCGCCAAGGCCCGCCGCCTGGAACGACCGCTGGGGCTCAACGGCGCGTTGCAACTGGCGGGCATGCAGTTCAACGGCCAACAACATCGCGCGCTGGAAGATGCCCGCAATACCGCGCGGTTATTGCCGCTGGTCCTGCCGCTTTAGACGCGTGACGGCGCGAAAAGCCTTGTGCATACTGGCCGCCCCCTTTTAAGCCCTTTTCGAGGAATCCGCCCATGTTTAAAGTCAACGAGTACTTCGACGGCACCGTCAAGTCGATCGCCTTTGGCACCGCTGAAGGTCCGGCGACCATTGGCGTCATGGCCCCGGGCGAATACGAATTCGGCACCAGCCAGCGCGAGATCATGCATGTGGTTTCCGGCGCGCTGAGCGTAAAACTGCCAGACAGCAGCGACTGGGAAACCTTCGCCGCCGGCAGCCAGTTCAACGTTCCGGCCAACAGCAAGTTCCAACTGAAAGTCGAAGTGGATACCGCTTACCTGTGCGAATACCGCGGCTGATCCCGCCGGTTTCACCGCGCAAAAAAATGCCCGCGTCCAAAAGACCCGGGCATTTTTCGTTTCAGGGAAAGTCTATTCGAGAATTTCCACCGGCATGCCGACTTCCAGGCGGCCATTGCCGTCGTTGACCAGATTCTGCCCGAACATCGCGCCATCGGCGGTGCTGCGGTGTTTCTGTAACGTCGCGAACGGCTCACGATCGGCGCTGCGCTCACCGGTTTGCGGGTCAACAGTGGTCATGATGCAACGCGCACATGGCTTGACCACGCGGAATTCGATATCGCCGATGCGAATGCGTTTCCATTGGTCCTCGGCGTAAGCCGCGCTGCCTTCGATCACCAGATTCGGACGGAAGCGCAGCATCTCCAGCTCTCGCCCTACCGTTTCCGAGAGGGCCAGCCGCGAGGCTTCGCCGATCAGCAGCAATGGATAACCGTCGGCGAACGCCACTTGATCGTCATCCTTGCCGAACCCCGACTGCGTGGTGCGTGCCCGCTCGAGCGGCATCTGCACCAGACGTGTCGGCTTGCCGAGGAAGTCGCTGACAAACCGCGCGGCTTGATCACCGGCGTCCGGCACCCGCAGGGTGTCACGCCAGATCGTCACACCGCGCAGCTCGGCGTCGGCAGCGGGCAGCGCGACTTCGATAGATCCCTGCTCGGGAGCGCTGAGGGTCAAACCGCCGCCGGCATTCCATAACGCCGACAACTGACTCATCTTCGCTTCGGCACGCTGGGTCAGAAAGCGCCCGCTGGCCTCGTCCACCAGCATCCAGCGTCGGTCGCCCGCCAGCCCGAGCTTGTCCAGCTCAATGCTTTGCAGCATTTCGCCCTTGCCGGATTTCAACGGGTAACGATAAAGCGCGCTCAGACGCAGCATGGCCAGCTCCCTGATGGAAAAACGCCACCCTATACGAGCTTCGATACCGAATCAAAGCCGTCATTAATGTAAGTACAGTTCTGTGGGAGCGAGCCTGCTCGCGAAGAGGCCGGCACCTTCACCATCAATGTGTCCGACCCTGCGCTTTCGCGAGCAGGCTCCCACAGGAAGCAAAATGTGCGTGTTTCAGGCCGGCACGGCGTCGAGCATCAGACGCTGGCGTACCACATCAACCAGTTTATCCGGCTGGAATTTGGAGAGGAAGTTGTCGCAGCCGACCTTCTTCACCATCGAGTCGTTGAAACTGCCCGATAGCGAGGTGTGCAGCACGACGTACAGGCCACGCAGGCGAGGGTCGTTGCGGATCTCCGTGGTCAGGCGATAACCGTCCATTTCCGGCATTTCCGCATCGGTGAAGATCATCAGCAGTTTATCGGTCATATGCACGCCGGTATCGGCCCAGGCCTTGAGCATGTTCAAGGCTTTCAGACCGTCGCTGGCAATGTGCATCTTCACCCCGAGCTGGCCGAGGGTATCGCGCAATTGCGATAGCGCTACGTTGGAGTCGTCCACCAGCAACACTTCGCGGCCACGGGCGCGCTCCAGTACCGGGTCGTCGAGTTTCTCGCGCGAGACCTTGGCGTTGTACGGGACGATTTCAGCGAGGACTTTCTCGACGTCGATGATCTCCACCAGTTGATCGTCGACCTTGCTGATCGCGGTCAGATAATGCTGGCGGCCAGCACTGGTCGGCGGCGGCAGAATGGCTTCCCAGTTCATGTTGACGATGCGGTCGACACCGCCGACGAGGAAGGCCTGCACCGAACGGTTGTATTCGGTGACGATGATCGTGCTGTTCGGGCCCGGCACCAGTGGGCGCATGCCGATTGCCTGGGACAGGTCGATCACCGGCAGGGTCTGCCCGCGCAGATTGACTACGCCGCAGACGAAAGGATGACGCTGCGGCATCAGGGTCAGCTTGGGCAGTTGCAGCACTTCCTGAACCTTGAACACGTTGATCGCGAACAGCTGGCGTCCGGCCAGGCGAAACATGAGGATTTCCAGGCGATTCTCACCCACCAGTTGCGTGCGTTGGTCTACCGTGTCGAGAATGCCGGCCATCAATGACTCCTGGGCTTGTTCTGATGAATTCACTATGGGGGTTTATCGGCTGCATTCAGCTAATCTTGATTGCTGTAAAGCGCGTCGCTAAAAATGCCATAAACGGCCATTGATGTCACACTGACATCATGCTTTACTGGCAATCGTGATTTCATCTGCTAGATTCATTGCGGCGCGACCTCGGTTTGCACGTTAGGTTCCCGCGCCTAAGGGATTCCCCTAGGATCAATCAGGCCCAACCTGATATTCGCCATTTCCAATAGCCATTACTGTGACGCCATTCTCATTGCATGAACGGAGTCAGGCTATTGTGTGCGATCGCAATTCAGTGGCAACCCACCCTCTGGAACCCCTCGGTCCGTGCACCTGCACCGCCGGGCGCGATCTGCCGACGATTCACGATCGTCGCCACACACGGCCATCCGTCAACCAACACGACGTGGTGGAGATGAACATGCCAATCGACCGTAAAGACTGGGCGCAACGCTTCCCCGAATTTCTGGTCGAGGCCGAAACGCTTCTCGCCAAGTCCGAAGAATGCCTGAGCCATCTGCAACTGATCAGCAATGACAAGGATGCCATCGACTGCATGCTCGGCACTCTGCTGAAGCTGGCCGGCCGCGCCGAAGCCTTGGCACTGGAAGCAATCTCCGAGTTTTCCCTGCACATCTACAGTCTGCTGAATCTGACCCAGGATCGCGTCGATCTGCACGAACAGGCCCTCGATGCCTTGCGAGACTGTTTCACCCTGATGGCATGGCAGCTTGAGCTGGTCGATCATAAAACCGGACAACTGAGCCTTGATGGCAGCGAGCAGACGGCCCTGCTTGAGGCCTTCGCGGCACAAATGGGCCAGGACACGTTCGAGCCGAAGATGATGAGCAAACGTTTGCTCTCTGGGTCTCTGATAGCTCACCAGGCTTGAGAAAACCGGCCGCGAAACTGTCGTAATTGAATAGTGCATACCTGCCAGCGACAATCCGAGGCAAATAATCTGCCCGACCAACGGCTGATTTCCAGATGCCGCCATCAGGGTTTTCCCTGTGTGCTCCCCGAGACACTTCCAGGCAAAATCGAAGTCGTCCAACTACAAAAACTCCAACTTTTTCCAATATGGAACTTGCGTCCACGATCCGGTATTTCCTGACTGAATGGACATATATAGCGACCGCGACCAACGGTATGTTAAGTGGTATTATGCCGCCGGTTAATTACCTGCTGTTTAATGGCACAGTGACTTCAGCGTTTCATTAGCAATGTTACTGCCGGTCAATGATTGCTTAACGAATGCGGTATGAATCAATAACATAATTGACAGTATTTCCACACAGAGATCCGCCAGTCACCGGTCGGTCTGCCCGCAGCGAACATCCATTGGCTCCATCCGTTATGTACGCCAGTCTCAAGTCACTCATTACATGGCCACCTTCTCGGGAAAACGCCCGGCGCTTCACACTTGTTCTGTGTGTTCTGGCGACCTTGGGCAGCCTGCTGGCGTATGTTGTTTCCGCACGCCTTCCCTTGGGATTGCTGGCACTCGACGTTGCCGCCACCGCGTGCGTCTGGGTGCAATATCGCTTGTCGCGCAAATCGATCAAGTTTCAGCCACAAGAGCTGGCTGATCGACTGCTGCAAGTCCAGGAAAACGAACGCCATCGCCTCAGCCGTGAACTGCACGACGATATCGGCCAGTTGCTCACTGCCGCCAAGCTGCAAAGTGACTGGCTCAAACGCCGCCTGCCGGAAGATCTGCAGGAACAATGCAAGGTTCTCTGTGACACGCTGGATGAAACCCTGACCAAGGTGCGTGACGTCTCGGCGATTCTCAATCCACGTCAATTGACCAGCCTGGGACTCGAAGCCAGCCTGCGTGCGCATTTGCTCAAGACACTGGCCAACACGCCGGTCAACTGGAGTCTCGATTGCCAGCAACGGCTCAACGGCATCCCCGAGGAAATGGCCGTCGCCGCGTTTCGCATCGCCCAGGAAGCCGTGACCAACATCCTCCGGCACGCACAGGCAAAAAACCTGTTGATTCGGGTACAGCGATTGCCGCAAGGTCTGACGCTGTTGATCAGTGATGACGGCCTGGGTTTCGCCCCGGCGGCCGACCCGGCCAGAGAAGGTCAACGCGGCATGGCCGGAATGGCCGAGCGTATCGAACAGTTGGGCGGCACATTGAGCGTTATCAGCGAGCCGGGCAAAGGCACTCGAATCGAAGCACTTTTCCCGTGGGCGCCTCGGGCACTCGAACGGGCCAGTACGAATAAGGTTATGCGTTGACTTGTAACTTACTTCTGGTGGATGACCACTCGCTGATCAGAGCCGGCGTGCGCGCTCTGGTATTGGATATTCCCGGTTACGCGGTAATCGGCGAAGCCAGTGATGGTTCGCAATTGCTTGAAATGGTCGAGCAATTGAGCCCGGACATCGTATTGCTGGATATCTCAATGAGAGAAACCGGCGGCCTGGAAGCGCTGCAACGGCTCAAGCGCGTGCGGCCGCAGAGCAAAGTGCTGATTCTGTCGATGCACACCGATCCGGCGCTGATCATGCAGGCGCTGGAGTCCGGTGCCCATGGCTACCTGCTCAAGGACACCACGGCCACCGAGCTCGAGCACGCGCTGGAAGCCCTGCGCAACAACGAACGCTACCTCAGCCCGGCCATCGCTCATACGGTGATCAATCAGGCACTGACGCGAAACCAGAAAAGCCAGCCGGACATCGCCGATTCGCACAATCTGACCGCGCGCCAGCTGGAAATCCTTCGCCTGATCGTGCGCGGCAAATCGACCCGGGAAATTGCCAACGGCCTGGGCTTAAGCGTCAAGACCGTGGAAACCCACCGCGCGCAGATCATGAAACGCCTGCAAATCTACGACGTGGCGGGTCTGGTGCTGTTCGCTGTGCGTGAACAGATCATCAGCCTTGATGACTGATTGACGGTTGTTGGCCCAATAACGGCGAGTCCTTCGGCAGATGCACCTGCAACGCTGCAGGTTTCGCAACAAATCGCAGACTGTCGCCTTCCAGCGGCTCGCCATCGAGATTGATGCTCAGCCCTTCGGCGACCTTGATCTCGACCCACGGCAATCGCGCTCGCACAAACATATTGTCGAGGCCGAAGCCCTCGCTCAGCAGATTCTTCAACGTGCCGACCAGCTCCTGCGGTGCTGGCAAAATGCTGATATCCAGCAAACCATCGTCGACTCGCGCCTCGGGGCACAGCACATGGCCGCCACCCGCCTGCCGTCCGTTGCCGATTCCCAGTGCGAGCAGTTCACCCTGCCAATGAAAATCCGGGCCTTGCAACTCGCCGTAAGCGGCATGCAGCTCGCTGAACCGGGTCAGGCCGGTAAACAGATAAGCGGCGCCGCCCAAAACCTTTTTCAAGTCTTCCGAAGTATTGGCGGTCACCTGGCTGCCGAATCCGCCGGTCGCCATGTTCAGGAAAATCTGCCCGCCCACCTCGCCCAAGTCGATATCCGAGGGCTGAACGTCCAGTAGCTCAAGGGCTTCGGCCGGCTCCAGGGAAATACCGGCGGCACGGGAAAAATCGTTGGCGGTTCCCAGCGGCAGGAGGACGAGACTGGCTTTTTGCGGATGCTGCGCCAGCGCCTCGGCAATATCGCGCAACGTGCCATCACCGCCACCGGCGATGATTTTGCTGTAGCCGGCCGCCAACGCTTCCTCGACCAGACGCTGAGCGTCGCCAGCCTCCCACGTCACTCGCACAGCCAGCTCCCAGCCTTGCTCACGCTTGGCTTCGACGGCAGCGCGGACATCCTCGTTGAGTGCCTGTTTGCCATGCAAGATCAGCAGTGCCCGGCGTTCACTCATAACGTCACTCCAAGAATTGAAATCGATTGAAACATCTTGACCACTGCGCGCGTTAAAAAAGCCGCAGGGATGGCAATTAATTGCTTTTCAAACGGCCAGCGTCCTACACAGCGGTATTTTTTCGTACGGAACAAGAGGAATCGGCTTAATTGACCCCGTCCGATCATTGGGTCACCGTGTGCCGGCAGCACCAACTTTCAACTCAATAACACAAGGATGTGCCGGTAATGAACGGATACCCCGCGATTCATTTCCATGAATCGAGCAATGGAATAATCAGCAAGCGTGCAGTTGCTACGACCAGCGAGTACTTCCATGCGCAACCATGAAACCAAGGCACCGGTGAGCCCGGTCGCCGCTCTCGCCGAAAGTCGTGCCAGCAAGAAACCAGACTTCTGTAACAGCGCCAAGACCCCTGGAGAGTTTGATATGGAACCCCGAGTCAGCGAGCTGGAGACTCACTTCAAATACATGCGCCGCGACATGGACGAAGTGCTCAATGATGTGCGGACGATCAAACACCGTCTGGCGTATTCGGCGGGTGCCACCGCTGTCATCCTTGGACTGCTGGGATGGGTGGCCAACAGCCGATTCGACCAGTTGGTGACGTTGATCAGCAACTGACCGAATCATTCGTTGCACGCGCCGTGCGTATCAGCCGACGCGTGCATGGACGAGATGGCCTACCCCAGAAGGTCACTGAGGGGAATGAAGCTCACTTCATCACCCTCGCTCAGCGTGCGGCCCTCTCGGACTTCCACCAACCCGTCGGCCCACGCCGCGCTACGCAGCACACCCGAACTCTGGTTGCGGTAAATGATTGCGCGCCCCTGCTCCAAACGCCCGCGCAAATATTCACGACGGTTGCCGGCCACCGGCCAGACAAAGCCTGCTGGCACTGCAAACTTGAGCGGCTCGACATCTTGCACACCCAGGCGTCGCAACAGATAAGGCCGCGTCAGCAAGGCGAACGTCACCAGCGTAGAGGCGGGATTGCCGGGCAGGCCAATCACCGGCACGTTGCGGAAATGACCGAACGTCAATGGTTTTCCCGGCTTGATGGCCAGCTTCCACAAGGCCAGTTCGCCTTCTTCACGCAGGGCAATGCCGAGGAAATCCGCCTCACCGACCGAGACACCGCCGGTAGACAGAATCAGATCGACGTCTTGTAATTCGCCCAGCCGCGCCCGCGTGGTGGGCAGATCGTCCGGGAGAATTCCGCCATCAATCACTTCACAACCCAGACGCTGCAGCCAGCTGCACAAAAGCACGCGGTTGCTGTTATAGATCTGGCCCGGCCCCAATGCCTGACCGGGTTCAACCAGTTCGTCCCCAGTGGACAGAACCGCCACCCGCGGCTTGCGCACGACGTTAACCCCGGCACAGCCAAGCGAAGCAGCCAGGCCTTGCTCAATCGGTCCGAGCCGGGTTCCAGCTTGCAGCACCAATTCGCCGACCGTGGTTTCCTGCCCTTGCGGACGAATGTTCTGCCCGGCTTTCAAAGGTTCAAGAAAGCGCACTCGGCCGTCGGCCTGAACTTCGGCGTTTTCCTGCATCTCGACACAGTCGGCACCCGGCGGCAGCGGTGCCCCGGTGAAGATGCGTGCGCAGGTGCCTGGTTCCAAAGGTTGTGGAGATCGCCCGGCGAAGACCTTTTGACTGACCGGCAGCGGCTCGCCTTGCCAATCCGCCAGGTTCAAGGCGTAGCCGTCCATGGCGCTGTTCGGCCATGGCGGCAGATCCAGCGTCGAGATCAGATCTTCCGCCAGCACCCGCCCTTCGACTTGAGCCAGCGGCAAGTGCTCGCGCTCGACAATGCGCGACGCATCGGCCATGGCCAGCAAACGCTCGAGCGCCGTTTCGACAGGCAGCAAACTGCCGGTCTTGCCCGGCTTACCCACGGGATTCACAAGGCGCCGCCTGCTTCAGATGGGTGACGAAGTTGCAGGGACGATGACGGGCGTCCAGTTGCTCAGCGAGAATGCCGTCCCAACCGGTGCGCACTGCATTGGTCGAACCCGGCAGGCAGCACACCAGCGTGCCGTTGGCCAGACCAGCCAAGGCCCGGGACTGCACGGTCGAAGTGCCGATATCGGCTACGGAGATCTGGCGGAACAGTTCGCCAAAACCGTCGACCTGCTTGTCGAGCAGGCATGCCACCGCTTCCGGCGTGCTGTCACGCCCGGTGAAGCCGGTGCCGCCGGTGATCAGCACAACCTGAACCACGTCGTCGGCAATCCAGTTGGCGACTTGCGCGCGAATTTTGTAGAGATCATCTTTAAGCAAAACCCGCTCGGCCAGCGCGTGACCGGCCGCGATCAAGCGATCAACGAAGACCTGGCCGGAGGTATCGGTTTCCAGGGTTCGGGTGTCGCTGACAGTCAGCACCGCAATATTGAGCGGCTCGAAAGGTACATCAGCCTTGGCTTTCATAGGCTCTTCCAGTTGTAGGGGAAACAGCCCGGTGTTATATCACAGCGGCTCATTTTTCCGCCGCCCCTCTGGAGAGTCGTCATGCCCTCGAACAACCCATTGCCAGCCTGCTCCGTCCTGCTTCTGGCCGGTGGACGCGGTCAACGCATGGGCGGTCAGGACAAGGGGCTTATCGAGTGGCTGGGCGAGCCGTTGATCGCGCATTTGCAGCGCAAGGTACGGCCGTTGACCGACGATCTGATCATCTCGTGCAACCGCAATCGCGAGCGTTATGCCGGGTTTGCCGATCAGTTGGTAATGGATGATGAAGGCGATTTCCCCGGGCCGCTGGCCGGTATTCGTGCAGGACTGAAAGCGGCGCGCCATGCGCATTTGCTGGTGTTGCCGTGTGATGTGCCGCGAATCGACAAGGCCTTGCTGCAAGACATGCTGACCACTGCCGATCAGCAACGTGAAAAACCTTTAATGCTGCGCCACGGCGAGCACTGGGAACCGCTGTTGTGCGTGATTCCGGTGGCGCTGTTGCCAGCGTTCGAAGCAGCCTGGAATGCAGGTGAACGCAGCCCGGGGCGGGTGATGCGCAGTCTCGGCGCCGTCGCATTGCAATGCCCTGACAACGACCCGCGACTGGCCAACCTCAACACCCCGGAATTGTTACATCTGCACAACACTGTGTCAGACTGACATTATCCAAGGAACTCTCACGCCTTGTTTACGTCTCAAGCTCAGTAACCAGAAGATTTCCCATTCGGAGACACACTCATGACTCAACGGACCCTCGCCACTTTCATGCTCGCACTGGGCCTGGCAACCCTCGCAGGTTGCTCCTCGCCAACAGTGATCACCTTGAATGACGGTCGCGAAATCCAGGCCGTCGACACCCCGAAATACGATGATGATTCGGGCTTCTACGAGTTCCAGCAGCTGGACGGCAAAGAGACCCGCATCAACAAGGATCAGGTTCGTACCGTTAAAGAGCTGTAAGGCTCCGCGTCGTTACCGGATACAGAAAAGCCCGCATTGTCATGCGGGCTTTTTCATGGGCGCTCGGAAAGCAGTTTCAGCATTACCACTGCAAGGTGATTTGACTCTCGAACTCCCGCAACTCACCGGTCACCGGGTCGATGAAGCGCAGGCCTTGCGCAAGCAGCTTCAACGGGTTGGCGTAGTCGTCCTCGACATCTTTCAACACAGTCGGATAAAACGGATCGTTGCAAATACTCGCTCCCAGCGCCGTCATGTGCACCCGCAGCTGATGCTTTTTGCCGGTCACGGGATACAGGCCATAGCGCCACAGATCACCATTTTTCTCACGCACTTCGACCGCCGTTTCGGTATTGCAGGCGCCAGGCCCTTCTTGCATACGGAAAAACGGCTCGCCATCGATCAAACGGCTCGTGTGCACCAAAGGGAAATCCAGCTCGGGCAGCGCCGGGGCGATCGCTTCGTAGCGCTTGTCGATCTGCCGGGTCGGGAACAATGACTGATAGGCCGAGCGGGTCTGCGGATTGGCCGAGAAGATCACCAGCCCTGCGGTGTGCCGGTCAATGCGGTGCAGCGGCACCAGATGCGGATTGTCCAGCCGACGGATCAGCCGCCGCAGCAGGGTTTGTTCGACATATTCTCCGGCCGGGGTGACTGGCAGAAAGTGAGGTTTGTCGGCCACCACCAAGTGTTCATCGGCATAGAGAATCGACTCGAGAACCGGGATCGGCTTTTCGTCCGGCACCTCACGAAAGTAATGAATGCGCAGCCCTTCCCTGTACGGCAAGTCCAGCGCAATTGGCTGGCCCTGCGCATCCAGCACCCGTCCGCGAGCAATCCGGTCAAGCCACTGTTCGCGGCCGATGGCACTGAAGTGCTCGCACAGGCAATCGAGTACCGTCAGCCAGGAACCGGGCGGCAGGTACAAGGTGCTGGCCTGATTGTGCGCAGCGGAAAATACGGGACTGGACATACGAAACAGAATTCCTCAATGCAAGCCGGCATTATCCAACAGTGAGGCAAAGCCACCTAGCGCAGTTTCATCAGGCCGGAATCGACTTGAGGGCCGCCGCTTCGGTGAACTCCTTCAGCCAGCGCAAGACATCGACCGCCTCCCAGCGCCCCGGGTCGTACAACGCGTATAACAGTCCCTGATAACCGACCACATCCAGCTGCTTGTGATAACCGGCGCGTTGAAAAAGGGCTTCGATTTCGGCAAAGCAGGTATTGAAATGCAGCTTGTTGAATGGCGTCTTGCCTTCCGTGACCAGCCCGTCCAGGCGCAATTCGAGGACGGCCTCGCGCACCACGTCCACCGACATCCGGTTAACGCTGCTCTTCAACTGTTCGACATTGACCACGGTTCATCCCTCTGACTCGATTGCTGTATGGACATACAGTAACCGAAGAAGTCAGCGAGCGCCAACGCAAGGATGTATCGCTGCGACCAGCGGAAGGATCAAGGCAAAATCAACAGCCTAAAAATGCCACCACCTGGTCGGCGCTGAACGGCCAATCCAGCTCCGCGCCAGTGTCAACGCGCCGCAGTACCGGGATGCGCAAGCTGTATTTTTCGAACCACGATTCGTCTTCGGCAATGTCCACCAGTTCAACCAGCAGACCATGCTCGACGAAGGGCATCAGCTCGGCTTCGGCGACTTCACACAGGTGACACCCGAGGGTGCCGAACAGCTGACATTCAGGAGGCATGACGGCATTACCGGAAAACAAGTGAGCCCATTCTAGGACGCCACTAAACCCTCGTCGACCCGGCGCCGCTCAAAGGACCCAGCGCTCCCGGCGCAAAATCCTGACGCAAATCATTCAGCGCAAATTGCAAATGCGTCATCCTCGCGGACTTTTTGCCTCTACGCTTCAGAGGCCAACGCCCTGACAGCGGAGTGTCCCGTGTTTGCAAATCTGTTGATCATCCTCGCCTCATCCCTTGTGGTGATTGCCCTGTTCCGGCGCCTGCGACTGCCGCCGGTGCTGGGTTACCTGTGCGTGGGATTACTGGTCGGGCCGAACGCATTCGACTGGGTCAATGAGAGCGAACATCTGCCGGATGTCGCCGAGCTGGGCGTGGTGTTTCTGCTGTTTTCGCTAGGCCTGGAGTTTTCCCTGTCGAAGATGATTGCGCTGCGTCAGGTGGTGTTTCGCCTCGGCAGTCAGCAAGTGCTGATCAGCGCAGCGCTGCTCGGCACCCTGTTGATGGGCCTGGGTATGCCGCTGATGCCGGCGCTGTTGCTCGGTGCCGGTTTATCGCTGTCATCCACGGCGATCGTGACCAAGGAGCTGGGCAGTCTTGGTGAAGTGTTCAGCAGCCACGGCCAGAACGCGGTCGGCGTGTTGCTGTTTCAGGACGTTGTCGCGGTATTGCTGCTGACACTGGTTCCGGTCTTCGCCGGCACCAGCGAGCAGGCCTGGTATTGGGCCTTGCCGCTGACCTTGGGCAAAACCGTGGTGCTGTTCTTCGGCCTGCTGCTCGCCAGTCGCTGGTTGCTGCCACGGCTGTTTCATGAGGTGGCGGCCTCGCGCTCTGCGGAGCTGTTCGTCCTGCTGGCGCTGGTGATCGTGCTGCTGACTGCCTGGCTCACGCACTTGTTGGGGCTGTCGCCTGCACTCGGCGCTTTCCTCGCCGGCATGTTGCTCGGGGAAAGCCATTATCGGCACCAGATCGAAGCTGACATCCGGCCCTTTCGCGACATTCTGCTCGGCGTGTTCTTCGTCAGCATCGGCATGCTGATCGACCTGCAATTGTTTGTCAGTCACAGCATGTTGATCATCGGCCTGACGCTGGGCCTGATGCTGATCAAAGGCATCGTGGTCGCGCTGCTGGTGAAGTGGCGCGGCAGTGACAGCGAAACCGCATGGCGCAGCGGTCTCGCCCTGGCCCAGGGCGGGGAGTTCTGTTTTGCCTTGATGGCGCAGATGCAGCAGAACAGCCTGTTGCCGGCCGAACCGGGCGCCCTGCTGCTCGCGGCGACGTTCTGTTCGATGCTGCTCACGCCACTGCTTTTGCGTGCGGCGCCGCGCATCGCCGCCGTGCTGCACCGCAAGCCCAATCAGGAAGCGCAGATCGAACAAATCAGCGCGCTCAACGCCGACCTCGACCAGCACGTGGTGATCTGCGGCTACGGTCGCGTCGGCCAGTCCATCGGCCGCTTCATGGGCAATGCCGGGCAAGCCTATGTTGCGCTGGACAACGATCCGGTGCGGGTGCAGGAAGCCGCATCTGCGGAAAGCGACGTACATTACGGCGACTCGGCGCGTGGCGATCTGCTTACTGCGGTTGGCCTGTTGCGCGCCAGGCTGCTGGTGATTGCCGTGGATCAAAGTGACGTGGCGTTGCGCATTCTGCGCGAAGCCCGGCGACTCAACCGACAGGTGCCGATTCTGGTACGCACCCGTGACGACAGCCAATCGGCGGAACTCAGAGCCGCCGGCGCCACCGAGGTGGTGCCGGAGCTTCTGGAGTCGAGCCTGATGCTCGCTTCACACGCGCTGATCATGCTCGGCCTGCCCGCGCACAAAGTGCAGGAGAAGGTCGATCAAGTGCGTATCGATCGCTATCGCCTGCTCCACGGTTTCTATCCCGGAGCCAATGATGAGGAAATCTAGTCCTGACTCACCGCGCCGATCTTGTGCAGCGACAGGTCGGCGCCGTAATACTCTTGTTCCTGACTCAGGCGCAGCCCATGCAATGCCTTGATCGCGCCGTAGACGACGAAGCCTCCGACCAGCGCGACCGCGACGCCAAGCGTAGTGCCGATCAACTGGCTGATCAGGCTGACACCGCCCAGGCCACCCAGCACAGACTGACCGAAGATGCCGCAGGCAATCCCGCCCCACACGCCACACAAACCATGCAGCGGCCAGACACCCAAGACATCATCGATACGCCATTTGACTTGCGCAGCGGTAAAGCACCAGACAAACAAGGCTCCGGCAATCGCGCCCGTTACCAGCGCACCGACCGGATGCATCAGGTCGGATCCGGCACAAACCGCCACCAATCCCGCCAACGGACCGTTATGCAGAAAGCCCGGGTCATTGCGCCCAACGATCAACGCCGCGACGGTACCGCCGACCATGGCCATCAGCGAGTTGACCGCGACCAGGCCACTGACGCCTTGCAGCGTCTGCGCGCTCATCACGTTGAAGCCGAACCAGCCGACAATCAGGATCCACGAGCCCAGTGCGAGAAACGGAATGCTCGACGGCGCGAACGCGACCAGGCGTCCATCGCGATAGCGACCATTGCGCGGGCCGAGCAGCAGAACAGCGGCCAACGCCAGCCAACCGCCCACGGCATGCACCACCACCGAGCCGGCGAAATCATGGAATGCCGCGCCAAACTGCGCCGTCAGCCAACCTTGCAAGCCGAAGTTGCCGTTCCAGATCAGCCCTTCGAAAAACGGATAGATAAACGCCACGATCAGCGCCGTCGCGCACAACTGCGGGACGAAACGCGCGCGCTCGGCAATGCCGCCGGAAATGATCGCCGGGATGGCGGCAGCGAAGGTCAGCAGAAAGAAAAACTTCACCAGTCCGTAGCCATGGTCAGCCGTGAGCACCGCTGCCGGTTGCATGAAGGTGACGCCATAGGAGATCCAATAGCCTATAAAGAAATAGGCCAGGGTCGAGACGGCGAAGTCGCTGAGGATTTTCGCCAGCGCGTTGACCTGGTTCTTCTGCCGGACCGTGCCGACCTCCAGAAAGGCGAAACCGGCGTGCATCGCCAGTACCATCACCGCACCGATCAGAATGAACAACGTGTTGGAGCTGTGAACCAGCGTGTCCACAGCGCTTTGCAGATTTTCCATGAGGAGGCAGACCCAAGGCTAAAAGGCACCAAAGCGGTTCATACAGGCATTTCATGCACCAAATTACGACTCACCAGTCATTCAACGGCAGGGTCGATGAACTGATTTGGCGCATGAATCGATGTCCGAACACGAACCGCCGGCAAATGAATTAGAGTTTTTCTGCTTGGACGCCCGGCAACAGCGCACCTACGCCGAGCGACGCACCACGACACAGCAAAAGTTGTACCAGGCATTTGCACTGAACCTTCGCGCAAGGCTCATACTCGAACGCTTCAAAGCCACCTACGGAGATCCACCCATGGCCAGCATCAAGGCAAAGACTGCTCAAGAAATCCTGATGAACGACTTCCAGACTCTGGTCGCCGACACCGAACGCTTGCTCGAACACACCAAGACCCTCGCGGGTGATCAGGCCGATGAGCTGCGTGCCCAGATTCATGACAGCCTGCTGCGTGCCCGGGAAACCCTGAAGGTGACCGAAGACACCCTGCGCGAACGCGGTCAGGCGGCGGTCACCGCTACTGAAGACTATGTATCGGCCAACCCATGGCAATCGGTGGGCATCGCTGCCGGCGTCGGCTTTCTGATCGGCCTGCTGGCAACTCGGCGCTGATCATGTCGATCGGTGAATCCGGCCCGACTGCGGGCACCGCCTCCTCCACGCGTCGCCTCGGCGCCGCCGTTCTGGGCCTGCTGCACAGTCATGTCGAGTTGTTCGGCATCGAATTGCAGGAACAGAAATCACGCACCGTCAGCCTGCTGCTGTTCGCCGGCCTGGCGCTGGTGTTTGCCCTGCTGTTGCTGGTAGGTCTGTCGACGCTGGTGATGATCATCTTCTGGGACACCTACCGCCTGGCAGCGATCATCGGCCTATGCGTGTTTTACACGCTGGCGTCGATCTTCTGCGGCCTACGCCTCAAAGCGGCGATTTTCGATGAGTCCTCGCCTTTCCACGGCACGCTCGAAGAGCTGGCCAACGACCGGGAGCGCCTGCTGCCATGAGCCTGCCTGAACTTCCGCACAACAGCTCGCGCCGGGAAATGCGCAAGGCGCTGATCCGCCTGCGCATGGAAATGCACCGTCAGGAGATCCGCCACGAAACCGCGCAAGTGCTGCAACCGTTGCAGCGCATGCGTGGCATGAAGCAGAACGTGCAGGATGGTTTCGGCATCAAGCATGCGCCGTTGTGGGGCGTGGCGGCGGTGACGCTGCTGGGCTTCCTCACCGGTAAAGGCTCGAAACGCAGCGGTGGTGGCGGTTTGACGCGACTGCTGCGTCTGGGCACGACGCTTGGGCCGCTGATCAGACTGGTCATGCACAGCTCAGGCAAACGCTGAATCGCCCTTCTGGCTACATTCTTGCAGTAGCGCCGGGATGAATCTCCTTATCGGGAGATTCCATCCCGCGTGCCTATCCGGCAAGCGCGGCCAAACCAAAAACAAGATTAAGGACTTGCCGTGATCGACGGGCAACCGCTCGCCTGTTTTCAGCCTTTCATCGATACCGCCACCGG
Source organism: Pseudomonas sp. H26/SER47-MNA-CIBAN-0231 (assembly GCF_040310465.1). Taxonomy (NCBI): domain Bacteria; kingdom Pseudomonadati; phylum Pseudomonadota; class Gammaproteobacteria; order Pseudomonadales; family Pseudomonadaceae; genus Pseudomonas; species Pseudomonas sp. H26/SER47-MNA-CIBAN-0231. The sequence continues at coordinate 335,400 of NZ_JBEOPW010000005.1, read as the reverse complement.
CCGCATTGCAGGCGTCGAAGCATTGGGTCGCCTGCGTCAGAGCGATGGTCAACTGACCTCGGTAGGACCGTTGTTCGCCGATCCGCGCACGCCGGCCACTGCCTTGCGCCGTCTCGACCGGCAAATCCGTGATCACGCCCTCAGCCGCCTGCATGAAGCGCCGGCCGAGTGGTTTCTCAGTCTGAACATGTCGCCACGCTGGATCAGCCGCCTGCGCGCCGATCAAGCGCTGCCAAGCCTCAAGCAACTGGCGCGACACCAGGTTGATCCGCAGCGCATCGTTTTCGAAATCACCGAACTGGGCGGTAACAGCGAACGCTTGGCCCACGTGGTCGGGCGCTACCGTGACGCAGGGGCAAGAATCGCCATTGATGATTTTGGCGCAGGCTATTCGCAGCTGGATCGGGTACTGGCCCTGCAACCGGACATTCTCAAGCTCGACATGCGCCTGTTTCAGGCTGCTGCCCTCGGCGGACCGAGCAGCGATGTGGTCAAGGCTCTCGCCCAGATGGCCGAGAAAACCGGCTGCTGGATCATCGCCGAAGGCGTCGAAACCGAAGCGCAGCTGAATTTCGCGCTGGAGTGCGGCTCGCGCTATGTGCAGGGATTTCTCTTCGCCCGGGCACAAGAAGAATTCTTCGCTACCGATGCCTTCGTTGCGCATTTCGCGCAATTGCGGCAACGCTACGTGAAGCAGAAACTCAGCGAGCGCGGGCGGCTGATGCAAATGCGTCAGCAGCTCAGCGAGCTGATGGCGATTCTGCAGCAATGGGCGCAGGCCCGGGCGCCGCTCAGCGCCTTGCCGCAATTGCAGGCGTTTCCCTGGCTGCTGCGCTTTTATCAGTGCGACCGCCACGGCACGCAACTGACGCCCAACCTCGAATGGCGCCATGACGGCTGGTTCGCCGATGACCGCTATCTGGGACACAACTGGTCGTGGCGACCGTACTTCTATCATCTGCTGGCCGAAGGCTGGGAAGAACGCCGCCTGACCCTGTCGAACACTTATCGCGATGCCACCAGCAACCAGTATTGCCTGACTGCGGGGCAGTTTTTCGATAACGGCGAACGGCTGTTGCTGATCGATATCGATGCGGCGGGTCTGTAGTTCCGCTTGCAGGCGCGCAGCCGAACCGGGAAGCTAGGGTGATCAGTCACCAGACGGAGAGAATCAGCCTTGGATTGGCCTACCCTGCTCAACCGCGAACGCCTCGGCAAGCCGCTGCACAGCCCGCAAGAACTCGGCCGCAGCCCTTTTCACAAAGACCATGACCGCATCATTTTCTCCGGTGCCTTCCGCCGCCTCGGGCGCAAGACCCAAGTGCACCCGGTCACCAGCAACGATCACATTCACACCCGCCTGACCCACTCGCTGGAAGTCAGCTGCGTCGGCCGCTCGCTGGGCATGCGTGTCGGTGAAACCTTGCGCAGCGCGCTGCCAGACTGGTGCGACCCGGCCGACCTCGGCATGGTCGTGCAATCGGCTTGCCTGGCGCATGACATCGGCAACCCGCCGTTCGGCCATTCCGGCGAAGACGCCATCCGCCACTGGTTTCAACAAGCCGCCGGGCGCGGCTGGCTGGACGGCATGAGCGAGGCCGAGCGTGGTGATTTCCTCAATTTCGAAGGCAATGCTCAAGGCTTTCGCGTGCTGACGCAGCTGGAATATCACCAGTTCGACGGCGGCACGCGCCTGACCTACGCGACGCTGGGCACCTATCTGAAGTACCCGTGGACCGCGCGCCACGCCGACTCCCTCGGCTACAAGAAACACAAGTTCGGCTGCTATCAGAGCGAGCTGCCGCTGCTCGAACAGATCGCTCACAAGCTCGGCCTGCCGCAAATCGAAGACCAGCGCTGGGCACGCCATCCGTTGGTGTACTTGATGGAGGCGGCCGATGACATCTGCTATGCGCTGATCGATCTCGAAGACGGTCTGGAAATGGAGTTGCTCGAATACGCCGAAGTCGAGTCACTGCTGCTCGGTCTGGTCGGCGACGATTTGCCGGAAACCTATCGCCAGCTCGGCCCGCAGGATTCCCGGCGGCGCAAACTGGCGATCCTGCGCGGCAAGGCCATCGAGCACCTGACCAACGCGGCGGCGCGGGCATTTGTCGAACAACAGGATGCTCTGCTCGCCGGCACGCTGCATGGCGATCTGGTCGAACACATGCACGGGCCGGCGAAGCGCTGCGTGTTGAACGCCAAGGACATCGCGCGCAAGAAAATCTTTCAGGACAAACGCAAGACCCTGCATGAGATCGGCGCGTACACGACGCTGGAGATCCTGCTCAATTCGTTCTGCGGCGCCGCGCTGGAGCAGCACAACGGTCGCACGCCGTCGTTCAAGAGCCGGCGCATCCTCGATTTGCTTGGCAACAATGCGCCGGATCCGCAGGGTTCGTTGCACAGCTCGTTTCTGCGCATGATCGATTTCATCGCCGGCATGACCGACAGTTACGCCAGTGACATGGCACTGGAAATGACCGGGCGTTCAAGCCACTGAGTCTGGTGGGGTCAGCCGGTCACTGATCTGACCGGCTGACCACCATGAGAGTTTTCGCTGAATGCCCCTGTGAACCAGGTGAGATTCAACTACGCTTGACCCATTAACCCGATCAAATAAACACCGCTAATTAAACGCAACTTTAAACATCGACAAATAATTGAATATCAATATTGGCCTTCGGATCATTTCAATCTTCGGCCAATTGATTGCTCGCCCTTCCTTACGCCGAACCTAATTTCAACGTAGTCTCTTTCCTCATTACGCGTAGGATTAATCCGATAACGTAGTCGCGACACTACCAGTCCATGCGAGTGCTCATGCATCTGAGCTAAGGTGCGCGCTTTATTCATGCTTGCATGGGACTCTATTTATGAACTCCGTTTTTATTGTGGACGATCATCCGGTCATCCGCCTCGCCGTGCGAATGCTCCTGGAACATGAAGGCTACAAGGTCGTCGGCGAGACCGATAACGGTGTCGATGCCATGCAGATGGTCCGTGAATGCATGCCCGACCTGGTCATTCTCGATATCAGCATCCCCAAGCTGGACGGCCTCGAAGTGCTGGCCCGCTTCAACACCATGGGTTCGAATTTCAAGATTCTGATTCTGACGGCGCAGTGTCCTACGCTGTTCGGCATTCGTTGCATGCAATCCGGCGCATCGGGATATGTCTGCAAGCAGGAAGACTTGAGCGAATTGGTCAGCGCAATCAAAGCGGTACTTTCCGGTTATAACTATTTCCCCAGTCAAGCGCTTAATCCGGTGCGCGCCGACGACACTCGATACGCTGAACTTGAACTGTTCAAATCCGTCAATGACCGCGAACTGATGGTATTGCAGTTATTTGCTCAGGGACGTACCAACAAGGAAATAGCCAAGGGCATGTTTCTGAGCAACAAAACCGTCAGCACTTATAAAAAGCGTCTGATGCAAAAACTCAAAGCCAGATCCCTTGTAGAACTTATCGAGATGGCCAAACGTAACGCACTCGTGTGAGACTCCGCATGCCCAGCCGTGTAAAGGACTACCTGATTGCCTTGAGCGCTGTTCTGTACCTGAGCGCCAATGCCCTCGCCGCGCCAAGCGCTTCACCGGACTATGCATTGCTCAGCCGCTCGGCCACCGAGGCCGTGCAAACTGTCCTGCAGCCGTCACAACGGCAATGGCTGCAGACTCGCAGCGAACTGAAACTGGGTACCTCCGCACCTGATTACCCGCCATTCGACATGACCGTCAGTGGCCAGGACTACGAGGGACTGACCGCCGATTACGCTGGGATTCTCGGTCAGGCCACCGGTTTGCCGATTCGCGTGCAACGCTTTCCCTCGCGCGAGGCTGCAATTCGCGCCTTGCTCGATGGCCAGATCGACCTGCTTGGCACAGCCAACGGCTACGAAGCAGGCAATGCCAACCTCGCGCTTTCCAGACCCTATGCGGTCGATCAGCCGGTACTGGTAACCCGCGAGGACGAAACCCGCTCGCTGACCGAAGGCCTCGCCGGGCTGCGCCTGAGCATGGTGTATCACTACCTGCCGGTGCCCGAGATCAAAGCGCTGTATCCCAAAGCGCTGATCACTTGCTATCCGTCCTACCAGAACGCAATCAACGCGGTGGCCTTCGACCAGGCCGATGTGTTTCTCGGCGACACCCTCTCCACCCATTACATGATCAACAAGGGCTATCTCAACAATGTCCGTATGGCCAACTTCGGCAAGCAGGAAGCCCATGGCTTCAGCTTCGCCGTGCGGCGCAGCAATCCGCAGCTGCTGGGCATCATCGACACGGTGCTCGCAGCGATCCCGGGCAGTCAGCGCGACGACATCGCCAAGCGCTGGAGCGCCGGCAGCGACCTGCTGCTCACTGACAGAAAACTGCAGCTGACTGATCGTGAGGAAAACTGGCTCAAGCAGCATCCCGTCGTCAGCGTGGTGGTCAATGAAGCTTACGCACCGTTGACCTTCTTCGACAGCGCCGGCAATTTCCGCGGCATCAGCGCCGACCTGCTCGAGCTGATCCGCTTGCGTACCGGCCTGCGTTTCGAAATCCAGCGCAGTCGCAACGATGCGGAAATGATCAGGCAGATCGACAATCACAAGGCCGATCTGATTGCCGCCCTGCTGCCCAGCGCCGAACGTGAAAAAAACCTGAATTTCAGTCGCCCCTACCTGGAAAACTCCTACGTGCTGCTGACCCGCAAAAGCGCCGACAGCCCGACCAACTTGGCCCAACTCAAAGGCAAGCGTCTGGCGATCGCCCAAGGCAATCCGCTGGTCGCCTACTTGCATGAGAATTTTCCGGGCATCGAACTGATCGAAACCCCCGACACCTTCAGCGCCGTGTCGATGCTGGCCGACAATCACGTCGACGGCGCGGTGAACTCGCTGGTGATCGCCAACTATTTCATCTCATCGCGCATATTCGATCGGCCACTGCAAATCACCACCACCATCGGCACCAGTCAGGCCGCCTTCTCGCTGGCGACCGCCCGTGACAACACCGAACTGGCCTCGATCATCAACAAGGCGCTGCTGAGCATCGCTCCCGAGGAGCTCGGCGTGATCAACGGCCGCTGGCGAGGTTACTCCACGGCATCACAGAACATCTGGCAAAACTACCAGCGCCTGTTCTACCAAGTAGTCGCAGCCGCCGGCCTGATCCTGCTGCTGTTGTTGACCTGGAACGCCTACATGCGCCACCAGATCAAACAACGCCAGGCTGCCGAACGAGCACTGAACGATCAACTGGAGTTCATGCGCTCGCTGGTCAACGGCACGCCGCACCCGATCTACGTGCGAGATCGCCAGGGTCTGCTGCAAAGTTGCAACGACAGTTATCTCGAAGCGTTCAACGCCAGACGCGAGGACATCATCGGCAAAGGCGTGATGCAGGGCACCCTGAGCAACGCGTGCGAGGCCGAGGCATTCCAGGCCGATTACCAGAGAGTCATTGCCGAAGGCACTCCGTTGATCCTCGACCGGCCCCTGCACATCGGCAACCGCCGGTTGACGATTTACCACTGGATTCTTCCCTACCGCGACTCCAGCGGTGACGTTCAAGGGATTATCGGCGGCTGGATAGACATCAGTGAACGCCGCCAATTGTTTGAAAAACTGCGTGCAGCCAAAGAACAGGCGGATGAGGCGAACCGGGCCAAAAGTACCTTCCTGGCAACCATGAGCCATGAGATCCGTACGCCGATGAACGCCGTGATCGGCATGCTCGAACTGACCCTGCGACGCATCGATCCGCAACACCCCGATCGCGCATCGATCGACACGGCCTACCATTCGGCCAAGGATCTGCTCGGGCTGATCGGCGATATCCTCGACATTGCCCGCATTGAGTCGGGACGTCTGAGCCTGTCCCCGGAGTGGATCAATCTGGTCGACACAGTAACCTCCGTTGCACGCATATTCGACGGCCTCGCGCGGCAGAAAAACCTTGCCTTGCAAGTCGTCTTCAACCCGCCGCACCCGGCTGTGGATGTACATCTGGATCCGCTGCGCTTCAAGCAGGTGCTGTCCAACCTGGTCAGCAACGCTATCAAGTTCACCGAAAGCGGCCACGTGCGGATCACCCTCGACCTGATCCCGGCAGACGCTGCTGGTCGAATATTGATGCAACTGACCGTGCAGGACAGCGGCTCAGGCATCAGCGCCGAAGATCAACAGCGCTTGTTCGAGCCATTCTCGCAGGCGGAAAACGGCAGTCGGCAGGCAAAAAACGGCGCCGGACTGGGGCTGGTCATCAGTCGCAACCTGTGCGAAATGATGGGCGGACAACTGCAGTTGAGCAGCCAGCCCGGCATCGGCACTCAGGTGTGCATATCGCTGCCGCTGGACAGCCTGCCGGCAAAGGCGAATCCGCCGAAAAGCGAACCGATGATCAAGCCTGCGACAACGCCGTTACATGTCCTGGTTGTCGACGACCATCCAGCCAACCGTTTGCTCATGTGCCAGCAACTGGAGTTTCTCGGACATCGCTTCAGCATTGCCGAAGATGGCTGCAGCGGCCTCGAGCGGTGGAAGGCCGATCATTTCGATCTGGTGATCGTCGACTGCAACATGCCCTTGATGAACGGCTACGAGATGACCCGTGGGATTCGCCAGCTTGAACTGCAAAACCATCGCCCGCCGTGCACCGTGCTGGGTTTCACCGCCAATGCCCAGCCGGAAGAAGTCCAGCGCTGCAAGCTCGCCGGCATGGACGACTGCCTGTTCAAACCGTTGAGTCTGACCCTGCTCGGACAGTGGATCGACGGCATCACGCCGGCTTCACCGGCCTCGGTGTTCGATCTGCAAAGTCTGAGCTTGCTGACCGGCAACAACCCCGGGCAAACCCGACGCATGCTGGTGGAGCTGCTCAAGAGCAGCCGCCTCGACCGCGAGGAACTGCTCAGGCTGTCACCCGAGGATGATCGCGAAGCGCTGGCGGTGGTTGCGCACAAGATCAAGGGCGCAGCACGCATCGCGCAGGCCTCGCGGTTGATCGAATGTTGCGATGAGCTTGAGGCCGCTTGCGAGCAAGCGCTCGCATCACAGGAGATTGCCCGTCGCTGGGCGGCAACCAGCCAGGCGATGCTCGAACTGGCGCAGGCCCTGCAGCAGCAATTGACCCTGGCCGATCAAGGCACAGTCAGCGAGTCTTAACTATGCTTGGACGCTGAGCAGTGAGTTAAACATTCATGGAGAGCCTGCAATGCACAGCCCACTGCGCCCCGAGCAACGCCGGTTGCCGCTGCACGTGCACATCAGCGTCATGTTCACCTTTCTTTTATTGCTCACGGGCGTGGTGCTGGGCCTGTTCAATTACCACCAGACCACGCAGATCATCCTGTCGAGCAGCGAAAAGCTGTTTGACCGCATCGAGCAGGATGTACGCCTCGATCTGCAGGCAACCTATCAGCCGATCCGCAACCTGCTGAGCCTGCTGGCAGACACCCCGGCGGCCCAGGCGAGTAGTCTGGAACAACGCCTGCCGTTGCTCAAACCCTTCAGCCAGTCGCTCACCGACAACCCGGCGCTGGCATCGCTGTATCTGGGTTATACCAATGGCGATTTCTTCATGGTGCGCGCGCTGCGCACTCCGGCTCTGAAGGCACAGCTTCAGGCGCCGGAAGCGGCGGCCTATCAAGTCTGGAGCATCGAGCACGAGCCGCAAGGCACTGTACGCTCGCAATCACTGTTCTTTGATCAGGCGCTGACGCCGCTCAGCCGCCGCGATCATCCAGGCGAGCCATACGATCCGCGCAGCCGGACCTGGTTCAGCGACGCCCTGCAACAGGCCGGGCAAATCACCACCGAGCCCTATGTATTTTTCTCGACCCACAATGTCGGCACCACGCTGGCCCGGCGCAGCGGCGAGAACGCGGTGATCGGCGCCGATCTGACCCTCGCTTCGCTGTCGACCGCCCTGGGCAAGCACCGGGTCACGCCTTCGACAGAGATCGCATTGTACGACACCGATGGCAACGCCGTGGCCTACCCCGACAGCCATCGCCTGATCATCGATGACCGCACTGCGCGTCTGGCCAGAGCGGCCGATCTCAGCCCTGAGCTGAACGCGCTGCTCAGCTCCGACACGATCGGCAAGCGTCTGCAAGTAAACGACCGGCAATGGATCGTCGCGCGCACCAGCATTGAGGAAGGCGGGCCGAAAGGCCTGCAACTGGCGCTGCTGGTGCCGGAAGACGAATTACTGGTGGATGCGTTCCGGATGCGCTGGCAAGGCGCGCTGATCACCCTGGCCATCCTGTTGCTGTGCCTGCCATTGGGCTGGGTGATTTCGCGGATTCTGGTCAAGCCGCTGCATGCCTTGGTCAAAGAAGCCGACGCGATCCGCAGCTTCGACTTCAGTTCTCCGCTGGCGCGCCGCTCGCCCGTACTGGAAGTCGATCAATTAAGCCTGTCGATGGCGCGGATGAAAGAAACCCTCGGCAGTTTCTTCCGCATCACCGACAGCCTGTGCGCCGAAACCCGTTTTGCCCCGTTGCTCGAACGCGTGCTGTTCGAAACCGTACAGATTGCTCAGGCACAGGCCGGTCTGATCTACCTGCGCGAAGCCGACGGCGCGCGCATGGAACCCTATGGACTGGTGATTGATGGCGTGCCGCAGAAGCTGGAGGCGTTCGACATTCAGGGACGCGAGCTGCATAAAAACACTGGCCCGGCGTGGTTCGAGCAACTGGCCAGCGCCAACAATACCGTCAGCCATCTGGGCTTTGATCAGGCCGGCGACTTGCAGAAAATCCTCTTGGCCATGGAATCACCGCGCATTCACCTGATCGGCATCCGCTTGCACAACCAGCACAATGAAACCATCGGCCTGCTGGTTCTGCTGGTCAATGACAGCGGCGCGCCGGGCGATCTGGAAAAGCTGCGCCCCGACCGTATCGCCTTCTTGCAGGCGGTGTCCGGCGCGGCGGCGGTGAGCATCGAAAGTCAGCGTCTGCAAGCGCGGCAGAAACAACTGCTCGACGCCTTCATCCAACTGCTGGCCAGCGCGATCGACGCCAAGAGCCCCTACACCGGCGGCCATTGCCAGCGGGTGCCGGAATTGACGCTGATGCTCGCCCAGGCTGCTGCGGCAAGCCATGACCCGGCGTTCAGCGGCTACCAGCCGAGCGAGGATGAATGGGAGGCGTTGCACATCGCTGCGTGGCTGCACGATTGCGGCAAGGTCACGACGCCGGAATACGTGGTCGACAAAGCCACCAAGCTCGAGACCATCAACGACCGCATCCACGAAATCCGCACCCGCTTCGAGGTGCTCAAGCGTGACGTGTGGATCAACTACTGGCAGACGCTGGCAAGCGGTGCAGACGAAGCGGCGCTGGCCCGCGACCGTGATAGTGAGTTGCTGATGCTCGACAACGACTTCGCCTTTGTCGCCCGCTGCAATCTCGGTGGCGAGGCCATGGCCGAGGCCGACCTGCAACGCCTCGAGCGAGTGGCGCAACGCAGATGGCTGCGCACACTTGATGATCGCCTCGGTGTGTCATGGGAAGAAAACCGCCGCCAGGCAAAAACACCGGCGGCGACGCTGCCCGTCAGTGAAACACTGCTGGCCGACAAACCCGAGCATCTGATCGAACGCGACAAGAACGAGCTGATCCCCGAGGACAACCCCTGGGGCTTCAAACTCGATGTACCCGCGTACAAGTACAACCGCGGCGAGTTGTACAACCTGAAGATCGCCCGTGGCACGCTGACCCGCGAAGAGCGCTACATCATCAACCATCACATGGTGCAGACGATCATGATGCTCAGCCACCTGCCCTTCCCCGGTCACTTGGACAGCATTGCCGAGATCGCCGGCGGCCATCATGAAAAAATGGACGGCACCGGGTATCCGAAACGGCTGAAGCGCGAGGAAATGAGCCTGCCGGCGAGGATGATGGCGATTGCCGATATTTTCGAAGCGCTGACTGCCGCCGATCGCCCTTACAAGAAAGCCAAGTCGTTGAGCGAGGCGCTGGGGATCATGGCGACCATGTGCCGTGAAGCGCACATCGATGCGCCGCTGTTCGGCCTGTTCATCAATGAGGGTGTGTACATGCAGTACGCGACGCGGTTTCTTGATCCCGCGCAAATCGACAGCGTGGATACGGCCAGCCTGTTGCACAAGGCTGGCCTCAGCGGTTGATCAGCAGTCGGTCAGGCGCAGGAAAATCGCCGCCAGTTGCTCGATGCCGGCCTGATCCTCGGCGCCGAAACGCGCCAGCTTCGGGCTGTCGAGGTCGAGCACGCCGATCAGGCGACCGTCCTTGACCAAAGGCACTACCAGTTCGCTGTTGGAAGCGCTGTCGCAGGCAATGTGGCCCGGGAAGGCATGTACATCCTCGACGCGCTGGGTTTGCAGACTGGCAGCAGCGGCGCCGCAAACACCGCGCCCGAACGGGATGCGCACGCAAGCGATCTGGCCCTGAAACGGGCCGAGCACCAGCTCTTCGTTACGATTGAGGTAGAAACCGGCCCAGTTCAAATCATCGAGCTGGTTGAACAGGAACGCGGAAAACTGCGCGGCATTGGCGATGAAATCGCGTTCGTCCGCCAGTAGCGATTCCAGTTGCGCGGCCAACATACCGTAGCCTTCGAGGCCCTGGCCGCTTTGTTGCAAATCAATCATGCCTTGTGCTCCAGCAATTTCAGTCCCACCCAGTAGCGGGCGAATTGATACGCGCAACGTCCGTTGCGATTACCGCGGCCGGTGGCCCAGCGCACGGCGAGGATGTCCAGTGCTTCGTCGCGCTGCCAGCTCAGGCCGGCCTTGGCGGCCAACTGGCCGATCCAGTGCTCGACGACGTTGAGAAAATGTTCCTGGGTAAACGGGTAGAACGACAGCCACAGACCGAAACGGTCAGACAGGGCGATCTTGTCTTCCACCGCTTCGCTCGGGTGCAGTTCGCCGTCGACGCGCTTCCAGTTTTCGTTGTCGCTTTCCTTTTCCGGCACCAGGTGGCGGCGGTTGGAAGTGGCGTACAGCAAGACGTTGTCGGGTGCCTGCTCGAGCGAACCGTCGAGCACGCTTTTCAGCACGCGGTAGTCGCCTTCGCCGGATTCGAACGACAGGTCATCGCAGAACAGCACGAAACGTTGCGGCAATTTGGCGACTTGCTCGACCACCCGTGGCAGGTCAGCCAAGTGATCGCGTTCGATCTCGATCAGACGCAGGCCGGCAGCGGCGTGCTCAGCCAGCAACGCACGCACCAGCGAAGACTTGCCGGTACCGCGCGAGCCCCAGAGCAAGGCGTGGTTGGCCGGCATGCCATCAAGAAATTGTTGTGTGTTGCGCCCCAACTGCTCCAGCTGCCGGTCGACGCCGATCAGGTCGGACAGACGCATGTCGAGGCTGACCTCCAGCGGCAACAGGTAGCCGCTGCGACCGTCACGCTGCCAGCGCGCTGCCAGGCATGTGTTCCAGTCAATGACGGGGCGCGGTGCCGGCAACAGTGGTTCGATTCGCGCCAGAACCGACTCGGCGCGTTCAAGAAAAGCATTCAATCGGGAATCCACGTCTTCTCCTCGGGCACTTTCACAGTGATGATGACGATCCAGCGACGACACACAGATAAAATCGCCTCAGCAAGCCTTGTTACAAGGCGATTCGGGAACCTCGGTATCCCTGCATGATCGACTATGCTTGAGCAGCGAAGGGAAACGGAAGTGGTTCAACAACCCATGGATATCAAATTCACCCACCGGCTGTCTTACAAGCAAGCCAGGCTTACCGTGCTGGTCGGGTTCATTCTGGGCACCCTGCTCAGTCTGCTGCAGATCGGCATCGATTATGCCAGCGAAGACGCTTCCATCAACCGGGAAATCCTCGCACTGCTGGAAATCAGCCACAATCCGGCCTCGCGCATCGCCTACAACATCGATGCCGAACTGGCGCAGGAGCTCACCCTCGGCCTGCTGCGCTCGCCGGCGATCATCGCCGCGCAATTGATCGACAACAACGAGACCGTCCTGGCCAACGTCAAACGCCCGGAACTGCAGAGCAGCTATCGGCTGATCAGCGACTTCCTGTTCGGCGCCAAGCGTCATTTCGAAGATCGCCTGTACCTCGACCATTTGCCCAACGAATCCCTCGGCGTCCTCAAGCTTGAAGTCGACACTTACGCCTTTGGCAGCCGCTTCTTGCGCCGCGCGGAAGTCACCCTGCTCAACGGTTTCGCCCGCAGTCTGCTGCTGACCGGCATCCTCCTGGCGCTGTTCTACGTGATGCTGACCAAGCCACTGGTGCGGGTCATCCGTGAGCTCAGCGGCCGCGACCCGCGCAGCGCCGAGCCGACCACGCTCGAGTGCCCGGCCGGCCACGGCAACGATGAGATCGGGGTGCTGGTCAAGGTCGCCAATCAGCAGTTCGAAAACATCGCCACCGAAATCCAGCAACGGCGCACCGCGGAAAACCGCCTGACCGAATACCTCGCGCAACTGGAAGACATCGTCTCGGCGCGCACCGCCGAGCTCAAGGCAATCAACGCCCGCCTCAGCCAATCCAACGAAGAACTGGAAGTAGCACGCCGCACCGCGCTGGACATGGCCGAAGCGCGTTCGGCGTTTCTGGCCAATATGAGCCATGAAATCCGCACACCGCTCAATGGTTTGCTGGGGATGATCGCGCTGTCGCTGGATGGCCCGCTCAACGCCGAGCAGCAGCAACAGCTGTCGATCGCCCACGACTCGGGCAAGGTGCTGGTGGAACTGCTCAACGATATTCTCGACCTGTCGAAATTCGACGCCGGGCAACTGGAGCTGGAAAACATCCCGTTCGACCTCGGCTCGCTGATCGAAGACACCGCCAACCTGCTCTCGCAGAACGCCGCGCCGAGCGTCGAGCTGACCTGCCTGATCGAGCCGCACTTCCCGGCGCTGGTACTGGGCGACCCGACCCGGGTGCGGCAGATCGTCAGCAACCTGCTGTCCAACGCGCTGAAATTCACCCGCTTCGGTCGGGTCGATGTGCGTCTGTCGGCGTACAAGGGTGGCGTGCGCATCGAAGTCTGCGACACCGGCATCGGCATTGCCCAGGAAGCGCAGGTGAAAATCTTCCAGCCGTTCACCCAGGCAGGCGCCGGTATCACCCGTCAGTACGGCGGCACCGGGCTGGGACTGGCGCTGACGTACAACCTGTGCGAGGCGATGCAGGGTCGGCTGACCATCAGCTCCGAAAGCGGCTTCGGCAGCCAGTTCTGCGCCGAACTGCCACTGCCCTCTCACACCCGCGCGCTGCCGCCGATACCGTTACGCGGCAAGGTTCTCGCCATCACCGCTGCCAGCAGTGGCTTGGCGGAATTGCTGAAAAGCCTGTTGCCGGTGTGGGGCCTGGAATACACGCAGCGCACCATTGATGATTCGCTGCTGGGCCTGAATCCGGATGTGCTGATCACCGATTGTCCGGAATGCCTGTTCGGTCTGCGCCCGAGCATCACTGCGCCGATTCTGCTGGTGACTGCTTACGGCAGTTTTCTGCCCAGCGAAGAAGCCGCTGCCCTCGCGCCCTTGCAGCAGCAAGCCCGGCCGCTGGCGCGCAACGCGCTGTACCAGCATCTGCGACGGATTCTGCAACCGGAGGTCGCCGCCCTCACCGAAGCGCAAGCGGACGCCTCGCCATCCGCGCGCCGGGGCAAGGTGCTGCTGGTCGAGGACAACCCGGTCAATCAACTGGTGGCAAAAGGCATGCTTGGCAAGCTTGGCTGCGATGTGGTGGTGGCGGGGCATGGCGCCGAGGCGCTGGATCAGCTGGAGTTCGCCGATTTCGATCTGGTATTGATGGACTGCAACATGCCGGTGATGGACGGCTATGAAGCCAGTCGGCAGATTCGCCAGAGCGGGCGCTGGCCGAATCTGCCGATTGTCGCGCTGACCGCCAATGCCATGTCCGAGGAACGCGAACGCTGCCGCGCGGCGGGCATGAGTGACTATCTGGCCAAACCGTTTCGCCGCGAAGAACTCGCCGCGCTGCTCGATCAGTGGATGCCGACTACGCCAGCGCTTTGATTTCTCCGAGCAAGTGATCGAGGCCGGCGCGCAAGTCGTTGAGCCGGTCCAGATCAACGCCACTGTCGCAGAGCAGGCGAGCTTTCAGCGGACCGACCCGCTCGCGCAATGCGGCTCCGGCAGGCGTCAGGCTCAGGTGCATCTCACGTTCGTCGCGCGCCGAGCGCCGACGCCGGACCAGATCGATCTGCTCCAGACGCTTGAGCAATGGCGTCAACGTCCCCGAGTCCAGCGCCAGACGTTCGCCCAAGGCCTTGACCGTCGGTTGCTCCGGCGCAGCATCCTGCCATTCCCACAGCACCAGCATCGCCAGGTACTGCGGGTACGTCAGGCCCAACTGATCGAGCATCGGCTTGTAGGCACGAATCACCGCCCGCGAGGCCGCGTACAGCTTGAAGCACAACTGGCTGTCGAGCTTCAGCGAGTCACCCGGCTGGCTCATTTCAGCAAAGCTTCGATCTCGCCGCTCAGGTCCTGCGGCTTGGTCGTCGGGGCGAAACGCTTGACCAACTGGCCATCCTTGCCGATCAGGAACTTGGTGAAGTTCCACTTGATGCCCTGCGAGCCGAGCAGGCCCGGGGCGCGCTTCTTCAACTGCACGAACAGCGGGTGAGCATCGGCGCCGTTGACGTCGATCTTCTTGAACAGCGGGAAGCTGACGCCGAAATTCAGTTCGCAGAACTCGCTGATGGCGCCCTCATTGCCCGGCTCCTGTTTGCCGAACTGGTTGCAGGGGAAACCCAACACCACCAGCCCCTGGTCCTTGTAGGTCTGCCAGAGTTCTTCGAGGCCCTTGTATTGCGGGGTGAAGCCACACTTGCTCGCGGTATTGACCACCAGCACGGCTTTTCCGGCGAAATCGGCCAAGGTCTTTTGCTCGCCCTTGATGGTGGTGCACGGGATATTCAGCAGGTTGTTGCTCATGGGTCGGCTCCGCAATGGTCAGGAAGCGCAAACATAACGAGCAATTGAATTGTGTGCAATCTAATTGCTTGATAAAAAGGCGACGCGATGTCGCCTGTTTCGGTTATTCCCGCGGCTCGAGATTCAGGCACACCGAGTTGATGCAATAACGCAAGCCAGTCGGTGGCGGGCCATCCGGGAACACGTGCCCCAGATGCGCATCGCATCGCGCGCACTTCACTTCAGTGCGGATCATGCCGTGGCTGGTGTCGCGGATCTCAGTCATCGCGCTATCGCCGATCGGCGCGTAAAAGCTCGGCCAGCCGCAGCCGGAGTCGAATTTGGTCTTGGAGTCGAACAGCGGCTCGTCGCAGCAGACACAGTGGTAGACACCGTCGGTTTTGGTGTCGTTGTATTTGCCCGAGAACGGACGCTCGGTGGCACTCAGACGGCAGACGTTGTATTGCTCGGGGTCGAGCATGGCACGCCATTCTTCCAGGGTTTTCTGCAACTTTTCCATCATCACACCTCAGCGGCTGAAAAAGCCCGATCTGTACCTTTTCCACGGATCGGGCGGCACGTATGATTGCGCCTCGTCACGCGCCAGTCTGGCAGCCAGACCGGGCGCATTCAAACGGATTCTGAGCGCAAAAGCGCCAGACCTCCGCCTGTGCGAAGACGCAGCAATCCCAGTACGGTTGTCCATTTGCCGCCTGGATCGTTCATTTTCGGGATCACATCGCCATGCAGTTCAGCAAATCGAACAAGCTCGCCAACGTCTGCTACGACATTCGCGGCCCGGTGCTCAAGCACGCCAAACGACTGGAAGAGGAAGGCCAGCGCATCCTCAAGCTGAACATCGGCAACCCGGCGCCGTTTGGTTTCGAAGCGCCGGACGAAATCCTCCAGGACGTGATCCGCAACCTGCCGACTGCGCAGGGCTACAGCGACTCCAAAGGCCTGTTCAGCGCGCGCAAGGCGGTGATGCAGTACTACCAGCAGAAGCAGGTTGAAGGTGTCGGCATCGAAGACATCTATCTGGGCAACGGTGTGTCCGAGCTGATCGTGATGTCGCTGCAGGCGCTGCTCAACAACGGCGACGAAGTGCTGGTGCCAGCCCCGGACTATCCGCTGTGGACCGCTGCCGTCAGCCTCGCTGGCGGTAACGCTGTGCATTATCTGTGCGACGAAGGCGCCGACTGGTTCCCGGATCTGGCCGACATCAAGGCCAAGATCACCCCGAACACCAAGGCCATGGTGATCATCAACCCGAACAACCCGACCGGTGCGGTGTACTCGAAGGAAGTGTTGCTGGGCATGCTGGAAATCGCCCGGGCGCACAATCTGGTGGTGTTCTCCGACGAGATCTACGACAAGATTCTTTATGACGACGCCGTGCACATCTGCACCGCTTCGCTGGCGCCGGACCTGCTCTGCCTGACCTTCAACGGCCTGTCGAAATCCTACCGCGTGGCCGGTTTCCGCTCCGGCTGGATTGCCATTTCCGGGCCGAAACACAACGCGCAGAGTTACATCGAAGGCATCGACATGCTGGCCAATATGCGCCTGTGCGCCAACGTGCCGAGCCAGCACGCGATCCAGACCGCGCTGGGCGGCTACCAGAGCATCAACGATCTGGTGCTGCCGCAGGGTCGCCTGCTGGAGCAGCGTAACCGCACGTGGGAACTGCTCAACGACATTCCCGGCGTCAGCTGCGTGAAGCCGATGGGCGCGTTGTATGCGTTCCCGAAAATCGACCCGAAGGTCTGCCCGATCCATAACGACGAGAAATTCGTGCTTGATCTGCTGCTTTCCGAGAAGCTGCTGGTGGTGCAGGGCACAGCGTTCAACTGGCCGTGGCCGGACCACTTCCGCGTGGTCACCCTGCCCCGCGTCGATGATCTGGAAATGGCCATCGGCCGCATCGGCAACTTCCTCAAGTCCTACCGCCAGTAATGCGCCAGCAGTGCGCAACGGATTGGCTGTTGCGCACTGTCTGATTCAGCAACACATCTTTGCTCAGCGCCTTTGCAGCCCTTCTACACTTGCGATGCGAGCCGTACAGACGTATCTGACCTAATGGCGGCGGGGCGAAAGGCTGTGTCATCCGTGTCGGAATCGAGGGTGGGAATTTTCTTTTTGCTCAGGAAACCGCTGTAGGACACAGTTTGAAATAGTCACTCGGTTGAATAGCCCGGTGCCGCACCTTATATACCCCGCAGTACGCTACATCTTTAGCTTGAGGAGAGTTCTACAACCATGATGCGCATCCTGCTGTTTTTGGCCACTAACCTGGCGGTCGTGCTGATAGCCAGCATCACCCTGAGCCTGTTCGGCTTCAACGGGTTCATGGCGGCCAACGGGGTCGACCTCGACCTCAGTCAGCTGCTGGTTTTCTGTGCGGTCTTTGGTTTCGCCGGCTCGCTGTTCTCGCTGTTCATCTCCAAGTGGATGGCGAAGATGAGCACCGGCACGCAAATCATCAGCCAGCCACGCACCCGTCATGAGCAATGGCTGCTGCAAACGGTCGAGCAATTGTCCCGCGAAGCCGGGATCAAGATGCCTGAAGTCGGGATTTTCCCGGCCTACGAAGCGAATGCTTTCGCTACCGGCTGGAACAAGAACGACGCGCTGGTCGCGGTCAGCCAGGGCCTGCTCGAGCGATTCTCGCCCGATGAAGTGAAAGCCGTACTGGCCCACGAAATCGGTCACGTCGCCAACGGCGACATGGTCACGCTGGCGTTGATCCAGGGCGTGGTGAACACCTTTGTAATGTTCTTCGCGCGGATCATCGGCAACTTCGTCGACAAGGTCATCTTCAAGAACGAAGAAGGCCAGGGCATCGCCTACTACGTGGCGACCATCTTCGCCGAACTGGTGCTGGGCATCCTCGCCAGCGCAATCGTCATGTGGTTCTCGCGCAAGCGCGAATTCCGTGCCGACGAAGCCGGCGCCCGCCTGGCCGGTACCAGCGCGATGATTGGCGCTCTGCAACGTCTGCGTGCCGAACAGGGCCTGCCGGTGCACATGCCCGACACCCTGAACGCCTTCGGCATCAACGGTGGCATTAAACAGGGCTTCGCCCGCATGTTCATGAGCCACCCGCCGCTGGAAGAGCGTATTGACGCACTGCGTCGTCGCGGTTGATTTGATCGCAATAAGAAAGAAGGCCCGCAGTGATGCGGGCCTTTTTTTGTATCTTCAGATCATGCGTTGTCGGCAAAATCCCATTCGCGAGCAGGCTCGCTCCCACCTTTGAAATGCATTCCCCTGTGGGAGCGAGCCTGCTCGCGAAGACGCCGGAGCTGCTGACAGAAAACCATCAGGCAGAAACCCGATAAACCCGCTCCACCAACCACTCAACCCCGCCCTGCACAAACTTGGGGCTCTCAGCCAGAATATCTCGCTCTTCCAGTTTCTCCAGCTGCCAACCCTGGCCCAGCAGCCGCTGCGCCTCATCATCATTCACCGCAAACGGCGGCCCGGGAATCTGCGTCTGATCGTAATCCAGGGTAATCACCAGCCCTTTCATCTCCGGCGCCAGCAACTGCTGCAGATGCGCCGCATAGCGCTGGCGCATCGCGTCCGGCAAGGCAATCAGCGCGGCGCGGTCATACAGCGCGGTGCAACCGGCAACATCCTCTGCCGTCAGCGCGAAAAAATCCCCGCACCACAGTTCGATGGCATCACTGCGATAAATCTTGAATGCGCCCTTCTCGCTGATCTGCGGCTGCAACTGATGTTCGCTGAAAAACTCCTCGACAGCCTTTTCCGCTAGCTCCACTCCAAGCACCTGATGTCCCTGCCCGGCAAGCCAGAGCAGGTCCAGACTCTTGCCGCACAGCGGCACCAGCACGCGTGCTGACGGTGCAATCGCCAGCTCCGGCCAATAGCGCTGCAAATACGGGTTGGCCTCGGCCTGATGAAAGCCGATCTGGTTCGAATCCCATTTCTTGTACCAAAACTCAGGCTGCATGGATCACTCCCGAATAACCGATGAAAAACCGCAGAAACTTATATTGGATTCAGATCGATGATCTGACTGAAGATGGTTCATCTTAGCGCTCAGGAGCCCGTCCATGTTGCCCAGCCTGTTTATCTCCCACGGTTCACCGATGCTGGCGCTGGAGCCCGGTGCCAGCGGCCCGGCACTGGCGCGACTGGCCGCCGAACTGCCGCGTCCCAACGCCATCGTCATCGTCTCTGCACACTGGGAAAGCCAGGAACTGCTGGTCAGCAGCCACCCGCATCCGGAAACCTGGCACGACTTCGGCGGTTTCCCCCGTGCGCTGTTTGAAGTGCAGTACCCGGCCCCGGGTAATCCGCAACTGGCCGCAGAGGTGGCTGAGCGGTTGAACACCAATGACCTGCCGGCGCGGCTCGATCCGCAACGACCGTTCGATCATGGTGTCTGGGTGCCGCTGTCGTTGATGTATCCGCAGGCCAACATTCCGGTGGTGCAAGTCTCGCTGCCGAGTCGTGGCGGGCCGGCGTTGCAGACGCGAGTTGGCCGCGCGCTGGCGATCCTGCGCGAACACGGCATTCTGTTGATCGGCTCCGGCAGCATCACCCACAATCTCCGCGAGCTGGACTGGCATGCCGGCCCGGAAAGCATTGAACCGTGGGCGCGGGATTTTCGTGACTGGATGATCGACAAACTGGCGGCCGACGATGAAACGGCGCTGCATGATTATCGCCAGCAGGCGCCAAATGCGGTGCGCAGTCACCCGAGTGATGAGCATTTGTTGCCGTTGTATTTTGCTCGCGGCGCGGGCGGGGTTTTCAGCGTGGCACATCAGGGTTTCACGATGGGGGCGCTGGGCATGGATATTTATCGCTTCGGTTGAAGCCTTCGCGAGCAGGCTCGCTCCCACGGTAGCCAATGAACAGGCAAAAAAAATCCCCGAACCAGTCGGGGATTTTTTATGTTCGATCAATCAGCCCAAGGGCGGATCAATCTTCGCGGTAGCGACGCAGCTTGAGCTGCTTACCAGCCACGCGAGTGTCCTTCAGCTTGGTCAGGAGCTTTTCCAGACCTTCTTCCGGCAGCTCGACGAGGCTGAAGCTGTCACGCACCTGGATGCGACCGATCGCTTCACGGGCCAGACCGCCTTCGTTGAGGATGGCGCCCAGCAGGTTTTTCGCAGCGATACCGTCACGCGCACCCAGCGCGGTACGGCAACGAGCGCGGCCTTCGCCCAAAGGCATTGGCGCGCGACGCTCGCGGTCACCACGATCAGGACGATCACCGGAACGCTCAGGACGGTCGCCACGCGGTGCGTTGTTCGGCACCAGTGGACGTTCCTTCTCGATCGCGGCCAGGTTCAGCGCTTGACCGTTGGTAGCCTTGCGCAGCAGCGCAGCAGCCAGTGCACGCGGGGTGCAACCGATGTCGGCAGTCAGGCGATCAAGCAGCTCACCGTGAGTCGATTCGGCATCAGCAACCAGCGGCGACAGGCTGTTGGTCAGTTTCTTGATGCGAGCATCGAGAACGGCTTGAGCATCCGGCAGACGCACTTCAGCAACTTTCTGACCGGTTACGCGCTCGATCACTTGCAGCATGCGGCGCTCACGTGGAGTCACCAGCAGCAGTGCACGACCTTCGCGACCGGCACGGCCGGTACGGCCGATACGGTGCACGTAGGACTCCGGATCGTACGGCATGTCAACGTTGAACACGTGAGTGATGCGCGGAACGTCCAGACCACGGGCAGCAACGTCGGTCGCGACAACGATGTCCAGACGACCATCCTTGAGCGAGTCGATCACGCGCTCACGCTGGTTCTGGGCGATATCACCGTTCAACGCGGCGGCTTTGTAGCCTTTGGCGTCGAGGGCGCTGGCCAGGTCCAGGGTCGCTTGCTTGGTGCGCACGAACATGATCAGGGCGTCGAAGTCTTCGACTTCCAGCAGGCTGAGTACGGCCGAGGTTTTCTGGTCAGCGTGAACCAACAGGTGAGCCTGTTCGATCGCGGTAACGGTCTGGGTCTTGGTCTGGATCTTGACGTGTTGCGGATCGCGCAGGTGGCGTTCGGCAATGGCGCGGATCGACTGCGGCAGGGTCGCCGAGAACAGCACGGTCTGGCGGGTCGATGGCAGAGCCTTGAAGATGACTTCCAGGTCATCCATGAAGCCCAGCTTCAACATTTCGTCAGCTTCGTCGAGAACCAGATGGTTCACGGTCGACAGGACTTTCTCGTCGCGACGCAGGTGGTCGCACAGACGACCCGGAGTAGCGACAACAATCTGTGCGCCATTACGGATTGCCTTGAGTTGCGGGCCCATCGGCGCGCCGCCGTAGACAGCCACGACGGTGACGCCTGGCATTTGCTTGGCGTAGGTTTCAAAAGCGGTTGCTACTTGCAGCGCCAACTCTCGGGTTGGCGCCAGGATCAGGGCTTGCGGTTCGCGCTTGGCAGGATCGATGCGGTGCAGAATAGGCAGTGCGAACGCGGCGGTTTTACCGGTACCGGTTTGCGCCTGGCCAATCATGTCCTGGCCGGCCATGATGATCGGGATCGATTGCTGCTGAATCGCCGAAGGCTCTTCGTAGCCAGTCGCTGCGACGGCTGCAAGAATATTCGGGTTGAGATTAAAAGCGGCGAATCCGCCGGTTTCCTGGGTCATGGGTCTGCCTCTAAGTGCATCCGCAAAGACCCATGCTCCAAAGCTGCGCATGCCGTGTTGAGACTCAAGAGTCGCCCTGGCAGCTTTGTCGGCGGGGATTTGCGAAAACGAATGAATGAAGATGAATCGTCAAGGAAGAGCCCGCAATGCGGACGTGCAGCCGAAGCTGACTTCGGGAAATGCGCTACCTAAACGCGGCCCGGTTAAAGGCCGGCGCGCACTATACCGGATTTCGCCCGAAAAGGGAGCTTTTTTTGTGGCCCTTATCCGTGTGTCACCGCCGTGTAACGGGGTTTTGCGGATAATCGCGCAACGGTCTATTTTGCAAAGGCCCGGCCCTGCGGGCGATGACGCTTAAACGGTTCACCGACCTGCGGCAAAGCGCCGCGCACCCGCCCTTCCCGCTTGAGGATTTAGCCATGAATCAGCCCTGCGCCGGCCGCGTCAGCCGAGAACGTCGTGGTCATGTGCACTTGATCGGCCTCGATCGGGCGGCCAAGCGCAACGCTTTCGATATCGACCTGCTCAACGACCTGAGCCTGGCCTACGGCGAATTCGAAGCCGACCGCGAAGCGCGGGTCGCCGTGGTGTTCGGCCATGGCGAGCACTTCACCGCCGGGCTCGATCTGGTCAATGCCAGCGCAGCCCTGGCCGAAGGCTGGCAGGTTCCGAGCGGCGGTTGCGATCCCTGGGGTGTTTTCGTCGGCCCGAGAGTGAGCAAACCGGTCATCGTCGCCGCGCAGGGTTACTGCCTGACCATCGGCATCGAGCTGATGCTGGCGGCGGACATCAACCTGTGCGCGAGCAATACTCGCTTCGCGCAGATGGAAGTGCAGCGTGGGATCTTTCCGTTTGGCGGCGCTACTTTGCGTTTCCAGCAGATCGCCGGCTGGGGCAACGCGATGCGCTGGTTGCTGACTGGCGATGAATTTGATGCCCACGATGCGTTGCATCTGGGCTTGGTCCAGGAAGTGATGGCCAGCGAAGACTTGCTGCCCCGCGCGATCGAGCTGGCCGAACGGATTGCCCGGCAGGCACCGCTGGGCGTGCAGGCGACCTTGATGTCAGCGCGACAGGCGCGTTATGAGGGTGAGACAGCGGCGGCGCAGGCATTACCGGCGCTGGTGAAGAAGTTGCTCGCCACTGAGGATGCCCGGGAGGGGGTGCGGT
This sequence comes from Pseudomonas sp. H26/SER47-MNA-CIBAN-0231, assembly GCF_040310465.1. Taxonomy (NCBI): domain Bacteria; kingdom Pseudomonadati; phylum Pseudomonadota; class Gammaproteobacteria; order Pseudomonadales; family Pseudomonadaceae; genus Pseudomonas; species Pseudomonas sp. H26/SER47-MNA-CIBAN-0231. The sequence goes on along the minus strand of NZ_JBEOPW010000005.1, from coordinate 312,689 downwards.
CGTTGGTGGAGCGGCGTCCGGGGATCTTCAAAGGCATCTGAAGATTCTGCTGCCTGTCAGGGCCTTTTCGCGAGCAGGCTCGCTCCCACAGGTAGAACGCATTTCAAATGTGGGAGCGAGCCTGCTCGCGAAGGGGGCGGTCCTGCCGGCTCAGGTCGCCGGGCGAATCGCGTTGATCAACGACTGCAACGAATAACCCAGCTGCGGCGCCAGCGCTTCGGCCCGCTGGGTCAGCGCCTGCATGTCCAGCGCCTGATCGAGATCCGCAGGAACGATCAGAATCACGTTGCCCTCCTTCACCGGCAACTCCCAGTAATGCCGGTGATAGAGCCCGCGCAACAACGCCGCGCCCAGCGGTTTGCCATCGTCGGTGGCCCACTGGTTGATCACCAGCCAGCCGCCCGGATTCAGGCGCTTCTGACAATCGCCGAGAAAACTCCAGGCCAGATGCCCGACACCGGGACCGACATCGGTATAGAGGTCGACGAAAATCAGATCCGCCGGCTCGGCAGTCGGCAGCAATTCCAGCGCATCGCCGACGCGGATATACAACCGCGGATCATCATCCAGACCGAGATATTCAATGGCCAGGCGCGGCACGTCCGGGCGCAGTTCGATGGCTTCGACGTCTTCCAGCGGCAGAAACTTCAGGCAAGCCTGGGTCAGCGTGCCCGCACCCAAACCGAGAAACAGCGCGCTCTCCGGCTGCTCGTGGCACAGCGCGCCGATCAGCATGGCGCGGGTGTAGTCGTACTCCAGCCAGCTCGGGTCGGCAGTGAACACGCAGCTCTGCTCGATCGCATCGCCGAACTCGAGAAAGCGGTAATCGGCCACTTCCAGCACGCGAATCACGCCGAACTCATCCTGTACTTCGGCGAGCAGATGCTCGACGCGCTCCTCAGTCATTTCGTCTCCTGATGGTCACCGGGCGCGGTGACGCGATGGCACCGCTGTGGCGCCGTGGCAAAGCGGCGATTGTCGGCGATGGGGCGGGAGCAGGTCACGCACTAATTGCTGCTAACATGGCGCTTCCCTGCGTACGAACTTCGAGACCGTGATGAGCCAACCGTGGAGCCCTGACAGCTGGCGCGCCCTGCCGATCCAGCAACAACCGCAATACCCCGACGCCGCGCACCTGCGCCAGGTCGAGCAAACCCTGGCCAGCTATCCGCCACTGGTGTTCGCCGGCGAAGCGCGCGAGCTGCGCCGCCAGTTCGCCGAAGTCACCCAGGGTCGCGCGTTTCTGTTGCAGGGCGGCGATTGCGCGGAAAGCTTCGCCGAATTTTCCGCCGCGAAGATCCGCGACACCTTCAAAGTGTTGCTGCAAATGGCAATCGTCATGACCTTCGCCGCTGGCTGCCCGGTGGTCAAGGTCGGGCGCATGGCCGGCCAGTTCGCCAAACCGCGTTCGGCCAACGACGAAACCATCGGCGGCGTAACCCTGCCGGCCTACCGTGGCGACATCGTCAACGGCATCGGCTTCGACGAAAAGAGCCGCGTGCCGGATCCGGAGCGTTTGCTGCAGTCCTATCATCAGTCCACAGCAACCTTGAACCTGTTGCGCGCTTTCGCCCAGGGCGGTTTTGCCGACCTGCATCAAGTGCACAAGTGGAACCTGGATTTCATCGCCAACTCGGCGCTGGCGGAGAAGTACAGCCACCTCGCCGACCGCATCGATGAAACCCTCGCGTTCATGCGCGCCTGCGGCATGGACAGCTCGCCGCAACTGCGCGAAACCAGTTTCTTCACAGCCCACGAAGCGCTGCTGCTGAACTACGAAGAAGCCTTCGTCCGCCGCGACAGCCTGACCAACGATTACTACGATTGCTCGGCGCACATGCTGTGGATCGGCGACCGCACGCGTCAGCTCGACGGCGCGCACGTTGAATTCCTGCGCGGGGTGAACAACCCGATCGGGGTCAAAGTCGGCCCGAGCATGAACCCTGATGACCTGATCCGCCTGATCGACGTGCTCAACCCGGACAACGATCCGGGGCGTTTGAACCTGATCGCGCGGATGGGTGCGAACAAGGTCGGCGATCATCTACCGGCACTGATCCGCGCGGTCCAGCGCGAAGGCAAGCAAGTGCTGTGGAGCTCCGACCCGATGCACGGCAACACCATCAAGGCCAGCAGCGGCTACAAGACCCGTGACTTCGCGCAGATCCTTGGCGAGGTGAAGCAGTTTTTCCAGGTGCACGAAGCGGAAGGCAGTTATGCCGGCGGCATTCATATAGAAATGACCGGGCAGAATGTCACCGAGTGCATCGGCGGCGCGCGGCCGATTACCGAGGATGGCTTGTCCGACCGTTATCACACCCACTGCGATCCACGGATGAATGCCGACCAGTCGCTGGAATTGGCGTTTTTGATTGCCGAGACTCTGAAGCAAGTCCGCCGTTAGACCGCGTCGCCTCCCTTCGCGAGCAGGCTCGCTCCCACACAGGACCTGTGGCCTACACAAAACCAATGTGGGAGCGAGCCTGCTCGCGAAGGGGCCAGCTCAGATACCCTCAACCTGCGCGAACGCGACTCTGAGCCGAGCCGCACTCTCGCGCTGACAATTCAACTGCACCCGCTCAAGCCCCAACCAACCCGCCATCCGCCGCAAATTCAGCGCCAGCGCCAGCATCCCCTCCTCGTCCAGTCCCGATTCTTCCTCATGCACCGCATGCACCGCCAACTGCCCTGCCGCCCGTTCGGCGCGCAGATCAACCCGCGCGGCAATCCGCTCGTTGTGCAAAAACGGCAGCACGTAATAGCCGTAAACCCGCTTGGGCTGCGGTGTGTAGATTTCCAGGCGATAGCGGAAATCGAACAAACGCTCGGTGCGGCTGCGCTCCCAGATCAGCGAGTCGAACGGCGACAGCAGCGCACTGGCAATGACCTTGCGCGGCACTTTGGGCTCCGGCAGGCAATAGGCGATCTGCCGCCAGTCGGCGATTTCACACATCTGCAATTGACCAGCTTCAACCAACTCAGTCAGACGCGGGCGCGCATCCGCAGGGTTCAGGCGAAAGTAATCGCGCAGGTCTTTTTCCGTACCAACGCCCAATGCTTGCGCCGCATGCAAGAGCAAACCGCGTTGCGCCTCGGCCTCGTCCGGCGTGGGCTGTTGCAGGATCGCTGCCGGAATCACTCGCTCAGGCAAATCGTACAAGCGCTCGAAACCGCGTCGCCCCGCCACTGTGACCTCACCGGCGGCGAACAACCATTCCAGCGCATGTTTCTCGGCACTCCAGTCCCACCATGGCCCGGCCTTGTCTTCGCGGGTCGACAGACTGCCGGCGCCGAGCGCGCCCCGCTCCTCTACCGCAGTCAGCACGCGGCGAATGGTGTCCCGCTGTTCGCGACCGAACTTTGCCAATTGCTGATAGATGTCTTCGCCACGCTTGGCCCGTTGCATGCGCCAGCCCAGCAACGGGTACATCGACAGCGGCAACAGCGACGCTTCATGGCCCCAGTATTCGAACAGCGTGCGCCGACGGCCCGAACTCCAGGCAGCCTGGTCGAGCAAGTCAGATGAATAGCAACCGAGACGGGAAAACAGCGGCAGGTAGTGCGAGCGCACCACGGCATTGACGGAATCGATTTGCAGCAGGCCCAGCCGTTCGATCAGCCGGTTGAGATGACTGGCATTGACGTTCGGCGGCTGGCGCCCGTTGAACCCTTGGGCAGCCAGCGCCAGACGTCGCGCCTGTTTGAGGGAAAAGGACACTGTCGCGGGCATTTATTCCTCCATGTCTGCTCGCAACCTACCTCACCTGAAAGGGGTTTGTGTAGCGATAGCCTCATCATTTATGCATCGGGTCGTCCCAGAACGGCCGCACGGTTTCATGCTCCACATCGGCGCGGCTGATGCCGATGTCCTTCAGCGCTTCGTCGCTGAGCCCGGCGAGCATTTCCCGCTCGCGATGTAACTCGTACCAGCGGCTGAATTTGTGCAGCAGATCGGACACGATATGGCCATGGCCGGACAGCTGTTCTTCGCTTGCATACTCTCTTTGACCTTTCATCGTCTTGCCTCCTTTTGTGGATGGCTCAAGTCTCGCGCTGGCGCTAAGATCAATCCAACGAATGTTTCTGATGGCATGCATCACGGAGATTCATCAATTGTCCGCCTACCCCAGTATCGATACCGATGTCCTGCGCACCTTCGTCGCGATTGCCGATCAGGGCGGTTTCACCCGTGCCGGCGAGATGGTCAACCGCACCCAGTCGGCGGTGAGCATGCAGATGAAACGTCTGGAAGAAGACGTGTTGCAGCGCCAGCTGTTCGAGCGCGATGGCCGTCAGGTGCGCCTGACGGCAGAAGGCCAAGTGCTGCTCGGTTATGCGCGGCGCATCCTCAAACTGCACAGTGAGGTGTTCAACACCCTGCGCGAGCCGCACATGGTCGGCACCGTGCGCATCGGTACGCCGGATGATTATGTGATGCGTTTTCTGCCGGGAATCCTGTCGCGGTTCGCGCAGTTCTATCCGCTGATCCAGATCGAGGTGCATTGCGAGTCGAGCAAGCAGTTGCTGCAACGCACCGATCTGGACTTGTCGATCGTCACCCGTGAGCCGGGCAACGAGATCGGCCAGTTGCTGCGCAAGGAGCGCTTTGTCTGGGCCGAGGCGCAGAACTTCAGCGCCCATGAACAGACGCCGCTGCCCCTGGCGATGTTCAACAGTGATTGTTTCTGCCGCTTGTGGGCGTGCAATGCGCTGGACGCTATGGGCCGCGATTACCGCATCGCCTACAACAGCAGCAGCCTGTCGGCGCTGATGGCGGTAGTCAGCGCGGGGCTGGCGATCACCGCGCAACTGGAAAGCCTGATCACCCCGGACATGCGCATCCTTGGCGCCGCCGAAGACCTGCCACTGTTGCCCGAGGCGAGCATCATGCTGATCCGCAATCTGAACAACCCGTCGCCGATCACCGAGTGCCTGGCCGAGCACATCGTCGAGGGCTTCAAACTTTAAACGCGAGCATCACCGCACACAGCACCAGAAAACCGCAGAACAGCCCGCGCAGAATTTTTTCCGGCATGGCGTGGGCAACTTTCACGCCCCAACTGATGCTGAGCAGACCTCCGACCGCCAGAGGCAGACCGATCATCCAGTCGACTTCATGGTGCACGGCGTAGGTCACCAGGGTTACACCAGTGCTCGGCAGGGCCAGCGCCAGCGACAATCCTTGAGCAACCACTTGGCTGGTGCCGAACAGGCTGGTCAGCACCGGCGTGGCCACCACTGCGCCGCCGACGCCGAACAAACCGCCCATTGTCCCCGAGGCGGCGCCGAGCACGCCCAACCACGGCCACGAATAGCGCAGCTCGGCAGTCGGCGCTGGTCGCGGACCGAACATCTTCAACAGGTTGTAGGCCGAAAGTGCTACCAAAAAGGCGACAAATCCGATGCGCATGGTCTGCGCATCGATGCCCACCGCCCAGATCGAGCCGAGCCAGGCAAAGCAGAAACCCATCACCGCCAACGGCAGCGCATGGCGCAATTCGATGCGATTGCGCTGGTGATAACGCCACAGCGCCAGCATCACGTTCGGCACCACCATCACCAGTGCCGTGCCTTGGGCGATCTGCTGATCAAGCCCAAACCACACGCCAAGCAATGGGATCGCAATCAAGCCACCGCCAATGCCAAAGATCCCGCCCAATGTGCCCAGGGCGGCGCCGAACAGCAGGTACAACAGAAAATCCATCACAACGGTAGTCCTCTAACGACAGGTGGCCAATGCTACGCACTCGCGCCTAGCGGGGAAACGCATAGCAACGCACAATGGCTGTGCCGATTTTGCACAAGCGTGGTTTCCATGAATCCCAACCAATTGACCGATCAGCTCGGCCTGTTTCTCGATGTGCTGGAGAGTGGCAGCTTTTCTGCCGCTTCGCGCCGCCATCCGCTGACACCTTCCGCCGTAGCCCGGCGCATCGACAGCCTGGAAAGTGCCGTCGGCAGTCAGCTGTTCGTGCGCAGCACCCATGCCGTGCTGCCGACTTCGGCCGGCCTGGCCTTTGCCGAGCGGGCGCGACGGATCATCGCCGAGTTGCAACTGGCGCGTGCCGAAGCGGTGTCGTTAAGCAGCGCACCGGAAGGCCTGATCCGCATCGATGCGCCAGCAGCCTTCGGGCGGCGGCATCTGGCGCCGGTGATTGCCGATTTTCTCCTGCTGTACCCGGGACTGGATGTGCAGATGCATCTGATCGACAGCTTCAGCGACATGGCCGGCAGCAGCCTGGGCAAAGTCGATCTGGTGCTGCGGACCGGACAACTGGCCGACTCGCGCCTGGTCGCCACGCCATTGGCGAGCATGGTCCGCGTCGCCTGCGCCAGCCCTGACTATCTCAAGCAGCGTGGCGTGCCCGAGCACCCGGCGCAGTTGAGTGAACACGACGGGCTCGACTGGGAAGGCCTTGCGCCGCCCTTTGCCTGGAAATTCGAAGTGGACGGGCAAATGCAACTGCACCGACCATCACGGGTGCGCCTGAGCGCCAACAATGCCGAAGCTCTGGCGTGTGGCGCGGCGGCGGGTCTGGGCGTCGCACACCTGCCGACCTGGCTGGCCAGCGAATACCTGCTGCGCGGCGAGCTGGTGCCGCTGTTTTGTGAAAATGGCCTGCCGCCGCCGGAGTCCACCGGCATTTACGCGCTGCGCATGGAACAGCAGGTCCATTCGCGCAGTCGGTTGTTGCTGGAATACCTGAAAACCCGCTTCAGCCCGGTGCCGCCGTGGGATCTGGCGTTGCAACGGCAATTCGCCCGGCACTGACGCCGGACTTATTTATCTGGCGCCTTAAAGATTCGAGCGCTAGATTAAAAAACGATCAACGATCAAGGCTTTGACAATGACTTGCGAACGCGACAACTGCGACGACCTTCTGCTCGACAATCAGGCGTGCTTCGCCCTGCATTCGACCTCGCTGATGATGACCAAGGTCTACAAGCCGCTGTTGCAAGCGCTGGGCCTGACCTATCCGCAATATCTGGCGATGATGGTGTTGTGGGAGAAGGACGGTCTGACTGTCGGAGAAATCAGCGCACGCCTGCTGACCGATCCGGGATCGCTGACGCCATTGCTCAAGCGTCTGGAAGCCGAAGGCCTGCTCAGCCGCACCCGTAGTCGCGAAGATGAGCGGGTGGTGATTGTCGAACTGACCGCAGCAGGCCGCGCCTTGCGCGACAAGGCGCAGACCGTGCCGCAGTGCATTCTTGGCGCCAGTGGCTTCACCCTTGAACGTCTGCAGAAGTTGCAGGCCGAGCTGCAAGCGCTGCGCGGACATTTGCAAGACAGCCTGAATTAAGCCCCGCTACATTCCCCTGTGGGAGCGAGCCTGCTCGCGAAAGCGTCCGATCAGACAGCGAGTCGTTGAATGTTCCACCGCCTTCGCGAGCAGGCTCGCTCCCACAGTGATTTCAGCGCCAACAAAAAAAAATTTTCCCCGCCTGCATTCCCTCGCCAAGCGCTCTAAATCAAGCCTTACCCGCCCCTTCCACGCTATGCCCTTGAGCAAAACGCGATTTTTATTAAAAATTTATCTTGCGCGCTAAACATTAGCGCTATACATTCTCTTCACACCTACTTAGCGCGCAAACAATTAGCGCACAAAACCACAACCAATGAGGCTCACACCATGCAAACTCTCTACACCGCAATCGCAACTTCCACTGGCGGCCGTGACGGTCGTGCGATCTCCAGCGACAACGTACTCGACGTCAAACTGGCCACCCCGAAAGAACTCGGCGGTGCTGGCGGTGCGGCGACCAACCCTGAGCAACTGTTCGCTGCCGGTTACTCGGCCTGCTTCATCGGCGCACTGAAATTCGTTGCCAGCCAGACCAAGCGCAAGATTCCTGACGACGCATCGATCACCGCCCATGTCGGCATCGGCCAGATCCCTGGCGGTTTCGGTCTGGACATCGATTTGCACATCAGCCTGCCGGGCCTGGAACAAGCCGACGCGCAGTCGCTGGTCGACGCCGCTCACCAGGTCTGCCCGTACTCCAACGCCACCCGTGGCAACGTCGATGTGCGTCTGCACGTAACCGTGTAATCACTCAAGTCTCCGGCCCGAACAAGGAAATTGAACATGAACACTTTCAGCAAAGTCTTGACCGGTACCCTTCTCGCCCTGTCGGTACACAGCGCTTTCGCCGGTGATGTCGAACACAACACCCAGGCATTCCTCGATGCGCTGAATTCAGGCAGCGGCAAGCCGATCGAGCAGCTGTCACCCAAGGATGCCCGCGCCGTGCTGGTCGGCGCGCAGTCCGGGGTCAAGTTGACGTTGCCCAAAGCCGATGTCAGCGAGAAGACCATCCAGGTCGATGGCCAACCGCTGAGCCTGACCATCGTCCGGCCGGCCGGGGTCAAGGGTGAGCTGCCGGTGTTCATGTTCTTCCACGGCGGCGGCTGGGTGCTGGGGGACTTCCCGACTCACGAACGTCTGGTGCGCGATCTCGTGGTCGGTTCGGGGGCGGCGGCGGTGTTCGTCAATTACACCCCTTCGCCGGAAGCGCATTACCCGGTGGCGATCAACCAGGCCTACGCTGCGACCAAATGGGTGGCGGAACACGGTAAAGAGATCAATGTCGACGGCAAGCGCCTGGCCGTGGCCGGCAACAGCGTCGGCGGCAACATGGCCGCAGTGGTTGCGCTGATGGCCAAGGACAAGGGCACCCCGGCGATCAAATTCCAGGTGCTGCTGTGGCCGGTGACCGATGCCAACTTCGACACCGGTTCGTACAACCAGTACGCCGAAGGGCACTTCCTCACCCGCAACATGATGAAGTGGTTCTGGGACAACTACACCACCGACGCCAAGCAGCGTAACGAGATCTACGCTTCACCGCTGCGCGCCACCACCGCGCAACTCAAAGGTCTGCCGCCTGCACTGGTGCAGACTGCCAGCGCCGACGTGCTGCGTGATGAAGGTGAAGCTTACGCACGCAAACTCGACGAGGCCGGAGTACCGGTAACGTCGGTGCGCTACAACGGCATGATTCACGATTACGGTTTGCTCAACGTGGTCAGCCAGGTACCGGCGGTGCGCTCGGCGATGTTGCAGGCGTCTGAAGAACTGAAGCAACACTTGAAGTAACCACCGTCCCACATGGGATAGGTGTGAAACTCAAAGCGCAGGCACAAAAAAACCCGACTCAATGGTCGGGTTTTTTCTTTCCGCAAAAAACAGTGCTTATTTCGCACGGCCTTTGTAGGAACCGCCTTCGCGGGTATCGATCTCGATCATGTCGCCGATTTCGATGAAGTCGGCAACCGACAGCTCGGTACCGTTCTTCAGTTTGGCAGGCTTCATCACCTTGCCGGAAGTGTCACCGCGAGCGGAGCCTTCGGTGTAGTCAACCTGACGCACGATGGTGGTCGGCAGTTCTACGGAAACCAGACGCTCTTCGAAGAACACGGCTTCGCAAACGTCGGTCATGCCTTCTTCAACGAAAGGCAGAACGCTTTCGATGTCTTCGGCGTTCAGCTCGTACATGGTGTAGTCAGTGGTGTCCATGAACGTGTAGGTGTCACCGCTGATGAACGACAGGGTGGCTTCTTTACGATCCAGGATCACGTCGTCCAGTTTGTCGTCCGCACCGTAAACGGTTTCGGTCTTGTAACCGGTCAGCAGGTTCTTCAGCTTGGTCTTCATGATCGCGCTGTTACGGCCCGACTTGGTGAATTCAGCTTTCTGAACCAGCCAAGGATCGTTGTCGATACGGATCACGGTACCGGGTTTGAGTTCTTTACCAGTTTTCATTGCGAATATCCGAATTTGGATGGGATTTACAAAAATCTAGGCCGCGTATCATATCCAATTTACCTAAAACTGTACCAGCGCCGTGGCAAGATCCGCTTGCAAGGCCTGTTCCAGACACCATGCCTCGGCGTTTTTCTCGAGTTCCGGCCAATGATTTCGCGCCGCCAGCCAGTGCTCGCCGATCGGTTGCCCGGCACTCCACGCTCGCCACAGACCGTTCATCGCCTGCGCCGCAGCGGGCGAAAGGCCGTGAGTGTAGAGCGCGAGAAAAGCATCGAGCTTGTCCAGATGGATGTCATCGTCCTGCTGATAGATGTGCCAGAGCATCGGCCGCCCCGCCCATTGCGCGCGCACGAATGAGTCTTCACCGCGCACCGCGTTGAAATCGCAACACCAGAGCAGGTGGTCGTATTGATCCTGACGGACGAACGGCAGCACCTGCACGGTGAGCGAATCGCGCACGTGAATCGCGCCGACCGTCAGGGTTTCTACCTCCAGCCAGCGCGCCACATCGCCGAGAATCCGCCCTTCCGGCACCAGCAGGTGAGTCGGCCGTGCATCGGCCGCCAGCACATCCAGCCAACTGGCCAACCCGGCGTTTTCATAAGCAAACAGCGAGATCAGTTGCGCATCGGGCGCGGGATCAATACCCAGACCTTGCAGGAAATGTCGCTGAGCCGGTCGATCCTGCTGAAACTGCCGACGCTGTTCGAGCAGTCCGCATTCGCGCAGCAGGCCACCGGTGCCCGGCTTGAAGCCCGGAAAGAAGAAGAACTTCTGCACCGATTTGTATTTCACCGACGGCAAGCCATGGCAGCCGGTGACCCAGTCTTCGGCGCTGAGATAATCGAGGTTGAGCCACAGCGGCGGCGTTTCCCGCGCAGCCATGCTGTCCATGTAATCAGTGGGCAACTGACAGGCGAAGGCGGCGATGACTACGTCGGCCGCCTCGGCGTGCAGCCATTCGCTCGGCCACTGTCGCACCTCGACGCCCTGCTGCCACTGCTGCGCAAGTTCAATATCGATCTCGGGACAGAGGCGCTCGAACGCGCGCAGATCATCCACCCACAGGCGCACCGGCAAGGCATGTTCGGCCACCAGTTGCCGGGCCAGGCGCCAGGTCACGCCGATGTCACCGAAGTTATCGACCACGGTGCAGAAAATGTCCCAGCGGGGTTTCGCTTCAGGCATGCCGTTCTCCCGTTGGCAAAAGACCTCGATTGTCCGCATAAATGCGCTCGCGCAGAAGAGCCGACGGCGATTAATCTTCGTGCGACAATCGCCACTTGCCCGCAACCATCCGCCAGGAGGCCGCCATGCCCTACCGTCCGAATCCGCGTCGTCCCTTGCCTGTTCAGCTTAGCGCGCTGCATCTGACCGGCAGCATTGCGCTGGGCCTGTGGCTGGGGTTCCTGGCGATTGCGCTGACCTGCTGGCTGCTTTCGCGCTTTATCTTTCCCGAGCAACTGGCCCCTGTCGCGCAAGCGGTGCAGCAGCGCGTCAATCCTCCGGCTGTGGCGCCCGTACAGGTACAGCCGGACATTCCACCGCAAAGTCCGCTGTTCCAACAGTACGAAGAAAACCTGCGCAAGAATGAACAGCAGGCCCGACTGGATCAGGCGCGCGCCAATTCGCGTAACGCGTCCAATCCGAAATGCCAGTTCTGGCTGCAGCAGGACCAGACCGCGCCGACCGAAAAGAGCCGCGCCAACGTTTTGCAATTCTGCGATTGATCATGAACAAACACAGCGTCCACCAGTTGATTCTCGACAAGCTGCGCATCGACCTCGACATCGCCGAACGCGCCGCGCAAACCGCTTACGAAACCGCGACCCACGAAGAAAACATCGCCGAAAACAAGTACGACACGCTGGGGCTGGAGGCGTCGTATCTGGCGGCGGGTCAGGCGAAGCGGGTTGAGGAAATCCGTCAGTCACTGGCGCTGTGCCAGAACCTGACCTTGCGTGCCTACGATGAAAATCGCGGCATCGAAGTCGGCGCCCTGCTCGGTCTGGAGGACGAAAAGGGTCGCGAGCAATGGCTGTTTCTGGCGCCGGATGCGGCGGGGCTGAAAGTCGACGTGGTCGGTCAGCCGGTTACCGTCATCACCCCGCGCTCGCCGCTGGGCAAAAGCCTGCTGGGCAAGTTCGAGGGCGATGAGGTGGAGATTCTGGTGGCGGGCACCCGGCAACAGTTTGCTGTCACCGAGGTGCTCTGAAGCGGGTGTTTAGTGAACGGGCAGTTCGACGCCGTCGAACAGCTCTTCGAGCTCTTGCTTGTTGTGGCACTGAATGGCCTTGGCCATGACTTCGCGGGTCAGGTGCGGGGCGAATTTCTCGATGAAGTCGCACATGAAGCCACGCAGGAAAGTGCCACGACGGAAACCGATCTTGGTGATGCTCGACTCGAACAGCTCGCTGGCATCCAGCACCACCAGGTCGTTATCGAGTTTGGTGTCGACCGCCATTTTAGCCACGATGCCCACGCCCAGCCCCAGACGCACGTAGGTTTTGATCACGTCGGCGTCAGCAGCGGTGAACACCACTTTCGGCGTCAGGCCACGATGGCTGAAGGCTTCGTCGAGCTTGGAACGGCCGGTGAAACCGAACACGTAAGTGACGATCGGATATTCGGCCAGCGCTTCGAGGGTCAGCTTCGGCAGCTTGGTCAGCGGGTGGCCGTGGGGTACGACCACGCAGCGGTTCCAGCGATAGCACGGCATCATCACCAGATCACCGAACAGCTCCAGCGCTTCAGTGGCAATGGCGAAATCGACGGTGCCGTCAGCGGCCATTTCGGCGATCTGCATCGGCGAGCCCTGATGCATGTGCAGGGCCACGTCGGGATATTGCTTGATGAAATTGCTGATCACCGGCGGCAGCGCGTAACGTGCCTGAGTGTGGGTGGTGGCGATCGACAGGGTGCCCTTCTTCTCGTTGGAGAATTCCTGGGCAATCTGCTTGATGCTTTCGACTTTGCGCAGGATCTCGCCAGCGGTGGTGATGATACGCTCGCCGGCCGGGGTGACGCGGGTCAGGTGCTTGCCGCTGCGGGCGAAGACTTCGACGCCCAGCTCGTCTTCCAGCAGGCGGATCTGCTTACTGATGCCCGGTTGCGAGGTGTACAGGCTTTGAGCGGTAGCGGAAACGTTGAGGTCGTGGTGCGCCACTTCCCAGATGTAGCGCAGTTGTTGAAGCTTCATATCAATCCCTCAAAGCAGGTAGACGCCACGGGCATCAGCGACGGTATATAACTATATTAATGGTTCGAAGAATAAATCTAGAACTTTTTTATCAAAACGCCATTATTCCTGCTTCAGCGATCCTCACGCCGCCGACGTTCCATCAGCGGCACCAGATAGACCGGCACCTTGGCCAACTGCAGGACCCGCGCCGCCGTGCGCCCCAACGGCGTTTCCGCGCCGACGCCATGGCTGTGACTGCCGACGATCAGCAGATCGACCGAGAGCTTGTGCACCTGATCGAGAATCACCTGCGACGGATCACCCTGCAGCACGCGCACCGCGCGAATGCGCTGCAGATCCTGTTCGCCGTCGTCCCCCAGCTCTTCACGAAAGCTGTCGAGCACCCGTTGTTCGATATTGGCGATGACTGTTTTCAGACCCTGACTATGGAATTCGTTCAATGCCTGTTCGTCGAGATAGCTTTGCAGCACCGACTCGGCAAACAGGCCCATGGGTTCCACCGCGTGCACTACATACAGATCGGCATTGAAGGTGCGCGCCAAGGCCAAGGCATGCTGCATCACGAACGGTGCGTACAGACCGAGGTCGGTGGCATACAGCATTGAGCGAATCATGGGACCTCCTCGCGAGCCAACGATGGCGGAGATTGATTCAGCTTAGCAGTGCCTTGGCGAGTACGACGTGCGACGCAACGTCCTGAATGAAAAGGCTCTAGATCGGCGGTTCGTTGCTGATGCCGTGGGGCACATGGCCGGTGGCGACCACTTCGCGAGCCAGTTCGCAATGGCCGGTCTGGTCATCGAAGAACACGTCGGCGGCGAAGGCTTCGAGGAACGCCGATTTGGTCAGGCCACCGAGAAACAGCGACTCATCGAGACGAATATCCCATTCCCGCAAGGTGCGAATCACCCGCTCATGGGCCGGCGCCGAACGCGCGGTAACCAGCGCCGTGCGGATCGGGCAATCGTCATCGGGAAACTCGCGCTGCAACAGATTGAGCGCTGCCAGAAAGCCCTTGAACGGCCCACCACGCAATGGCTCGCGTGCCGATTCGCGTTCCTTGGCCTGAAACGCTTCCAGCCCTCCGGACTGATAGACGCGCTCGGACTCGTCGGAGAAAATCACCGCGTCACCGTCGAAGGCAATACGTAATTCATCACTGGCCGCACGGCTCGCGCCACCGGACAGAATCGTGGCGGCGGCGAACCCGGCGTCCAGCGCCGCACGCACGTCTTCGGCGTGAGTCGAGAGAAACAGGTCGCAGCCAAACGCTTTCAGATAAGGGTACGGACTGCGCCCACCGACGAACGCCGCACGAGAAATCGCCAGCCCGTAATGATGAATCGAATTGAACACGCGCAGCCCGGTGTCGGCGCTGTTACGAGAAACCAGAATCACCTCGACCCGCGCGCGACCGAGGCGGCTGTTCAGGCTCAGGAGTTTTTCCACCAGCGGGAACGCATCGCCCGGCGCGAGGATTTCGTCTTCGTGCTCGATCTGATATTGCCGATAGGCTTCGACGCCGCTCGACAGGTAGACCTTGTGGCTTTCGCTCAGGTCGAACAAGGCGCGCGAGGAAATCGCCAGCACCAGTTTGTCATCGATGTTATTGGCCATGCCTTCCCCCAGAACAACCGACTCAGGTATTGCGTCGGTCGATAAAACCCAAATGGCGATACAACGCCTCGATGCGCGGCAACTCGCACCCCGCCGCTTTCGCCGCCGCCAGTGGCCGGGCGTAGATCGCCTCCAGCTCCAGCGGGCGTTTGTGTGCAAAGTCGTGGTACATGCTCGGCCAGTAATCGGGCATTTTCTCGGTCATGGTGAACAGGTACTCGGCATAGCCGGGCGGGATCTCGTATCCACAGGCCCGGGCGCCCTGCACCACTTCCGCCATCAACGCCTGAATCGACAGGCGGCTGTCAGCATCAGCCATCAGCGCTTCGGTTCCCGCGCCGAGCAATACCGAAAGTCCGTTATAAGGAATATTCCACACCAGTTTCTGCCAGCGCGCCTGATGCAGGTTGGCCATCGCCTGCGAGTCGATGCCGGCGGCACGGAACAGTCCGGCGCCCTCCTCGACGATCGCCATGCGCGCTACTTCATCAATGGCCGAGCCGCTGTGATAACCGACATTCACCGCGCCAAGGGCCTGATGGGTAATCTGCCCCGGCCCCTTGCGGTGCACGCAGATCAGGCACAGACCACCGAGCAGATGCAGTGAATCCGGCAACAGTGGCCGCAGGCTGTCTTCGACATCCAGACCGTTCTGCAGCAACAGCACTTTTGCGTCAGGTTTGGCGGCCTGAATGATCGCCGGGGCCAGCCCGGCGTTACTGGTGGTCTTGGTGCCGACCAGCAGCCAGTCACAGGGCGGCATGTCTTCGGCAGCGGAATAGGCATTGGCCGGATTCAGCGTCAACGGCCCGTGCACCGCACTGTTGATCTGCAAACCGCGCTCAGCCACGGCGGAAAATTCGCTGCGCAACAAAAAGTGCACCTCAAACCCGGCACGCGCCAGCATCACCCCGTAGAACCCGCCGATTGCACCGGTGCCGATAATCCCCACCACCGGTTTGCTGACTGTCTCGCTCATGGCAACTCCTCTGCAATTCGACTCAGCGATTGCGCCACCGCCTGGTTGAGTTGATCAACCGTCAGGCGAGTGTGCACTGCGCCAAAGAACTCGCCGTCGCGCACCACAAACAGCGCCGGCAAATGAAACACCTGATAACGCTCGACCAGGCCGCCGTTGTTGCCGGCGTCGATCCAGCACAGCCGATCGATCGCCAGCGGCAATCCCGGCAACACCTCGCGGGCATAACGACAACTGGCACAGCCGACGCTGGTGAAGATCACCAGAGAAACCCCGCGCATCGCCAGCAGCCGCTGGTCGGCGTCGAAGTCGGTCAGCTCGGATTCGACCACTATACTGGGGGAAACAATGTCAGATGGCCGACACAGGGAGTCTGTGCTCATGGGACGTTTCATTCCTCATCCGGACGAAGTGCCGGTTGAATTGACGTTACTCAAGCCTGAATGCATTTCCAGACAACAGCTGCACACTATCAGCCTCGGCGGCATCGCTTGCAATTACCACCGCGCCTGGCGCCACGGCACTGCGCTGCAAGTGCGCATGCCGACGCTGAATGCCGACTTCTGTTATCCGGGCTATGTGGCCTGGTGTCTGCGGCGTAAAAAAGGCTATCTGGTGGGCATTGCCTTCACTGACGAACAGACCCTGTTCAGCGCGCGAATGGGTGAGCAGGTGTGTCAGATCGAACGCTATTCACGCATGCAGGACAGCCACGACGATCTGCAGGATAGTCAGGCGCTGGCCCTGCAGTGGGTCGAGGAGCACGCCGAAGAGTTCTCCCACGACAACCTGCGCAAGGCTTTTGCGCAGCCAGCGCTGGACTAAAGCACGGTTTGCCCATTGTCGAGCCGCCTCTGACGCGCTAAGGTTCGGCTCCCCCGACGCGCTAAATCTGCTGTGCTCCGCCGCGCGGGGATCGCTGGCGGCCGGCACCCGTGACCTGACGAGTAAACGATGGCTGATTTACCGATCAACGACCTAAACGTCGCCTCTAACGAGACCCTGATCACTCCCGATCAGCTCAAGCGTGATATCCCCCTGAGCGACGCCGCCCTGCGCACCGTCACCAAGGGCCGCGAAGTCATTCGCAACATTCTCGATGGCACCGACCACCGTCTGTTCGTCGTGATCGGCCCGTGCTCGATTCACGACATCAAGGCTGCCCACGAATACGCCGATCGACTCAAGGTGCTCGCCGAGGAAGTCTCCGACACCCTGTATCTGGTCATGCGTGTGTATTTCGAGAAGCCGCGTACCACCGTCGGCTGGAAAGGTCTGATCAACGATCCGTATCTGGACGACTCGTTCAAGATCCAGGACGGTCTGCACATCGGTCGTCAGTTGCTGCTCGACCTGGCCGAGAAAGGCCTGCCGACTGCCACCGAAGCCCTCGACCCGATCTCCCCGCAGTATCTGCAGGATCTGATCAGCTGGTCGGCCATCGGCGCGCGTACCACCGAATCGCAGACTCACCGCGAAATGGCTTCCGGCCTGTCCTCGGCGGTCGGCTTCAAGAACGGCACCGATGGCGGCCTGACCGTGGCGATCAACGCCTTGCAGTCGGTGTCCAGCCCGCACCGTTTCCTCGGCATCAACCAGGAAGGTGGCGTGTCGATCGTTACCACCAAAGGCAACGCCTACGGTCACGTGGTGCTGCGCGGCGGTAATGGCAAGCCGAACTATGATTCGGTCAGCGTGGCGCTGTGCGAGCAGGCGCTGAACAAGGCGAAGATCAAGCCGAACATCATGGTCGACTGCAGCCACGCCAACTCCAACAAGGACCCGGCCCTGCAACCGCTGGTGATGGAGAACGTCGCCAACCAGATCCTCGAAGGCAACCAGTCGATCATCGGCCTGATGGTTGAGAGCCACCTGAATTGGGGCTGCCAGGCGATTCCGAAAGACCTCGCCGACCTGCAATACGGCGTGTCGATCACCGATGCCTGCATCGATTGGTCCGCCA
This sequence comes from Pseudomonas sp. H26/SER47-MNA-CIBAN-0231, assembly GCF_040310465.1. Classification (NCBI taxonomy): domain Bacteria; kingdom Pseudomonadati; phylum Pseudomonadota; class Gammaproteobacteria; order Pseudomonadales; family Pseudomonadaceae; genus Pseudomonas; species Pseudomonas sp. H26/SER47-MNA-CIBAN-0231. The sequence continues at coordinate 295,158 of NZ_JBEOPW010000005.1, read as the reverse complement.
CCGAAAACACCTTGCGCAGCATGCACGCCAAGCTCAAGGACGTATTGCCGAAGCGTCAGCGCACGTAAGCACGGTTTTACGGATATAAAAAAACGCCGGACATTGTCCGGCGTTTTTGTGTGTGCGATTCAGATCTTCGCGGCGCGACGCTGATGGCGTTCCATGTAGCGCTCGACGTAGGAGCAAGACGGGATCACCGTGTAGCCCATTTCTTCGGCGTATTGCAGCGCGCGTTCAGTCAGCGCTGCGGCAATGCCACGGCCACGCAGGGCATTGGGCACGAAGGTGCGGTAGATATCCAGGGTCTGCTTGCCCAGATCCATGTAGGTCAGGTAAGCACGATGACCGTCCACAGTGGTCTCGAATTGATGACCAGCCTGGTCATGGTGGATGGACAACGCCTCGCTCATCACTACTCCTCGCGGGTCTTGAATTGTGACCCCTACCTTACCGATGTTTTTCCGGCGAAGGAACATCTACGCCACCCCGTGCCTGATGGACACTGAGAAGAGCCACACCGATCTCGCGCAATCTGACACCTGCTGAATAGTAGGCACCATTGTCGAAAATGCTCAAGGTACGCTCGTCATCGGATGGTTTGCGTGCATTGGCATCGATGGTCGCAGGTTCGGTCGCAAGACAATCTTTGCGTGCCGTTTGCCTGAACATTGCCGGAATGTTGAGACTTAAGACGTGCAACCTTTTTTAAAGTCACCTGTACATCAACAAAGATACGCGAAGCGCTTCGCAGAACCTGAACAAAAGTGTGGACGAATTCATTTAGAAAGACTTTAGCCGAAGTCGCAAAAACAGCGCGCGAGGGCGGGAACTTTTTCCGTTTGAGTCGCTCACGCCGGGGCTTGCAGCTGGATATTTTTTATACAGCGCAGTTAAAAGTTGCTCGAAAAAGAATCAACGCCTACAATTTTTTTTGCTTCTTGCGCTACGTCAGTTTACTTACTACAAGTAATGGGTAGTATGTACGCCGGCTATTTCCTCAATCGTGAGGAGACAGCCACTTAATTTGAAAGTCCTTGAAGGGGAACACGATGAACAACGTTCTGAAATTCTCTGCTCTGGCTCTGGCCGCAGTTCTGGCTACCGGTTGCAGCAGCGCATCGAAAGAAACCGAAGCACGTCTGACCGCTACTGAAGACGCAGCTGCTCGCTCCCAGGCTCGTGCAGACGAAGCTTACCGTAAAGCTGATGAAGCTCTGGCTGCTGCTCAAAAAGCACAACAGACTGCTGACGAAGCTAACGAGCGTGCTCTGCGCATGCTGGAAAAAGCTAGCCGCAAGTAATAATCCCTCGGGATTGTTATCGAGCCGATCCGGTTTTCCGGGTCGGCTTTTTTGTGCCCGGTGCTTTTCTCCGGGCAATAAAAAACCCGCCGACACTGCACGCATCGGCGGGTTTCGATCAGCTCTTATTGCTGCAGGTCGATCGGTGCACTGCTCACCATTGGCGCCGAGGTATTCGGCACGGCGATCTCTACCGGCAAGCCGTCTTCGGCGGCGACCACATCACGCACCACATCCCAGTTCATGCGCAGGTTGCTGGTGATGTCTTCACGCTTGAGCATCGCGTTGATTACCGCCGTGTGCTTGTCGACCACCGACGGGTTGCCCTTGTCGTCGAGCGGCGTGTGCGCTTCCAGATAGACCTTGCCGCCACTGCGACCGAACTTGTACGGGTCGTTGATGATGCGCACCGAGGTGCCGACCGGGACCATACCGGCCATTTCCAGCACGTTGTTGTTGAACATGCGGAAACAGCCGTGGCTGGTGCGCATGCCGATGCCGAACTTCTTGTTCGAACCGTGGATCAGGTAGCCCGGCGTGCCGAGGGTGAACTTGAACGGCCCCAGCGGGTTATCAGGACCGGCCGGCACCACATTCGGCAGCGGATCACCGTCAGCAGCGTGTTCGGCCTTGATCGAAGCCGGAGGCGTCCACGTCGGGTTCGGTGTCTTGGCGATGATCGAGGTGTGCGCGATCGGCGAGCCCCAGCCTTCGCGGCCGATACCCAGCGGGAACGTGTACACCACGTCGCGGCCTTTCGGGTAGTAATAGAGACGGTATTCGGCGAGGTTGATGACGATGCCTTCACGCGGGCCCGGCGGCAGGATGAAGCGCGTCGGCAGGACGATCTCGGTACCGGCGCCCGGCAGCCAGGCATCGATGCCCGGGTTGGCCGCAACCATTTCCGAATAGCCCAGATCATAGGTGGTGCCCAGGTCGGCGAAGGTGTCTTCGTACTTGGCTTTGATCACCTGCACCTGGCCGACGATGTCCTCGCCGGGTGGTGGCAGGGGAAGCTCCAATGCAGCAACGGGACCGGCCACACACAGGGCGGCAAGTGACAGGCAGCGGGTGACGGCAGGAAAGCGCGGCAACATCCGGAAAATCCTTCGCATGATCATCAAGGGTATAAGGGCGCGATTGTACACCGCGGCTTGGGGATTCGGGGAGGTAGCACCGCTATTGGCGACAGGGTGCGTTCAAGGTGGGAGCGAGCCTGCTCGCGAAAGCAGTGTATCAGCGACCATAAATGTCGATTGATAAAACCCCTTCGCGAGCAGGCTCGCTCCCACACTTTGATCTTCAGCGCTCAGAGTTCGAAACGCAGCTCAGGCCAGATCGGCGAGGTGCCGCGCTTCTGCGATTCGAGAATCGCCCGGCACAGCGAGCACAGGCGCTGATCCTGGAACACCCGCCGATCAACATTCGACCAGCGCGGTTGCGCCGGCAGCAGAGTGCCGCAGAGCGTGCGATCGGCCGAGCCGCCGAGTTCCAGCTGCCGCGTCACCAGATGCACCCGCACTTCCTGGCAGGCGAACAGATCCAGCTGCTCGTCAGGCTCGATCAGTTGGTAGGCAAACAGGGACCAGGCAGGACGCGGCATCGGGGGCTCCAAATTAGGGGGCGCCACATTAGCCGAAAGCCTGCCTCTAGAAAAGCCTCATAACAGCGGTTTTAGCGTCGGCCAGACATTTTCCAGCAACTTGCCCTGAGCCCCGGCGGCCGGGTGCAGACCGTCGGCCTGCATCAGCTCCGGATGACCACCGACACCTTCGAGAAAAAACGGCACCAACGGGATGTTTTTCTCTTCGGCGAGCTTGCCGTAAACCTCGGCGAACGAATCGGTGTAGCGCTTGCCATAATTGGGTGGCAACTGCATGCCGAGCAGCAGCACTTTCGCGCCGCTCTGCCGCGAGCTGTCGATCATCGAGGCAAGATTTTGTTGCAATTGCGTTGGCGGCATCCCGCGCAGGCCGTCATTGCCACCCAGCTCGAGGATCACCAACTCCGGCTTATGCTCTGCAAGCAGCGCCGGCAGCCGCGCCTGGCCTCCGGCGCTGGTGTCGCCACTGATCGAGGCGTTGACCACTTTATCGTCGAAACCCTCCTGTTTGAGCCGCTGCTCGAGCAGCGACACCCACCCCAGACGGGTATCCAGGCCGAAACCGGCGCTGATACTATCGCCAACGATCAGGACAGTACCCGCCGCTGCGTTCTGGGCCATGCACATCAAGGCCAGGCCAGCACTCAAAAACCATACACGCATCGGATTCTCCATGGGCGCAAGCATTCTCACCGCGAAGAACCTCAGCAAAGTGGTCCCTAGCGCGGAAGGTGAACTGACTATCCTGCACGAACTCAGCCTGGAACTGAACAAGGGCGACAGCCTGGCCATCGTCGGCGCGTCCGGTTCCGGCAAATCCACCCTGCTCGGCCTGCTCGCCGGCCTCGACCTGCCGAGCAGCGGCGAAGTCACTCTCGCCGGCCAGGGCCTGAGCAATCTCGACGAAGACCAGCGCGCACGAATCCGTGCCGAGCACGTCGGGTTCGTCTTCCAGTCGTTCCAGTTGCTCGACAGCCTCAACGCGCTGGAAAACGTCATGCTGCCGCTTGAGCTCGACGGCCGCAAAGATGCCCGCGAGCGCGCCACGCAATTGCTTCAGCGCGTCGGCCTCGGGCAGCGCCTGACCCACTCGCCGCGCCAGCTCTCCGGCGGTGAACAGCAGCGCGTGGCCATCGCCCGCGCCTTCGCGGCCGAACCGGACGTGCTGTTCGCCGACGAGCCGACCGGCAACCTCGACAGCCACACCGGCGAGCGCATCAGCGACTTGCTGTTCGAATTGAACAAGGAACGCGGCACCACCCTGGTGCTGGTGACCCACGACGAACGCCTGGCCCATCGCTGCCGGCGCCTGATCCGTCTTGAAGCCGGGCTGCTGGTCGCCCCTCTGGAGCCTTGATGGCACGTCTGCCGCTGTTGCGTCTGTTCAGTCTTGCCCTGCGCCAGCTCATGCGCGATGCCCGCGCCGGTGAGTTGCGCGTGTTGTTCTTTGCGCTGGTGGTGGCCGTCGCGGCGAGCACCGCGATCGGCTATTTCGGCGCCCGCCTCAATGGCGCGATGATGCTGCGCGCTACCGAGTTTCTCGGTGCCGATCTGGTCCTTGAAGGCAGCTCGCCGGCCCGCGAGGAGCAAATCCGCAGCGGCACCGAACTGCGCCTCAATCATGCGCAAGTGGTGGAGTTCTCCAGCGTCATTGCCACCGACAACGGCATTCAGTTATCCAGCATCAAAGCCGTCGACCGTGCCTATCCACTGCGTGGCGAGCTGAAGAGCGCGCCCGCACCCTTTGCCCAGGAAGAAGTCGGCGGCGAACCGCAACCCGGTGAAGCCTGGGTCGAGGCGCGTCTGCTGACCGCGCTGGATCTGAAGATCGGCGACAGCATCGACGTCGGCATGAAGACGCTCAAGCTGACCCGCGTGCTGACCTACGAGCCGGATCGCGCTGGCAACTTCTACAGCCTGACGCCACGGGTACTGATCAATCTTGACGACCTCACTGCCACCGGCGTGGTGCAACCGGGCAGCCGGGTAAGCTATCGAGAACTGTGGCGCGGTGAACCGCAGACGCTGGAAACCTATCGTGAATTGATCAAACCGGGTCTCGCTGCCAATCAGCGAATCCAGGATGCCCGCGACGGCAACCGACAGATTGGCGGCGCGCTGGGCAAGGCCGAGCGCTACCTGAACATGGCCAGTCTGGTCGCGGTGTTGTTGGCTGGCGTGGCCGTGGCGCTATCAGCCAACCGTTTCGCCAGTCGGCGTTTCGACGCCAGTGCCTTGCTGCGCTGCCTCGGCTTGTCGCGCCGGGAAACCATGGTGCTGTTCAGCCTGCAACTGACGGTGCTCGGCCTGATTGCCGCCATCAGTGGCGCCCTGCTCGGTTGGCTGGCGCAGTTGGGTCTGTTCGCCCTGCTGCATGATTTGCTGCCAAGTGACGTGCCACCGGGTGGCCTGTTTCCGGCGATGGCCGGGATTGGCACCGGGCTGGTGGCGCTGGCGGGTTTTGCCTTGCCGCCATTGGCTGCACTGGGTCGCGTGCCGCCGCTGCGGGTGTTGCGCCGCGACATGCTGCCGATCCCCTCAAGCACATGGATGGTCTACGGCGCGGCGCTGGGGGCGCTGGGCCTGATCATGTGGCGTCTCAGTCTGGATCTGCTGCTGACCTTCGCCCTGCTTGGCGGTGGCGTAGTCGCCGCGCTGGTACTGGGCGGCCTGCTGTTGTTGCTGCTGCAAAGCCTGCGCCGCCTGCTCGCCCGCGCCTCGTTGCCATGGCGTCTGGGCCTTGGCCAGTTGTTGCGGCATCCATTGGCGGCAGCCGGGCAGTCGCTGGCGTTCGGTCTGATCCTGTTGTCGATGGCGCTGATCGCACTGCTGCGCGGCGAGCTGCTCGACACCTGGCAAAACCAGCTACCGAAAAACGCGCCGAACTATTTCGCGCTGAATATCCTCCCGGCTGACAAGCAGGCCTTCGCCGATCACCTGATCAAGGTGTCCGCGCAAGCGGCGCCGTTGTATCCGGTGGTGCCAGGACGACTGATCAGCATCAATGGCGAAGCGGTGCAGCAAATCGTCAGCAAGGACTCGGCCGGTGACCGCGCCATCCAGCGTGACCTGAGCCTGACCTGGGCGGCGGATCTGCCGGCCGGCAACAAGCTCACCGCCGGCTCGTGGTGGAGCGGCCAGCCGTCCGATGATGTGCCGGGGGTTTCGGTGGAAGGCAAGGTTGCCGAAAGCCTGAAACTCAAACTCGGCGATCACATGGTGTTCAGTGTCGGCGGGGTCAATCGCGAAGCGAAGGTCACCAGCCTGCGCGAGATCAACTGGGACAACTTCCAGCCGAACTTCTTCATGATCTTCCAGCCTGGCACCTTGAAGGATCTGCCGGCGACCTACCTGACCAGCTTCTATTTGGCCCCTGGGCATGATCAGCAGATTGTCGAGCTGTCGCGGACCTTCCCGGCGGTGACCATCCTGCAAGTCGAAGCCTTGCTCGAACAGCTGCGCAGCATCCTCGCTCAGGTCACCCTGGCGGTGGAATATGTGTTGTTGTTTGTTCTGGCTGCGGGGATGGCGGTGCTGTTCTCCGGTCTGCAAGCGACGCTGGATGAACGCATCCGCCAGGGTGCGCTGTTGCGCGCGCTGGGCGCCGAGCGGCAGTTGCTGATCAAGGCGCGGCGTATCGAATTCGGTTTGTTGGGTGCGGTCAGCGGTCTGCTCGCGGCGATCGGTTCGGAGGTGGTCAGTCTGGTGCTGTACCGCTTCGCCTTCGATCTGCCATGGCATCCGCATCCATGGCTGCTGGTGCTGCCGTTGATTGGCGCCGCACTGATTGGTGGCGCCGGTGTGTTCGGCACTCGCCGGGCGCTGAACGCCAGCCCGCTGACAGTGTTGCGCGAGGGTTGATAGACTCACGCGGTCTTAATCACAAGAAGTCGCCATGAGCCGTTATCGCCCTCCCCGCACCGCCGGCACCGCGCTGATCACCCCCGAGGGTGAAGCGCGGATGCGCGCCGAATTCCATGAGTTGTGGCATGTACGTCGCCCGCAGGTCACCCAGGCGGTGAGTGAAGCGGCGGCGCAGGGCGATCGTTCGGAAAACGCCGAGTACACCTACGGCAAGAAGATGCTGCGCGAAATCGACAGCCGCGTGCGTTTTCTCACCAAACGCCTGGAAGCGCTCAAGGTAGTCAGCGAAAAACCCAGCGACCCGCACAAGGTCTATTTCGGCGCTTGGGTAACCATCGAAGACGAAGACGGCAAGCAATCGCGCTACCGCATCGTCGGCCCCGATGAACTGGACCTCAAACAGGGTTTGATCAGCATCGACTCGCCGCTCGCCCGCGCGCTGATCGGCAAGGCACTCGACGCAGAAGTGCGGGTGCAGACGCCGACCGGCGAGCAGTTCGTTTACATCGTTGCGATTGAATACCCGTAAGACTGATCAGCGCCGAGTGATCAGGCCCTGCCGTGCAACGCGGGTCAGTTGCTTGATCATTTCCGGCGCATCTTCTGCGCTCGGCGCCTGAATCACCGCCAGATCGAAGCTGTCCGTAGCGAAACGCGCCAGCGACTCGCCGTCATCAACAAACTGGATCAGGAACGCGGCAGGACCGCCGCTGCGACGTGGCCAGCCATCGAGATAACGCAACAGCGTCGGCTGGTGTTTGCCGCCAAGAAGAATTTTCGGGTTGCGCTGGGTGACATGTGCCGTGATCGGCGCGGGACGTGCAGGAGGGCGTAATGCGTTCATCGTGTCGTGTCTCTGCCTCAAAAGTCTGCATGGCAGGTGAGAGGCAACACCGAACCAGCGCTTTAGCGGTATTTCGAAGCCCTGTTCCGGCTTCTGACGGTAACTGTAGAAGTCACCTGGCGCCCCGCAAGTAGCTGTTTAAATCGGCGCATGGGCAACATCCTAGAGAACGTGACCGACCAGTGTCAAGAATCCCCCGCAACAAAAAAAGGCCCGCGCAATGCGGGCCTTTGCCTTGAGCCAGAGCCTTCAACCGGCGATGGCACGATCCGCCGAGAGCTTGCCGGCACCTTCGATCAGTACCGCGATGCTGCCGGCCAGCAGAGCCAGAGCAAACTCATAACCGTTGTTGGCCATGAACAGACCGTTGCCGATGTGCACCGAGAAGATCGCCACTAGCGAGAGGAACGCCAGACCCAGTGCCGCCGGGCGTGCCAGCAGGCCGATGATCAGCGCCAGACCGGCGAAGAACTCGGTACCGCCGGCCAGCGAGGCCATCAGATAGCCCGGGGTCAGGCCAATGCTCTCCATCCATTGCGCGGTGCCGGCCAGGCCGTAACCACCGAACAGACCAAAGAGTTTCTGCGAACCGTGGGCGGCGAAGATCACGCCGACAGCAATGCGCAGGACAGTCAGGCCGTAACCGGCGCGGGTGAACAGAACCTTGTTGATCAGAGAGCTCATGGTGCATTCCTTGTTGTGCAGAAGTGTTTGTGTGTTTGGGTTGGTCGCCATATTAATCAGTTTATTTCATGTTTAAAGCGCAAAAATTTCGCCATAACAATCGAATTGTTAGATTATTTCCGTGTGACCACTTTCTGCTGCCGGGGCTCGAGCGACTCACGCTCCCGGTCGAATGCCAGGTAATACTTGTTCACGCTATTAACATAGCTGACGGCGCCCATCCCCACCTGCTCCATGGCGATGCGCTCGACCTGGAAGAACCACTGGTTGGGATTGAGACCACGGCGGCGGGCTTCGGCGCGCATGCCCTGCACGCGCTCGGGCCCGATGTTGTAAGCGGCGAGGGTGAACGCCATGCGCTCACGCTCGTTGAGTTTCGGGCTGCTGAAGAACTTGCGGCGGATCATCGCCAGGTACTTGGCGCCGGCCTGCACATTCGCATCGAGATTCTGGATATTGCTCACGCCGACCCGCTGCGCGGCGGACGGGGTGATCTGCATCAGCCCGGTCGGGCCGCTGCCGCTGCGAGCGTTGGGCTGCAGACGCGATTCCTTGAACGCCAGCGCCGCCAGATTGAGCCAGTCCATGTTCTGCGCGTCGGCATGCTTCTGCAGGGTCGGACGGAGTTTTTCCAGACGCTGGCGATCGGCCTTGGCCAGCGGATTGTGTACTTGATACAGGCGTCGATAGATGCGCAGAAACGCCGCGTCTTCGTCCGACGGTCTCTTGTAACCGGTGAGGAAGCGATCGATGCTCGCGCGCAACATCGATGCATCGCGACGCACGAACCAATGCTCCTCGCCCGGCTCGCCGAGGCTCAGTTGCCGATCGAGACGCAGCTTCGGCAGGATCTTGCCCCAACGCTCGGCAATCGGTTGCTCGACGATGGTCAGGTGGAAAATCCCGCCCTGAACCATCTCCAGCACATCTTCGACCGCCAGCGTCGGATCGACCCATTCGATATTGATCGGCGCGAGTTTGTGCAGCGCCAGTTTCTGGTTGAGCTGGCTGACCACCTCCCCCGCCGCACTACCGGTGGGCAAGGCCAGGGTCTTGCCGGACAGTTGCTCGACCTTGGTGTAACGGCGCTGGCCCTTGATGCCGACCAGCACCAGCGGCACGTTGCTGGCAATCGGCTCACTGCTGGCCACTGCATAGCCCGATGGCAGGTCGAGCAATTCACCGGGCGCGACCATATCGCCTTCGCCGCGCTGCAAGGCGCCGAGCAATTGATCCTTGGCTTTGGGAATGATCTTGAGGGTGACTTCCTGGCCGTCCCGAGCATGGCTATTGAGGTATTGCTCGAACGCGCGCAGTCGGTGGTACTCGACACCGATGGCCTGGCCCTGGACTTCGCCGGAGCTGTTGCGGCTCTGATTGACCAGCACCCGCAACACGCGGCTGCTGCGGATTTCCGAGAGGTCGCGAACCTTGCTCGCCGGCACGGCTTGCAGCGGCCCGGGCAGGCGTGCGGCCGCCGTCATCGGCAGCAGCAACGCAGCACACAACAGCAGCAGAACCGAGGGACGATGCATCCACTCTCCGAAAAGAATACGGGGCGATTCGTCGCAAAAAAGACGACATCACCGACGAAAACAGAGCGCTCTGAGCGCTGGTAAAGTGCGAGAGACTGGCACAGTGATGGCATCGTCGCCAGCCCGGAGTTCTTCGCGGCCTCAACAGACAGCCATAAGTCTTTGTAGTTCTTGGCTTTTCTTATAAATCTACAGCTCTGATATGCTTTCCGGCCTTCGGCCCGAGGTAGCACCATGCAACTCATCGATATCGGCGTCAACCTGACCAACCCCAGTTTCGCCGACAAACACCAGGCCGTGCTCGACCGCGCCTATGCCGCAGGCGTCTGCCAACTGGTGCTGACTGGCACCAGCGTCGAGGGCAGCGAGCAGGCGCTGGAACTGTGCCAGCAACTGGATGAAAGCGGCCAACGGCTGTTCGCCACCGCCGGTATTCACCCGCATTCGGCCAGCGACTGGAACGCTGACAGTGCTCGTCGCCTGCGCAGTCTGTTGAACGAATCCAACGTCGTCGCGGTGGGCGAATGCGGGCTGGATTTCAACCGCGACTTCTCCCCGCGCCCGCAACAGGAAAAGGTCCTGGAAGAACATCTGGCGCTGGCCGTCGAACTGCAATTGCCGGTGTTCCTGCACGAGCGCGATGCCAGCCAGCGGCTGCTGGAGATCCTCAAGGACTTCCGCGATCAACTGCCGGCGGCGGTGGTGCACTGCTTCACTGGCGAGCAAAAGGCCTTGTTCAGCTACCTCGATCTGGATCTGCACATCGGCATCACCGGCTGGATCTGCGACGAACGCCGGGGCACGCATCTGCATCCACTGGTCAAAGAGATCAAAGCGGGACGGCTGATGCTGGAAAGCGACGCGCCATATCTGCTACCGCGCACGTTGCGGCCGAAGCCGAAAAACGGCCGCAACGAACCGGCGTATCTGAGCGAAGTGCTGCGCGAGGTGGCGTTGCATCGCGGCGAGACCGAGGAAGCGCTGGCCGCACATACCACCGCGTGTGCCCGAGCGTTCTTTAAACTCCCCATTCTCACCTGACTGCACACCTCCCCTGTGGGAGCGAGCCTGCTCGCGAAGGCGGTGGATCAGCTACAAATGGGCTGAATGACGCAGCGCTTTCGCGAGCAGGCTCGCTCCCACAATAGATCTCGGCATCTGTTGATTCATATCAAAACTCCCGAATCTGCATAGCGGCACAATAATGGCACCTTGCCAAAACTGTTTCCGCTATCAGAGAAGACCTCCATGGGTGCCTGGCTTAGCAACATCTCGCTGAAATACAAATTCTGGGCGGTCAATGCGGTCGCCTTTGTCACCACCCTGCTGCTCGTACTGTACGCCGTGCATCTCGAACAACAGGCCCGCAGTCATGCCTCGCAGGCATCCGCGCAGGCGCAGGCGCAATTGCTCAAGGCCTGGCCGCTCGGGCAATCGTTGCCCAAGTCCGCTCAGGTGCTGACCTTCAAGCGCGGTGAAGCGCCGCGTCTCAATGATCAACCGCTGCTGGAAATCAGCGGCAGCAACGGCTGGAACGTCATCAATGAAATGCCACTGTTCGGTGACGACCCATTGATCGGCGCCGAAGTGTTCAGCCGTACCGACGGCGAGCAAGTGGCGGTCATCGCCTATGCCCCGAGCCTGAGCCAGGTGTTCAGCGAGCGTTTCGCTAACTATGCGCTGGCGGTATTCATCCTGATGCTGGCAATGCTCGGTGCCTCGCAATTGTTGATCCGCTTTCTGCTCAGCCAGCTCAACACGTTGAAAGACGTGATGCTGCACGTTGAAAAAACCGGCGATCTTTCTGCTCGTGTGCCGCTGGTGGGCAAGGACGAAGTCGGGCAGATGGCCAATGCCTTCAACGCCATGCAGGCCGGTTATCAACGCGTCGTGACCACCGTTGCCAGCACCGCGCGACAACTGGATGACGGCGCTGCGCGGCTGGCCTCGAGCATGAATGATGTGCGCCACGGCATGCTCGGCCAGCAAAGCGAAACCGACCAGGCTGCCACCGCGATCAACGAAATGACCGCCACCGTTTATCACATCGCGCAACACGCCGGCGCCACCCGCGATCTGTCGAAAACCGCCGATGGTCTCGCTGGAAGCGGTCAGCAGGTGGTGGCGCGCGTGCAGCAATCGATTGCCGGGTTGTCCAGCGGCGTGCAGCAGACGGCAGAAATGATTCAACGCCTGGCCGAGGACAGCCAGAAGATCAACGGCGTGGTCAGCGTGATTCACAGCATTGCCGAACAGACCAATCTGCTCGCGCTCAACGCGGCGATCGAAGCCGCGCGCGCCGGGGAGATGGGTCGCGGCTTTGCCGTGGTCGCCGATGAAGTGCGCAACCTCGCCAAGCGCGTGCAGGCGTCCACCGACGAGATCACCGGCATGATCGCCGCGTTACAGGCCGGCACCCGCGATGCGGTGGATTTCATGCAGGAGAGTTCGTACAAGGCCGACGACTGCGTGCAGCAGGCGCAGGAGGCTGGCGCGGCGCTGGCGGAAATCACCGGAGCGGTGGCGCAGATGCGCGAAAGCAACACGCAGATTGCCGTGGCGGCGGAACAGCAGAGTCAGGTTGCCGAGGAGATGAATCGCGCCGTGGTGAGTATTCGTGATGTGACTGAGAACACCGTGCAGCAGACTGTGGATTCGGCGACGACCAGTAACGAGTTGGCGACGTTGGCCGGGGAACTGAACAAGGCGATAGGTCAGTTGAAACTCTGATGGCCTATTCGCGGGCAAGCCCGCTCCCACAGGAATTTTCTACAATCAACAATTGTGCGTACACCGAGCACACTGTGGGAGCGGGCTTGCCCGCGATGGCGTCCGCTCAGGCGACATCAAATATTGCCATTGCCGCTATCAACTCAATAGCCAACCTTGATTCGCCGCCCTCCGCGCCCGGGCCTATTCTTCAACCATGAAGTTCAACATGGATCGAGGAGTAGCAAACATGGGCAAACGTCACCCCAACCTTCCCGCGTGGCAATGGCGCGCGTACCCGGGCAACCATCAGCATCCGACCAATCTGGTCCTGCACTTGATTGCCGTGCCGTTGTTCATCGTGGCGTTTCTGTTGATCGTGTCGGGAGTGTTCAGCCTGAGTCTGGCCAGCGTCGCCATCGGTGTGATCGGTATCATCGCGGCGCTGGGTCTGCAGCGCCACGGCCACGGCCTGGAGGCGCAAGCCTCCGAGCCGTTCAGTGATCGCAAAGATGCCGTGTCACGTTTGCTGGTCGAGCAGTTTCTGACCTTTCCGCGGTTCTTTCTCAGCGGTGGCTGGTGGCGCGCCTGGCGTGAGCGCCACCGTCGGCATTGAGTCAGGCGAAGATCGTCACGGTCTGCCGACTCATGGCAATCAACTCTCCCTTCGCACTCCACAACTTCGCGGCGACATGGCCGTAGCCGTCGGCTGCGTATTCGATGTCGGCCAGGTATTGGCACCAATCCAGCGTGCTCAAGTCGTGTAACGGCTGCACGAATTCGATGGTCCAGGTCAGCGTGCTACCCGGCGCCGGCTTCTTCAGATACGGCAACAGCGCCGGCGGCCAGGCATCCACCAGCGCCAGCAGATGCGCCTCGTTGACCGACTCCTCTTTGACATCCCCACGCAACCGCACCCAGCCGCCCATCAAGCGCGAGGCCGTGCCGGAAAACGGAATACCGCCGACGCTCCAGCGCATCGCCAGATGGCGCATGAATTCCGGGGTCACGCCTTTGATGTAGGGCAGCTCCTGGCATTCGTCCCAGTGCTTCATCGTTGGCGCCGGGTAGGCTTCGACGGCGACTTCCGAAGGCCGCGAGGCACCGAAGCTGCCCTGAATGATCGTCACCACCTGACCATTCTGCATGGCGCGGCCCAACACCTGGCTGACGGCTTTGCCTTCACGCAGCACATCGACTTCGAAACTCACCGGCACCTCCGGCTCGACCGGGCCGACAAAGGTAATCGCCAGCGAACGCACCGGGCGCTCCGTCGGCACCCTGGCGCGCATGGCTTCAAATTGCAGCGCGGCCACCAGCCCGCCAAAACTGGCACGGCCCTGCCCCCATTCGGCGGGGATGGTCACTTCAGGTTGTTGGCGGACAGCATCGAGCAGATCGCAAAAGCGCATGGCAACCTCGGAAGCGTGAAAGGAATGCGCGGATCTTACCCAGCCCCGGGCGGCGACGCAGCGTCTATTCCGGTCAAATGGGCTGACAGATAGGCCTTGGCCCGATTCCTTCAAGCGACAAATCACCTTGTGGGAGCGAGCCTGCTCGCGAAAGCGGTCGATCAGTCGACAACGATTGCGACTGACACGGCCCCTTCGCGAGCAGGCTCGCTCCCACAGGGGAACAGAGCCATCTTCAGGAGTGTTTGAAACACGTCGCGCTGAGCTTCTCCAGCACTTGATCGGCCTTCAGCTCTGCCTTGATCAACCCCGCCTGCCAGGTGGCCACGCACGGTTGCAGATCGGCTTCCTGCTCGGCACGCGCCAGCCATTGCCAGCAATCGTGCCAGTCGCCCAGTGCGCCTTGCGCCGATTTCAGGCGTTTGTAAGCCGGTTTCGGCAAGCGATCGAGCTCGGGATAGGCTTCGATGCCATAGCGTACGCGCTTGATCAGCAGGCGCAGACGATGGCGGTCATGGGCCGGATCGTGCAGCGCCGCGTCGAGCTTCTGCCATTGTTTGCCCAAGCGTTTTTCGATGCGTTTATCCAGATCCTTGAGCAGCCCCTGACGCTGGGACGCGCGCAAAAATCGTGGAAAGGCGTCGAGAATCATCAGCAACGAAGCCAATTCCGCACTCGCCGCCAGCGCCGGATACGCTTCGGCCATTTGCGCCAGACGCCGCTGCGCAGCCTCGGGCTGATCATGCTCGAGCAGATACGCCGCGAGCACTTCGCGATCACGCCACGGTGTGGTCAACTCGCCCACCGCAGACGCCGCCGCCTCCAGTTGCTCGACACCCGGCAAGCCGCGCAACGGCCGCAACAGACTGCGCAACCGCCGCACCGTAGTGCGCAAATCATGCAACGCCTCGGGATCAGTGCGCGCAGTCAAGCGCGCCTGACATGCCAGCAGCCGCACATCCAGGCTCAACACATGAGCCACCAAGCGATCGATCATGGGGGTCTACTCCGTAGGACAGCTTCAAGTTGCAAGCTACAAGCTGAACGCGGTCGCTTTAAGCTTGCCGCTTGCAGCTAGAAGCTTGCAGCTGCTTTTTTAACGTCCTGCGCGGGACTCGCGAATGTAGAAGCGGGCTTTTTCGGCTTTTTTGCTGCAGCCTTCGAAGCCTTCGAATTGTTGCTGGGTCTTGGCGGCGGTCAGCAGCGACAGCGCTTTGGAATAGCTGACGGTGCCGGCGAAGCCTTCAGCCTTGGCCAGGTCCAGTTCGTGCCAGGCCGCGTCGAGTTGGCTGCCGCAGCTGTCGCGGTACGCGGTTTTGCCGGCGCAACCGGCCAGAACCAGAGCCATCAACGGTACACAGATCCAGGCTTTCATCACTCACACCTCAAGGTAGGTCAACAGTCGTGCAGGTAAGACGGTCAAGCGGTGAAAAAGTGCCTCGCTGACCGGTCAAACCACGTGGCGCAGAGCATAGCGCGCAAGCGTGCGCCGCGAACGAAAAACGACGTCACTGCTTCACGCAACGACCTTGGCGATTGAGCCGCTTGGCCGATGCGTGCATTGTGCAGGCTTGTCGGGAGGAAGTTTGATGAAAAAGCGTGTCGCACTGGTGCTGGGCTCCGGTGGCGCCCGGGGCTATGCCCATATCGGCGTTATCGAAGAAATTGAAAAACGCGGCTACGACATCGCCTGCATTGCCGGTTGTTCGATGGGCGCGGTGGTCGGCGGGATCTATGCCGCCGGCAAACTGGATGAGTACCGGCGCTGGATCGAAAGCCTTGATTACCTCGACGTGCTGCGCCTGGTCGATGTGAGTTTCCGTCTCGGCGCGATTCGCGGTGAAAAGGTCTTCGGGCAGATTCGCAAGATCGTCGGCGAGATCAACATCGAAGACCTGCGCATCCCCTACACCGCCGTCGCCGCCGACCTGACCAATCAGCAGGAAATCTGGTTTCAGGAAGGCTGCCTGCATCAGGCCATGCGCGCCTCGGCGGCGATTCCCAGCCTGTTTACCCCGGTGATGCAGGGCAACCGCATGCTGGTCGACGGCGGCATTCTCAATCCGTTGCCGATCGTTCCGGTGGTATCGAGCCATTGCGACCTGATCATCGCGGTCAACCTCAACGCCACCAATCAGCGCCAGTACAAGTTGCCGGTGATCGAGCGGCCAGCGGCGTTCCGTTCGCGCTTCGACAGTCTGATCAAATCCATGGGTTCGAAGTTGCCGTTCCGCCGTAAACAGGCCGAGCAATTGTTGAAGCTGGAACAGGAAGCGTTGCGCGCCGAGGCGGCGGAGATCAACCCGTGGCTCGAAGGCGTCGAACCGGAAAGCCAGCAACCGGCTGCCGCTCCGGAACGCGAAGGCGCGCCGAAATCCGCCACCGGTTCGTTCATCATCGATAACGTCGGGCCAGCGTCGTTGCTGGATCTGATCAACCAGAGTTTCGAGGTGATGCAGACCTCACTGGCGCAGTACAAGATTGCCGGGTATCCGCCGGACATCCTGATCAACGTGCCGAAGCGGGTATGCCGGTTTTTCGAGTTCTACAAAGCGCCGGAGTTGATCGCGCTGGGGCGGGAGATTGCCAGTGATACGCTGGATCGGTATGAGCAGGAGCAGGGTTGAAATCCTGAAAGTCCTTCAGTGTTTATTCTGGCCTCTTCGCGAGCAAGCTCGCTCCCACAGGGGAATGCATTCCAAATGTGAGAGCGAGCTTGCTCGCGAAAGCGCCGGATCGGCCACTACAAAGCTACAGGCCGTTCTCACTCAACAACCGATACCCAACCCCCGCCTCAGTCACGATAAACCGTGGCAGGGTCGGGTCATCCGCCAGTTTCTGCCGCAGATGCCCGACCACGATGCGCAGGTAATGACTGTCCTCGGTGTGCGTCGGTCCCCAGATATCCTTGAGCAATTGCTGCTGGGTGATCACCCGCCCCGGATGCCGCGCCAGTTGCGCGAGCACCGCATACTCCTTGCGGGTCAGGGCGACTTCGGCACCGTCGAGCAGCACGCGCCGATAGGCCAGATCCACGGTCAGAGGGCCGAAACTCAGCGCCGCTGGCTGCGCCTCCCCCGCCGGTGCCTGGCGCAACAACGCGCGAACCCGGGCGAGAAATTCCTGGATGCCGAACGGTTTGGTCACATAGTCATTGGCGCCGCCATCCAGCGCTTCGACCTTTTGCCCTTCACTGGCGCGCACAGACAACACCAGCACTGGCGTGGTCGCCCACTCGCGCAACTCGCGCAGGACCTGCTGACCGTCCATGTCCGGCAGGCCGAGGTCGAGCACCACCAGGTCCGGTTTGCTCAGCGCGGCTTGTGCCAGGCCTTCAGCGCCGGTGCCGGCTTCAAGCACTTTGTAGCCTTGTGAGGCGAGGCTGATGCGCAGGAATTTGCGGATCTGCGGTTCGTCATCGATGACCAAAATGGTCGCGGTCTGGCTCATGAATTCACATCAACACAATAGATTGGCAAGAGAGTAGCGCAGTCGACTTCAAGCTTCACCGTCCATCCCCGGTTGCGCCTGCAACGGCAGGTGCAAGGTGATGCAGGTGCCGCGCCCGTCGATGCCGTCAGCCACGGAAATACGCCCGCCGTGCGCGCCGACCATGCCCTGACAGATCGCCAGCCCCAGCCCCGTGCCCTGCCCGCCGCGATCACCGCGCGCGGCGGTGTAGAACATGTCGAAAATCTTCGCTCGGTCCTCTTCAGGGATCCCCGGGCCTTCATCGCTGACCGAAAAGAAAATCTCCTGCTCATCGGCACCGGCGCGCAGTTGCAGGCGACCATGGCTGGGCGAAAATCGCGCGGCGTTCTCCAGCACGTTAACCAGCGCCTGCTCGATCAGCGCCGCGTGCACATAGAGCAACGGCAACTCGGCTGGCACCTCGGTGCTGACCTGCAGCGGCGCCAGCACGGCGCGCAGGCGATTGAGCGAACTGCCGACGATATCGGCCGGCGATACCCAGTCGCGCGCCAGCTTCAAGGCGCCGTGGCCGAGCCGAGTCATGTCGAGCAGGTTCTGGATGTAGCGGTCGAGGCGTTCGGCTTCATCGCGGGTGCCTTCGAGCAACTCGCGGCGATCCTCCAGCGGGATCGCTTCGCCGAGAGCCAACAGGCTGTCGATGCTGCCGCGCATGGCCGTCAGCGGCGTGCGCAAATCGTGGGACACCGAGGCCAGCAAGGCGCTGCGCAACTGTTCGGTTTCGCCGTGCAGACGCGCCGCTTCGAGGTCATCAGCCAATTGCGCGCGGGCCAGGGCTTGCGCCAGCGGCTGGCTCAGCGCAGTGAGCAAGCGCCGGCGCTGACCGCTCAAGCTCTGGCCTTCCTTGGCGCAAACACCGAGCAACGCCAGCGGCCCGTCCTCGACCGACAACGGCCACCACCACCAACGCCCCAGCGGCAAGGTACCGGTGCCCTTGCCCGCCGGTTGATCGTGTTGCCAGGCCCAATCGGCGGCGGCGCGTTCGGCCTCGGTGAATTGCAGCGGCCCGCCGGTTTCGACTTTCCAGCCGCCCTGCCCGTCGCGGTTGAGCAGGCACAATTGCACATCGCTCCAGCCTTCTAGGTGTTGCGCGGCAGCGCTGATCACGGCTTGGCGATCGGTCGCGGCGGTGAGTTTGCGCGACAGGTCGAGCAGTTCGCTGGTCTCTTCCTGCGTATCGCGCAAAGCCTGCAACTGCCGCCGCTGACGCGCCGCGAGGTTGCCGGTGAGCGCCGCCATCAACAGGAAGAACAGCAGCGTCAGCACGTCTTCTTCGCGCTGAATGCTGAAGGAGAAATTAGGTGGAATGAACAGAAAATCGTAGGTGAGAAACGACAGCGCCGCACAGGCCAGCGCCGGGCCGAGGCTGCTGCGCACCGCCACCAGCAACACCGCCGCGAGAAAAACCAGCGAGATGTTCGGCAGCGGCAACACACTCGACACCGCCCAAGCCAAGGCCGTGGCCAACAACGTCGCGACCAGCGCCAGCGCATAGTCGAACCACACCAGCGTGACTGAATTACGCGGGCGCGGTTGGTGCTGCTCGTGATCACTGTCGAGCACGTTGATTTCCAGACCGTGCGCCTGACGCAGCAGGCGCGCCGCCAGACCACCGCCGAACAGTCGACGGCGCAAGCGCGGCCGCGACTGGCCGACCAGCAACAGACTGGCGCGGCGCTCGGCGGCGTGTTGAATCAGAGTTTTCGCCACTTCGCCGGCACGCAACAGCACCACTTCGCCACCAAGGCGTTCGGCCAGTTGCTGGGCGCTTTGCAAACGCAACCGCGATTGCTCGTCACGGGCACTGCCGTTGTCGACATGCACCAGACTCCACGGCAGATGCCGGCGCTGGGCGACGCGGCTGGCGTGACGCACCAGCCGTTCGGCCTGCGCATCGCCATCGATGCCGACCAGCAAACGCCCGCGCACCGCCGGCGCGGCCTGGCCGAGTTGGCGATAGCCTTGGGCGAGATCGTTGTCGACCTGCGCGGCGGCGGTCTGCATTGCCAGTTCGCGCAGTGCGGTGAGATTGGTCTGGGTGAAAAAGGCGTCGATCGCAGCGCGGGCCTGTTCCGGCACGTAGACCTTGCCTTCGCGCAGACGCTCAAGCAATTCACGCGGCGGCAAGTCGATCAGCAGCAGCTCGAAGGCTTCCTGCAGGACCCAGTCCGGCAGGGTTTCGCGCACCTGCACGCCGGTGATGCCGCGCACCTGATCGTTGAGGCTTTCCAGGTGCTGGACGTTGACCGTGGTGAACACGTCGATGCCGGCGGCGAGCAGTTCCTGAATGTCTTGCCAGCGCTTGGCGTGACGGCTGCCGGGGGCGTTGCTGTGGGCCAGTTCATCGACCAGCACCAGTTTCGGCTTGGCCGCGAGAATGCCGTCGAGATCCATTTCTTCAAGCAGCACGCCACGGTATTCGCTGCGCACCAGTGGTTGCTGCGGCAGGCCACCGAGCAAGGCTTCGGTTTCGGCGCGGCCATGGGTTTCGACCACGCCGGCGAGGACCTTCACGCCCTGGCGCAGTTGCGTGTGGGCAGCCTGGAGCATGGCGTAGGTCTTGCCGACCCCAGGGGCGGCACCGAGGAAAACCTTGAGCCGGCCACGGCCATCGCGGGGCAGGTCTGCTAACAATGCGTCGGCGCGGCCGGAGTCGCTCATGCTTGATGTCTCTCTTCCTGATGATCGTTCCCACGCTCTGCGTGGGAATGCAGTCCGGGACGCTCTGCGTCCCATAAAAGCAGACGCAGAGCGTCTATTGATGCATTCCCACGCAGAGCGAGGGAACGATCAGTATCAACTGAGTTACAGGTTTTGCAGTGCCAGGTTCAGCTCCAGCACATTCACCACCGGCGGTCCTACCAGTGGCTGTTCGATGTGCTTATCGAGCAATTGCTGCAAGGTCGACACCGGCAGGTTGCGCGCCGCCGCGACACGCGCCAGTTGATAGGCAATTGCTGCCGGTGGCAAGTGCGGATCGAGGCCGCTGGCGGAGGTGGTCAGCAAGGCCAATGGCACCGGCCCCTGCCCAGCGACTTGTTGTTTTTGCGCGTCTTCGATTACGCGGGTCGCCAGGGACGGATTGCTTGGCGCGAGGTTGCTGGCGCCGCTGGCGACCGTGGCAAAAGCCCCGGCGGACGGCCGTGGGTGGAACCAGTTGTCGCCGCTGAAATCCTGGGCGATCAGCGACGAGCCGCGGACTTTGCCGTCGGCGTCGTGGATCAGGCTGCCGTTGGCCTGGTCGGGAAAGGCTACCTGGGCAATGCCGGTGACCGCGAGTGGATAGGCGACGCCAGTGATCAGGGTCATCAGCGCCAACAGGGTCAGGGCCGGGCGTATCATTGTGGACATTTCAAAATCCTCGAATTCGTTGGGCAAACTTTTGCGGGGTGTCAGGGAGATTTTTCCCCCTCACCCCAGCCCTCTCCCCCAAGGGGGTGAGGGGGAAAGGGAGCCGATCCTTGTGCTGTTCAAAACCCGAGTTAGGCTCGGAATTTCAGGTCGGCGAACCTCGCACAAACACCTCGGTCAGTCCCCTCTCCCCCCGGGAGAGGGTTAGGGTGAGGGGCTCTTTTCAGCCTCACACCAGATGCAACGCCGTAAGCAGCATGTCGATCACCTTGATCCCCACGAACGGCACGACAATCCCGCCGACGCCATAGATCAGCAGATTGCGCCGCAACAACGCCGCCGCACTCGCTGCTTGCACGCGCACACCGCGCAACGCCAATGGAATCAGCACAACGATGATCAAAGCGTTGAACACAATGGCCGAGAGAATCGCGCTCTGCGGACTGCTCAGATGCATGATGTTCAGCACGCCCAGTTGCGGGTAAATCGAGGCGAACAGCGCCGGCAGAATCGCGAAGTATTTGGCGATGTCGTTGGCGATGGAAAAGGTCGTCAGCGCGCCACGGGTCACCAGCAATTCCTTGCCGATCTGCACCACGTCGAGCAGCTTGGTCGGGTCGCTGTCGAGGTCGACCATGTTCGCCGCTTCGCGTGCCGCTTGCGTGCCATCGTTCATGGCCATGCCGACGTCGGCCTGGGCCAGCGCCGGGGCGTCGTTGGCGCCGTCGCCGCACATGGCAACCAGGCGACCGTCGTTCTGCTCGTGACGGATGCGCGCGAGTTTCTTCTCCGGCGTGGCTTCGGCGAGCACATCATCGACGCCGGCTTCAGCGGCGATCGCTGCTGCGGTCAGCGGGTTGTCGCCGGTGACCATCACCGTGCGAATCCCCAGTTTGCGCAACTCGGCAAAACGCTCACGGATGCCTGGTTTGACCACGTCCTTGAGATGGATCGCGCCAAGCAATTTGCCGTCAGCGCAGACCAGCAACGGCGTGCCGCCACTTTGGGCGATCTTGTCGATTTCCCGCGCCAGCGCCGGGGCCAGATCGGTGCGCTGCTGACCGAGAAACGCCAGCAGCGAATCCACCGCCCCTTTGCGATACACGCGGCCCTGATAATCGACGCCGGACAAGCGGGTTTCCGCGCTGAACGGCACGGCGGTCAGGGTTTCCGGGGCCGGCTCCGGTTGTGGATGCAGGCCACGGAGGAACTCGACGATCGACTTGCCTTCAGCGGTTTCGTCCGCCAGCGAGGCGAACAGCGCGCCTTCGGCCAGCTCACGGCCGGTCACTCCCGGCGCGGCATACACCGCGCTGCAACGACGGTTGCCGAAGGTGATGGTGCCGGTCTTGTCGAGCAACAGCACGTGCACGTCACCCGCCGCCTCCACCGCGCGACCGGATTTGGCGATCACATTCAGGCGCACCAGTCGATCCATCCCGGCGATACCGATGGCCGACAGCAGACCGCCGATGGTGGTCGGGATCAGCGTGACCAATAACGCCACGAGGAATACCAGCGGCAGGCTGCCGTTGGCGAAATGCGCGAATGGTTGCAGGGTGACGACCACCAGCAGAAAGATCAGGGTCAGGCCGATCAGCAGGATATCCAGCGCGACTTCGTTCGGGGTCTTCTGACGCTTGGCGCCTTCGACCAGGGCGATCATGCGGTCGAGGGTCGATTCACCAGGGTTGGTGGTGATCTTCACCAGCAGCCAGTCGGACACCAACCGCGTGTTGCCGGTGACGGCGGAGCGGTCGCCGCCAGACTCGCGGATCACCGGCGCCGATTCGCCAGTGATCGCCGCTTCGTTGACCGCCGCAATACCTTCGATGACTTCGCCGTCACCGGGGATCATTTCCCCGGCTTCGACTCGCACCACATCGCCCTTGCGCAGATTGGCAGCCGGCACGATCTTGAAGCTGCCATCGGCTTGGCGGCAACGGGCGCTGAGGCCTTCGCTGCCGGCCTTGAGGCTGTCGGCGCGAGCCTTGCCACGACCTTCGGCCAGGGCCTCGGCGAAGTTGGCGAACAGCACGGTGAACCACAGCCACAGGGCGATTTGCGCGGCGACGAAGGTCGGCACGTCGGCATCCGGAAGGAAGCACAGCACGGTGGTGAAAATCGCCGTCAGTTCGACCACCAGCATCACTGGCGAACGGGCCAGCTGCCGTGGGTCGAGCTTGACGAAGGCTTGCACCAGCGCCGGGCGCCACAGGGCCGAGATCGCGGTTTTGACTTGTTCCGGCGCTTTGACGGCGGCGGGTTTGATTGCAGGCATATTCATGATGGATTCCTTAGAAGCCCATACTTAAATGTTCGGCGACAGGACCGAGCGCCAGCGTCGGCAAGAACGTCAGGCCGCCCACCAGCAAAATGGTCACGGTCAACAGGGTCACGAACAGCGGGCCGTGGGTCGGGAAGCTGTTCTGGCCGACCGGTGCGCTTTTCTTCATCGCCAGGCTACCGGCCAGCGCCAGCACCGGCAGGATGTAGCCGAAACGGCCGATCAACATGCCCAGGCCGAGCATCAGGTTGTGGAACGGCGTGTTCGCGCCCAGGCCACCGAATGCCGAACCGTTGTTGGCGCTGGCCGAGGTGTAGGCGTAGAGCAACTGACTGAAACCGTGCGCGCCGGGGTTGCTGATGGTCGCCGCAGCGCTGGGAACCGTGGCGGCAATCGCACCGAGCACCAGTACGCCGACCGGCATCACCAGCAGCGTCACCACCAGCAATTGCACTTCGCGGGCCTGGAGTTTCTTGCCGAGGTATTCCGGCGTACGACCGATCATCAGCCCGGCGAGGAACACCGCGATCAGCACGTTGAGCAACATGCCGTAGAGCCCGGCGCCGACACCGCCGAAGATCACTTCGCCGACCATCATGTTGACCAGCGCGACCATGCCGCTGAGCGGGGTGAGGCTGTCGTGCATGCCGTTCACCGAGCCGTTCGACGCCGCCGTGGTAGTCACCGACCACAGCACCGTCGCGGTAGTACCGAAGCGCGCTTCCTTGCCTTCCAGCGGTGCGGTCTGCTCGACGGCGGCGTTGTTCAGGGTCGGATTCGGCTGATACTCGGCCCACAACGACGTCGCACCGCCGATCAGGAACAACGCCAGCATACAGGCGATGATCGCGCGGCTCTGGCGCAGGTCCTTGACGTAATGGCCGAAGGTGAACACCAGCGCCACCGGGATCAGAATGATCGAAGCGACTTCGAACAGGTTGCTCCACGCGGTCGGGTTCTCGAACGGATGCGCCGAGTTGACCCCGAAGAAACCGCCACCGTTGGTGCCCAGTTGCTTGATCGCAATCTGGCTGGCGGCCGGGCCGAGCGGGATCACCTGATCGACGCCTTGCAGGGTCACGGCATTTACATACTGAGCGAAAGTTTGCGGTACGCCCTGCCAGACCAGATACAGCGCCAGCAGCAGGCACAGCGGCAGCAAGCCATAGAGGGTGGCGCGGGTCATGTCGACCCAGAAGTTGCCGAGGGTCTGCGCCGACTTACGGCCGATGCCACGGCACAGCGCGACCAGCACGGCGAGGCCGGTGGCGGCGCTGACGAAGTTCTGCACGGTGAGACCGACCATCTGGCTCAGGTAGCTGAGGGTCGCTTCGCCGCTGTAGGACTGCCAGTTGGTGTTGGTCATGAAACTGACCGCGGTGTTGAACGCCTGGGTCCATTCCTGGCCGGGCAGGTTTTGCGGGTTCAGCGGCAGATGATCCTGGAACAGCAGAATCGCAAACAGCAACAAGAAGCCAGCGAGGTTGAACGCCAGCAGCGCCAGCGTGTATTTCTGCCAGCTCTGCTCCGCCTGCGCATCGACCCCGGCAAGACGATAGCAACCGCGCTCGACCGGGCCGAGAATCGGCGTCAGCCAGGTGCGCTGGCCCTCCATGACCTTGTAATAGAAGCGCCCAAGGAACGGCGCCGGCAGCAGGACCAGCGCAAAAAACCCGAGGATCAGCCAATAGTCATAACTGTGCATAGCCGCTCCTAGTTCCGGTCCGCGCGCAACAGCGCAACCAACAGATAAATGAACAGCCCCACTGCCAACAGCAGTGACACCCCGTCCAGAACGCTCATGGAAGATCTCCGTGTAACGGCGTATTGCCGTGTGTGGAGGGATTGTCGGGAAGGAGGCTGTAAAGGAACGAGAGCGAGGGCCGGCGTGGGTCATAAAGAAAGCGTAAAGAGTGGGTTTATGCGGGCTTTACAGCAGGTTTTTGCAGCGTCAGGTCGGACCTCATCGCGGGCAAGCCCGACTCCCACAGGTTATGCGGTGGAATCAAATTCAGCGGACGACGCAGAAACCTGTGGGAGCGGGCTTGCCCGCGAAGGCGGCATAACAGACTCCGCTGCTCCCAACTGGCGCACAAAAATCGCTCATCCAGCTGCGAACATCCCCGCTGCGACAGCTTTGAACTCATTACGACTTGTTTCACGGCGATGGCACGCCCACTGCACACGCCCTTCCCGAAGCTTTCCAATCCTTCAGGGAGCAAGCGCATGAACACACAACTCAAACCCACGCTGGGCACGTTGCACCTGTGGGGCATTGCCGTGGGGCTGGTGATTTCCGGGGAATATTTCGGCTGGAGTTACGGCTGGGGCGTGGCCGGTACGCTGGGTTTTCTGGTGACCTCATTCATGGTCGCGACCATGTACACCTGCTTCATCTTCAGTTTCACCGAACTGACCACCGCGATTCCCCATGCCGGCGGGCCGTTTGCCTACAGCCGCCGCGCGTTTGGCGAAAAAGGCGGATTGATCGCCGGACTGGCCACACTGATCGAATTCGTCTTCGCCCCGCCAGCGATTGCCTTGGCGATTGGCGCGTATCTCAATGTGCAATTTCCGGCGCTCGACCCTAAACACGCAGCGGTTGGCGCCTACATCGTGTTCATGGGCCTGAATATTCTCGGGGTGAAACTGGCCGCGACGTTCGAGCTGATCGTCTGCGTGCTGGCGGTGGCTGAGTTGCTGGTGTTCATGGGCGTGGTCGCGCCGGCGTTCAGCTTCAGCAACTTCGCCCTGAATGGCTGGGCCGGTTCCGACGTCTTCGGCGCGCCGGCGATTGCCGGGATGTTCGCAGCGATTCCGTTTGCGATCTGGTTCTTCCTCGCCATCGAAGGCGCCGCCATGGCTGCCGAAGAAGCCAAGGACCCGAAACGCACGATCCCGAAAGCCTATATCAGCGGCATCCTGACCTTGGTGCTGCTGGCAATGGGCGTGATGTTCTTCGCTGGCGGCGTCGGCGACTGGCGCACCTTGTCCAACATCAACGACCCACTGCCGCAGGCGATGAAAACCGTGGTCGGCGACAACTCTGGCTGGCTGCACATGCTGGTGTGGATCGGCCTGTTCGGCCTGGTCGCCAGTTTCCACGGCATCATCCTCGGTTACTCGCGACAGTTCTTCGCCCTCGCCCGCGCCGGTTACCTGCCCGCCTCATTGGCAAAACTGTCGCGCTTCCAGACCCCGCACCGCGCAATCATCGCTGGCGGCCTTATCGGCATCGCGGCGATCTACAGCGACGGTCTGATCAACCTCGGCGGCATGACACTCACCGCCGCGATGATCACCATGGCCGTGTTCGGCGCCATCGTGATGTACATCATGAGCATGCTCAGCCTGTTCAAACTGCGTAAATCAGAACCGAATCTGGAGCGTACTTTCCGCGCGCCGTGCTATCCGCTGGTTCCACTGATCGCGCTGGTGCTGGCGTTGGTTTGCCTGGTGGCGATGGCGTGGTTCAACACGCTGATCGGGCTGATTTTCCTCGGCTTCATGGCGGTGGGGTTCTGCTACTTCATGCTCACCGGGCAACTGCGCGCCGATGCACCAGCCGATGCGATGCTCACCGGCCTGTAACGACCCGTCTCCTGTAGGAGCTGACGAGTGAAACGAGGCTGCGATCTTTGCTCTTCAAGATCACAAGATCGCAGCCTTCGGCAGCTCCAACAGGGATTTCGGGTGTACCGGGTGCAAGCGGCCTAGAATGGAACCACCGCGAAGTCGTTTCGCTCAAAGGTGGTATGCAGCATCGCACGGCGAAGTCCTCGCCCGTCGAGCTGCCATTAAGGAGAGCCGTTATGCCCTGGTATGCCTGGTTGATTCTGGTCGTTGCGATCGGCTCGATTGTCGGCGGATTGATGATGTTGCGCGACACCGCCAACAAGGTCGAACTGACCGATGAAGAACGCAAGCGCGTCGCACAGCGCAATGCCGAAGCGGATGCCAAGGATGCACAAGACCGCTGATACGAGCCCCGCCGCAATGGCGGGGTTTGTTTTTTCAGCACGATCGGACTTACCCGCAGGCTGTTTAGATTTTAGAAGTACAGTCACCATTTAATCTTCCGTGGTTAAGATGGCAGCATCGTCGCGGAGAGCTCCACATGCGTTACTCGCCAGATCACAAAGCCCAGACCCATCAACGCATCATCAAGGAAGCTTCCGCGCGATTTCGCAAGGACGGTATCGGCGCCACCGGCCTGCAGCCTTTGATGAAAGCCCTGGGCTTGACCCATGGCGGTTTCTACTCGCACTTCAAATCCAAGGAAGAACTGGTCGAAAAAGCCCTGCAAGAGGCCGGCGAGCAAGTCGCGGGCCTGTGCGAAGAAATCTTCGCGCAGGAAAACCCTCTCCAAGTATTCATCGACACCTACCTGTCAGAGTGGCATCAGACCTCGCCCCACGAAGGCTGCCCACTGCTGACCATTTCCTCCGAGCTGGGCCTGCGCGGCCAACCAAGCCCCACCAGTGACGAAGTCCTCAATGCTCGCCTCGAACAAATTCAGGCCACGCTCGATGGCGAGAACAGCGCCGATCGCAGCATTGTCATCATGGCGACCCTGGCCGGCGCTCTTCTGCTGTCACGCAGCGTCGCGGATGCCGACTTCGCCCAGCGCATCCTCGACGTCACCCGCGAGCATCTCAAGCAATCGAGCGATTAACCTTCCCAGCGCTTGAACAACACGCTCGCATTGACCCCGCCAAAACCGAAGCCGTTGGACAATGCATATTCGATCGCCATCGACCGCGCCTCACCATGGACAATGTCCACCCCTTCGCTCGCTGGATCCGGGTTTTCAAAGTTGAGCGTTGGCGGCACTACCTGATCACGAATCGCCAGGAGCGTGAAAATCGCCTCCAGCCCGCCGGCCGCACCGAGCAAATGACCGGTAGCGGATTTGGTCGAAGTCACGGCGATCTTGTTCTGCGTGCCAAACAACGCCTTGATCGCCGCCAACTCGCCCAGGTCACCGACCGGCGTCGACGTCGCATGTGCGTTGAGATGCTGCACCCGCTCCGGCGTCACACCGCCCTGAGCCAGTGCCAATTGCATCGCCCGGCGAGCGCCACTGCCGTCTTCCGGACCGGCGGTCAGGTGGTAGGCGTCGGCGGTGGTGCCGTAACCGACCAGTTCGGCCAGCGGCTTCGCACCGCGTGCAAGCGCATGCTCCAACGACTCGATGACCAATAGACCGGCGCCCTCGCCCATCACGAAACCATCGCGCCCACTGTCGAAGGGACGCGAAGCTTTTTCCGGGTTGTCGTTGTAACCGCTGGACAGCGCCCGCGCCGCCGCGAAACCGGCGAGACTGACGCGATCGATCGAAGCTTCAGCACCGCCGCATACCGCGATGTCCGCCTCCCCCGCCCTGATCAACCGCGCCGCATCACCGATCGCCTGAACCCCGGCAGCACAGGCGGTAACCGGTGCGCCCAACGGCCCTTTGAGGCCATGCTGGATCGACACATGACCCGCCGCGAGATTGACCAGAAACGATGGAATGGTGAACGGCGACAAACGCCGGGGGCCACGGCTGTCGGTGGTACGCACGGCATCGGCAATCGCACCGAAACCACCGACACCCGAGCCGATGATTGTCGCAGTGCGCTCCTGGCTTTCAGTGTCCGCCGGATGCCAGCCGGCCTGCTCCAGGGCCTGCCGCGCCGCTTCCATGGCAAACATGATGAAGCGATCCATCTTCTTCTGTTCCTTGGGCGGCGTCGCACGATCCGGATCAAATCCGGCCTCGGCGTCTTCCTCCACCGTCGGCACACTGCCGCCGACCCGGGTCGGCAGATCAGCCACGACTGCATCGGGCAAGTTGCGCAACCCGGAACGACCGGCCAGCAAACGCTGCCAGACGATTTCAACATCACTGCCCAAGGGTGAAACCAGGCCCATGCCCGTGACGACGACTCGACGTTGGTTCATATCGTGGTTACCCCTTATCAATTCAAAATTCGACGTGCACCGGTGTGCTGCGATTCGGCTGCTGAATCAGTCCCGAGCGAAATTATTATAGGCATAATCAAGACGCAATATGATACCCGTAATTTTAAGCGCTCAGGCATCCACCCGATCGGCACCCAATAAAAAGGCCGGTCAATGACCGGCCTCTCGGCGTTGAACTGTCAGCTTAGTTCACTTCCAGCTTTTCACGATTGCGATCCAGAATCGCCTTGCCAATCCCCTTCACTTCCAGCAATTCATCCACCGACGCGAACGGCCCGTTTGTATCCCGATACGCAACAATCGCCTGCGCCTTCGCCTCCCCCACACCCGCCAACTCCTTCTGCAACGTGGCCGCATCCGCACCGTTGAGATCGACCTTCGCGCTTGCCGAGGGCGCAGCCGCATCCATCAGCAAAGGCGTCTTTGTTGTCTCGGCGGGCGCTACAGGGGCAGCAATCGCAGCAATCGAGGCGCTGGTGAGGAAAGCAAAAATCAGCGAGTAGAAATAACCGGTACGCATAAGTGACGCTCCATCATCGTTTTAGAAAGCAGCTTTTCCGAAGCTGCTCTCCAAACGTAGGTCATGATGAAGGGAAGTCAAAAATGCGAGCGTTACAGGATGTGAAACAATCAGGGCTCGAGGCGACGTTGCTGGTAGATCCAGTCAACGATTTCGCCATCGGGGGTGTAGCCAGAGACGGTTTCGCGCAGGAGTTGGCGGACGCGGGTGTAGTCGTCGGCTTCCACGGCTTTGAGCAGTTCATTCAAGCGGGCTTTCAGAACGTCCCAAGGAAGGTGATCCTCATTGGCGCTCATGATCATCGGATGCGACGTAGCTGCGACGTTGTCACCGATCAGCAACTCCTCGTACAGCTTCTCGCCTGGGCGCAAACCGGTGAACTCTATGGAGATGTCGCCTTGAGGATTGCGCTCCGAACGGATGCTTAAGCCCGAGAGATGGATCATCTTTTCTGCGAGTTCGACGATCCGCACCGGCTCGCCCATATCCAGCACGAAGACGTCTCCGCCCTGCCCCATGGAGCCAGCTTGGATGACCAACTGTGCGGCTTCGGGGATGGTCATGAAATAGCGGGTGATTTTTGGATGGGTGACGGTCAACGGCCCGCCGGCTTTGATCTGGCTATGGAACAGCGGGATGACAGAACCGGAAGAGCCGAGCACGTTGCCGAAACGGACCATGGTGAAACGGGTTTTGTTGACTCTGGAAACGTTGGCTTTGTCGCCGAACAAAACAGGGGCGATTTCACGGCTCAGGGCCTGAAGTGTCAATTCGGCAAGGCGCTTCGTGCTCCCCATAACGTTGGTCGGGCGGACCGCTTTGTCAGTGGAGATCAACACGAAATTAGCGACGCCGCACTGCAAAGCCGCCTGAGCGGTGTTGAGGGTGCCGATCACATTGTTCAGCACACCTTCGGCAATGTTGTGTTCGACCATGGGCACATGCTTGTAGGCGGCCGCATGATAAACCGTGTCGACCTTCCAGGTTTTCATCACATCGAGCAATTTATCCTGGTGGCGTATGGACCCGAGTATGGGAAGCAATCGAACCGGAGCCGACTCTCGAGAGCTGCGTTGCTCCAGCTCTGAAAGAATGTTGTAGAGATTGAATTCACTGTGTTCGAACAACAGAAGCGCGGTTGGCTCCAACGCAAAAATCTGCCGACACAACTCCGAACCGATCGAACCGCCGGCACCTGTGACCATGACAGTCTTGCCTTTGATACAACGCTCCAGAAGATCAGGCTGAGCTGGAACGGCATCGCGCCCCAGCAGGTCTGCAATATCGACTTCCTGAATATCTTCAACTTTGACTCGGCCACTCGCCAGATCGGAAAAATTCGGCACACTGCGAACGTGCAGTGGAAAGCCTTCAAGCAAGTTGAGAATTTCCCGGCGACGAGCACGAGTCGAGGATGGCAAAGCGAGAAGGATTTCCTGCGCCCCTGTGACGTCGATCATCTGCTGAATATGCTTGGGTTTATAAACCTGCAAGCCTGAGATCGAGCGATCGGAAATACCCGGGTCATCATCGATAAAGGCGACGGGGCGCATAACGCGCCCCATGCGTAGTGCGGCAACGAGTTGATTGCCTGCTACACCTGCGCCGTATATCGCAACTTTGGTCAGACCATCGTCACGGTTGGCAAAAGGAACATGCTGCGCGGCTGTAAACCAGTCCCCCATGAAGTATTGCCGCATACATAACCGCAACCCCCCAATGATGACCAGGCTCAACCACCAGTAATTGAAAATGATCGAGCGAGGCACAACCGCTTCGTGATTGCTGTACCAATAAACGACAACCGCCAGAATCAGCGAAGACAAACTGACAGCTTTGATAATTGCAATCAATGCGTCATTGCCAAAATAGCGCATGACGGCACGGTACATGCCGAAGCGAATGAACAATGGAATGGCCACAACAGGGGCGCAGACGAATAGCCAGAAGTGGACTTTGAAGGGGTTGTACATATCATCGATACCCAAGCGCACGATGAATGCCAACCACAGGGCCACCCAAACCAGAAAAATGTCTGTGCCAACCTGTATCAGTCGTTTGCGCCGCCGTGGTAGTCCAACGAGACGCTCTCTGACTTTATCCATTAACTCTTCAAGCACCTCAGTTTCCCTCTTTCAAATGCTGATCACCGTAATGAACCACCACAAGCCGGCATCATGACTCTAAACCTAGATGACAGAATTGTTTTCTTTTCCATCATCAGCGGTCTTTTCAAGCTCCCCAGCATGAAACCTGATCGCGAGAAAAACCAGCGGGATATAGGCTAAAAGTACACCCCATACGCCGCCCAGCCCAAACCGTGTAACACCTACCGCAATCGGCAACAGCCAGCATAGATTGATCAAGCCTGTTGCCAAGGTTACGGGCAAATGCCGGCCAAATTGCCTGGAAGCAAACTGATAGGCGTGGCTTCTGTGAGCCTCATACAGTTTGTCTCCTCTGAACAGGCGCCGGAACAACGTGAAGGAGGCATCCACGATAAACACACCGAGCAGTATGAGCCAGCCCCAAAATAGTGAAGGATCATGCCACGCTGCCTGCAGAGAAAGACCGCCCAGAACAACGCCAAGAAATCCGCTACCCGCATCACCCATGAAAATTTTTGCCGGCGGAAAATTCCAGCAGAGAAAGCCCATCACCGCCGCAGCCAACATCAATGGAGCCCAGATCAACGCTGCTGCATCGACAAGCCAATACAACACACACGCCCCAAGACAAACACAAACCGCCTCGACACCTGCGATACCATCGATGCCATCCATGAAGTTGTAAAGATTAAGTAGCCATACCAGATAAAACAGTGCCAGGAAATGACCAAAGATTCCCAGATCGACCTGCGCTCCGAGTACCTCCACCACGGGCATGCCGCCCATCCAGAACAACAGCCATCCCGCAGCCAGAAAATGCCCCAGCAGACGCCAGCGCGCCGCGATATGGCCGTGGTCATCCATGAAGCCAATCACTGCAACCAGACTTCCAGCGCCGGCAACAGCAAGAAAAGCGCTACCCGAAGTAATTTTGACGCCCCATAACACTACTTGCGCAAAAACAAATGCGATCACTATCGCTACGCCACCGCCACGAGGAGTAGGCACAGAGTGCGAACTGCGCGCATTCGGAATATCCATCAAACTGCGCGCCAATGCGTAACGGCGTAACGCCCAGGTGAGGGAGAAGGATAGGCAGAGAACGACGGAAAGGAACCATCCATAAGTCATGATTTGCGGGTTTCCAGAAAGTGCGTTGCGGTCAAAGCAAGACCCTTATCGAGACTGATGGGCGGGGTCCAACCCAGTAATTGTCGATTTTTACCGATATCGACCTGCAGAGAGCCGAAAAGCCGCTGAGATATAGACCGCCGTCCTACCAGTGCCAACAGCCGCTTCATCACCCATACCGGAACAGGCAAGAGATAACTGGGCTTACCCAACGCTTGGCCTAGCTTGCGCAACAGGTCACTTGTGGAAACATCTTCGCCATCGCTCGCCATAAAAGTTTGATTGGCAGCACCCGGATGGTCGGCACAGGTCACGATGAGATCCACAAGATTGCCTACTGACACCAGACTGCGGCTATTACGCACTGAGCCAAATGGCAACGGAACACCACGATCCAGCCATTGCATCATAGTGAGAAAATTAGCTTTCACCCCCGGACCGTAGACCAGAACCGGGCGAATAATCACCACTTCCATATCCGTAACCTGCGCCAGTCGCTTCAAGCCCTGCTCGGCTTCAAATTTGGAAATGCCATAAGCGTCAAGCGGTGCAGGCACATCATCAGCGTAAAAAGGAGCGCCTGGAGAAGTGCGCTCGCCGTTAACTTTCACCGAACTGACGAAGATAAACCGTTTAACTCCCGATGCCGCAGCCTGACGAGCGAGGTTCAAAGTCGCGTCGACATTGATTTCCCGGAAGGCAGCCAAGGGATCGACCGCGACTTCGTCCATGACGTGAACGCGCGCTGCCGCATGGACGACAACATCAACTTCTGTGAGGACGCGACTCCAATCGTTAGCCCCACTGAGACCTTCGAAGGGTATAACGTCCACACATGGAGCATGCTCATGAGTTCTAGTACGCATCGGCGCTACGACAGAACAATCCGACTCCAGTATTAGCCGATCTATGAGTGCTCCCCCCAGAAAACCATTACCGCCGGTAATCAGGAATGTCTTGGATCTCATGAAAGCACCTTGAGCTAAGAAATCAATGCTTGCCTGTCGGCAACAGCCCCGTTGAAGCGGCAAATGGATGCGTGGCTGCAGCAACCATGGAGATCACTTCGTCGAGGGATATGCGAGTGGCAGTCTATTGAATTACGCGATTCTTGGCCACTTCAAAGCAGCAGGAAAAGACAACTTGCGCCACGTCATAAAAACACACCCTGAAACCCGCCTTCATTGAGGCAAAATTCACTGCTGCATTTTGCGCGCCTTACAGACTGTTAACAAACCAAGTTCTTTGGCAAACTCACGCACACACTCTGCAACAAGCAATATTAAATGAAACAAACTTTGCTTGAGAAAAACTTGCACGCAAGTAGCCAGACAATGAAACGAAAAAAAATCGACTCTAATTATCCGCAAGCATCCGCCAGACAAGGCATTGTCCTGACAGCCCATTAACATGGGTTGCGAAAAGTTTTATAGCAACGAGCGATAAATATCAGCGTAGGATTGCGCCATCAAACTTGAGGAAAAAACCTCCTCAAACCGGCGTTCGGCGGCCAAGCCCATCCTGGCAGCTGTCGCAGGTTCGCTCCACAGCCTTGTCATAGCCTGTGCCAATGCAATGGAATCCCTGGGAGGGACGACCAATCCGGTTTCTTCGGCAATATTAATGTAGGTGGTGCCCGAGCCAATTTCACAAGAGATCATCGGTTTTCCATACATAGCCCCTTCGAGCAGGGAAATTCCGAAAGACTCCGATCTCAAATGCGACGGAAAGACAAAAGCGTAGCAAAGCGTCAGCAGCGCAGCCTTGTCTTCGTCAGGTAACAACCCCAGAAAATGCACGTTGGGCACACTCGCTTCCGCGGCTTGAGCCTTGAGTTCTGCCTCAAGATGCCCGCCTCCGAGAATGGCCACCGGTAACCCGGTCGCCCTGGCTGCCTCAAGCAAGTAATCCAGGCCCTTGTAATAACGCAGGGCACCTACAAAAAGAAAAAATCGCTCACCCAACCGGTCTCGCCAGAATGCCAGTTTCTCTGCAGAAGGGACGGGATAAGTCGAGCGATCCAGACCGTAAGGAACAACACGTACCTTATCTTCAAATCGTGTCAAAACCGGGCTGCTGGCCAGATAATTTGGCGACGACGCGACAATACAGTCGACACTGGACAAGAAGCGATTCATTAGTGGCTGATAAAGTTTGAGCAGCGTTTTTTGCTTGACGATATCGGAGTGATAGCTGACCACACTGGGCTTGCCGACTCGACTCGCAAAATGAACGAGATCCATGTAAGGCCACGGAAAATGGTAATGAACAATATCCGCTTCTCGAGCCAGCTCGATGAAATCCCTGAGCGCCGAAAACGAGAATCCCGTAGAAGCAACGTGAAGATCCAGTTTTGAGCGATGGGTCAGATGATGCGCAATCGGTTCATTGCGTGCAGCCCCTCGCTCACTGAGATAGAGCACCTGGGACTCGTACCCATGCTGCAAACCACCTTCGGCAATCTGAAAGATGACTTGTTCGATGCCCCCCATTGTCTCCGGGTAATAAGTCTTGAAGAAGTGCAGAACCTTGATCATCGCCCGTCGACCACCTTCTGATAAACCTCGAACGTTTCCTTTGCGCACCGCTCCCAGGAAAACTTCGCTGCGTGCAGCAATCCCTGTTCAATGGCACTGGCGCGCCACACCTCATCTTCAAGGCCCTGGCGCAAAAGTTCAGTCAACGCCAGCGTGTCCGTTGCTTCGCACATAAGTGCCGCATTACCGGCAACCTCTGGCAGGGAAGAACTGTTGGAGCAAACGACGGGAACGCCCGAACTCATAGCCTCCAGCACCGGTAAACCGAAACCCTCGTACAACGAAGGGAAGGTAAATAGCCGCGCACCGGCAAACAACAGAGGCAAGTCTTCACTGGGAACAAAACCGAGATAGTAGGCCCAGCCCTCGCGGTGTGCGCTTTCAAGCCGGTTATGAATATCCTCGTTTTGCCATCCATAGTAACCCGTCAACACGAGTGGCCAGCGCTTGCGCAGCTCCAGTGGCAGACGTGAATAAGCATTGAGCAAGGTATCAATATTCTTGCGCGGCTCGATGGTACCCACAAACAAGCTGTAGCCGCCCGCCTCAAGACCATGTCGCGACAGAGTCAACCGGAGGTCGTCCGCAGACCGAGGATGAAACTCGGCAGAACTGGCCAACGGCACAGTATGAATCCGCTCAATAGGCCAGGAAAAATAGTCGGACAACTCTTTACGCGTGTATTCAGAGTCCGTTATCAAAGCATCAGCCCTGACCAACGTCGTCTTGAGCTCCTTCTGCAAATAGCGCACAAGTTGCGGCGCATGACAGTGGGACCACGTAAAGGGAGAAAGATCGTGAAAGGTAGCAACGCTGCGTCCGGCAAACGGAGGCAGATAATAATTGGGGCTGTGGTAAAGAAATTCACCATGACCTTTAAGCGCTCGCTTCCTGAGCAATGGCATCAGCAAACGATAGGCCTCAACCGCCAGGAAATTCTTCTGAACGGCTCGCTTCAGACCATAACCGTTACCCGACGTATCGGAAGCAGCAGGCAACGACGGTAGAAATCGCCGACCTGCAAAAAACTGCAGGTCAGTAATTTCACAATTCTGCTGCAGTCGCAGCGCCAACTCATAGGTGTAGCGACCAATGCCGGTCAGTGGAAAACGGACCGGCTCAACAGAAAGAATTAACTTCATTTATCAGCCGTCAGCATCCAGCTCAGGGTTTCGCTTAGAGGCGCCGTTGCCCATCCGGGAACCAGATCCCGCAGCTTCGAGTTATCCCCGCACAAGGTTTTCACCTCGTTGGCGCGGACAAACGCTGGATTCACGTCGACTTCGATGTCATGCCCAGTCAGCGACTTGCACAACTCGATAACTTCTCGAAGTGAGTGCGTTTGTCCCGAACTGACATTCACGATCTGCCCCA
Organism: Pseudomonas sp. H26/SER47-MNA-CIBAN-0231; assembly: GCF_040310465.1. NCBI lineage: Bacteria > Pseudomonadati > Pseudomonadota > Gammaproteobacteria > Pseudomonadales > Pseudomonadaceae > Pseudomonas > Pseudomonas sp. H26/SER47-MNA-CIBAN-0231. Next base: position 258,442 of record NZ_JBEOPW010000005.1, on the reverse strand, counting down.
AGGGTTTCGCGTCGATCAAACCACGATAAGCCTTGACCAAAGCCCGAACATCACTGAAGTCGCGCCAAACATCGAGGTTACCCAATTCAATCCTTGGCGCCTCGCGCAGGAAATGGGAGACGATTTTCGGCAACAGGAAGTTCTCGGCCTGCCCAACACCTGTGTAATTGAATGGCCGCGCGATAACTATGGGAAGACGATCCATCCAGAGCTTGGCCATGTACTCCATGGCCAGCTTACTAACGGCGTAATCGTTGGCAGGAGCCGGCACTGTAGCTTCCGACAACATGCCTCCCGATGCATTGCCATAGACATTGGCGCTGCTGGCGATCAAAACGCAATCCGGAGCCTTCCCGCTAGCGGCAACAGCATCCAGCAGATTACGCGTGCCTATCAAGTTGACTTGATAGAACGCATCCGCCGCACCATGTCCGACAAATGCCAGAGCTGCAAGGTGCACAACGACATCCGGCTGAATCTTTGCCAGCAACGTGCGTAGACCAATACCGTCAGCCAGATCGACTTGATGATAATTGTGATCGTCGGAGGGTTGACTGCCCATCCCGACAACTTCGTAGCCATGAGCTTGCAGCTCAGCCGCCATGTAGCGACCGGTAAATCCATGAATACCCGTAATCAGCGCACGTTTGCCAGCATTGATCATCAGAAAGAGAACCCTTGCTTGTTACGACGCAGGTCAGCCTCGACCATCATGCGGCAAAGCTCTTCAAGCGAAGTTTTCGGTTCCCAACCCAACACTTCTTTGGCCTTGGCCGGGTTGCCAATCAGCAACTCAACTTCGGTAGGACGGTAGAACTTCGGATTGATGGTAACCAGTACCTTGCCGGTAACAGCATCAGTGCCCTGTTCGGCTTCAGCAGTGCCCGACCAGGAAATAGTGATACCAGCGGCCTTGAACGCCATGGATACGAAATCACGGACGGTCTCGGTACGATTGGTCGCCAATACGAAGGTATCCGGTACATCGGCCTGCAGCATGCGCCACATCCCTTCTACGTACTCCTTGGCAAAACCCCAGTCACGTTTGGCATCGAGGTTGCCCAGCTCCATTTTATCGAGCAGACCGAGCTTGATCTTGGCCACGGAGTCAGTGATTTTGCGGGTTACGAACTCACGACCACGCAGAGGCGATTCGTGGTTGAACAAAATACCGCTGGTCGCAAAAATACCGTACGACTCACGGTAGTTGATGGTCATCCAGTGAGCGTAAAGCTTGGCGACGCCGTAAGGGCTGCGCGGATAGAAAGGCGTGCTCTCGACCTGCGGAATAGCCTGTACCTGACCAAACATTTCAGAAGTCGATGCCTGGTAGAAACGTACCTTAGGATTGACGATGCGGATCGCTTCCAGAAGGTTCACGGCACCAAGGCCAGTGATTTCGGCAGTAGTGATTGGCTGCTCGAACGACACGCCCACAAAGCTCTGCGCGGCGAGGTTATACACCTCGGTGGCTTCAGTGGTTTGCAGCAAACGGATGCTGGCAGAGAGATCTGTCAGATCATATTCGACCAAATGCAGGTTAGGGTTCTGCTGGATACCCAGCTCTTCGATACGCCAGAAATTGACAGAACTGGTACGACGGTAGGTACCGTAAACGGTGTACCCCTTCTCCAGCAGCAGTTCCGCCAGGTAGGCGCCGTCTTGACCGGTAATGCCAGTAACGATTGCTTTCATGCGAATCCTCTAAACTCCATTTGAACGTTGTTGATAACAAGAAAAAATCTAGCCTGGCAATGCGGATGAGGCCAAGACTGTGCATTTTTTTGCGGAACAGGAGAATAGTACCCCATGAACCGCCATTTGCCGCCCCCTGGGCGACTTTTTAGACGCTTGGATTAACCTGCCCGGGGATCCTGGCGAAAGTCATCGGCAAGCCTGCAAGCCAAATTTTTCGCGAGCTCGCGCAATTCAGGTACAGCTGTGGCTTCCCATAAATCGGCCTTGAGCATCGGCCCTATATAGGAAAGCCATGTTGAAACATTCCCGTCAGCATTTTTAACCGCCAGGCGTTCATCTACATGCAAACCCAAACCCAGTAAGTCTGGCTGGAGAAGTCCTTCATCGCGTAATTGGGTAATCAACCGATCATCGACATACCGTAAATTCGAATTGGGCCCGGTACAATTGATAACCTGCCCGACATCGACATATTCGGTCTGATCGCTACCCCGTCTCTGAAAGCTCACACGCACGCCCTCGCCTTCAGGGCTCATGTCCTTGATTCGCCCTGCCAAGGAAATGATTCGTCCGCTGCCCAGAGCCTCTAGAAAGCGCTCATGGGTCTCAGGGGCAACACGATGACGATGCACATCCCAGTAGGGTTGCAGGTGGCGCAGAAAACGGCGTCGCTCGATCTCCGGCAATCGAGCCCAAAGCGCTGGCGTTGCGGGACGCAAGGCTGCAATGAAATCCCTCCAGTCCCGTCCTTCAGCAGCACCCGCTTTAACAAGACTGCGAACTTCGCGAAGATAATTGCTCGCTGTAGGCTCCACGCCAAACAATCGCTCGCTGATTCCTGCATTCGACGCCAGTCCCTTACCATGAGGGCGATGAGCCAATGGCTGCAAGCCACGGCGCGACAGCATGTAGATTGGGCGTGAATTGCGCTGATCGATGTTGAGTGCTACATCCAGAGCGGTCAGCCCGGCACCTATAAGAAGGACGGGCTTGCCTGCATCGGGTAACAGACGTTCACGATCCCAAGGATCCTGCTGATAGCAGCCAGCGGAGATGGCAGGTGCAACACATTGAGGATTCAGTGGGGCAAAGTGTCCAAATGCGAGCACGACGTGATCTGCACGTAATTGCTCCCCATCTGCCAGTTCTACGATCACGCCCTTCTGACCAGACCTGAGGCTGCGCACCTCCGCCGCCAATCGCTGAAGCGAAGTGTCTTCTGCACGCTCCACGGCCGAATCCAGCAAGAAAGACAGGTAATCGCCGTAAAGCTTACGAGGCACAAATGATGAACCCGAAACGCTCCGATCGGTTTCCTGGCAAAACTTTTGAAAAGATTCAGGTTCATCTACCAAAGCTGTCATGTTGCCAACCGGAACATTGAGCAGATGCTGAGCACTATTTGTTCCATACGCCAGGCCACGAGCCATACCGCCTGAGCGGTTGATCAAAATAACTTGAGCGCCAGGCGGGCAATGCTTCAAAAACTGAATGGCCGTTACTGTCCCACTAAAACCTGCGCCGATAATGACGAGAGTCTTCATGCCACTACCCGCTGATTCAGACAGTCGAGAATTTTCGCCACGCAGGTTTCCAGATTCTCTTCCAGAGTATTGACACGAACATCGGGATTCAGCGGGCTTTCATAGGCCGAGTCGATTCCCGTGAAGTTCTTGATTACGCCGGAGCGAGCCTTCCCGTATAGGCCTTTTGGATCTCTGCGCTCACACTCTGACAAGGGAGTGTCAATAAAGACCTCGATAAATTTTTCATCGCCGATCACATCGCGAGCCAAGGCACGATCATGTTGAAATGGGGAGATGAATGCAGTGATCACGATCAGGCCGGCATCCATGAACAATTTGGCCAGCTCTGCAATTCGACGAATATTTTCCTCCCGGTCAGCATCACTGAACCCAAGGTCTTTACACAGACCCAGACGTACATTGTCGCCATCCAGCAAATAAGTATGTCGACCACGCTCGACCAGAGCCAGCTCCAGCGCGTTTGCGATGGTGGATTTGCCAGCGCCACTCAACCCGGTCAACCATAAAGTGATCGGCTTTTGCGACTTGACCAGCGCTCTCGTTGAAGCGTCGACAACAGACGCCTGGAAAACTAAATTTTTATTGGACACACCGGTACCTCGTATCACTGACATCTCAGATTATCATTGAATTCGCGTACTCACGACAGCGGCGTCGGAAGCGACCTTTCACCCCGCTCCAACCCACCGCCAAGATCTCCAAGACAATAGAGGATAACCCCGTCGTACCACTGATCGATTGAAAGGTGGGCGCCGAGCGTCACTCGAGACGACCCGGCGGGTAACATTTTGTAATGCACTCGCCGAATAAGGGAACTTACTTTAGCTGGCCAATTTCAACGCGCATCAATCAATTGACAAGCAAATCTTCTTGGTTCAGTTCGAGAAATGCATTCAATTCCGCCGGTGTACCTAATACATGGACGTCATTAACAGCAAGATCAGTTATAGAAATTTTCCGGCCTTCGGCAATTAGTTGTCGATAAAGTGGCGCAATGTAACGCTCGCCGCGAACAAGATTTTGGGAGTCAGCAAAGAAACGGTCATAGGCTTTCTCATAGTCTTCAGCTCGTGAAAACCAGTACAGACCGATTGATGCGAAATCCGAAATACGCTGCTTTTCAGCCAAATCGGTAGCCCACTGATCATCGCCCAATTTTACGAAACTCCAATGATCGCCCGGAACCTGGAAGCACGGAACCCATCCATCAGCACCCTCACGAATAGACTCCGGGAGCAAGGCGCGTGGATTAACGTACGTATCGATATTATAAATAAGCAGAGGATCCTCCGGCCGCCAGAATTCACGTGCCAGATACGCACTTGTCGCTTGGCCATCAGTTACCTGCCCAATCTCGATAACGTGCACATCACGAAGCCCCATTGCCTCGCTCTGCCTGCGAACGTAATCAGCCGAGTTATTTTCTTCAAGGCATACAAAGATCACACGGCAATCGGTTGTAAGAAAATTCCGTAAAGAAAGCATCGACCAATCGAACAGACTTTTGCCGTGCGCGGGGATTTCATACTTTGGTACCGTGTATCCAGCCTCATAGAAGCGCGATCCGCGGCCCGCCATAGTAATAACAATATTCACCGACATCTCAGACTCCTACTCCTGCCCCAGCAATTTATGGATTTCTTCTTCGGTCATGTTAAGGAACTCGTCCGGGCGCACAGATCGATCATCAATATAGAAGCCGCGTTTTCTCGGCCAAGGCTTGCCAAACAGAATTTCGTCGTAAGGAACTTCCCACTTAGCGAGCCACTCGAGAAGAACTGGTGCAGTATGTTTATTAATAAGCGCCAGATTACCCTTATAAGTGTTCATATTACGCGCAGTGAACAGTAAGATTCGATAACCTTTAGCCTGGTATTCGCGAAGTTTAGCCAGCATGGCCTGATCGGGAATCAGATCTGCGTACGACTGATTCGCCGTTTTAATTCCACACAGCGTGCCGTCAATATCAACGACCAATACACCGTCGACGCTCTCAAACTCTTGATTCACTTTCAACCTCATTGAGTATGTGGTGAGCGTTCAGCAGGAAAGCAATCACCTTGTTTGGATAATCTATGTGCAGCGGCAGCATCGACAAAAACAATGATGCTTCGCCCAGACGCATGACGCGAACGTCGTGGCCTGCCGCCTTGACTCGCTGAACAAAGACAGGTTTCAGGACGGCGTGATTGGTGTGTTTAAAACTCAGCAACAACTGATTACTGTCGGTGAAACCTACATTGTAGAGACCATTGTTAATAAAATCGTAGTCGCCCAATGCGCTGTGCGACACCTTGCACAGATCATACAAAGGGTGTGTCCACAGCCCCTCCTCCGTCAGCGCCCCTTTAGGGTCGATCAGCTTTAGCAGATAGCGTTGTTGATCATAAAGTATATTGGAGAAGCAAGGGTCACCGTGCCCGACCACACGGTAATCAAATGCAAATCCTTTCTCGAAGCGTTTGTAGAGCTTCACAAAACGCTCTAGCTGGCGTGAAACATCCAGTTCAGGAGTAGCGCTAGCAGCCAAACGATTGATCCGCTGTCCCTCCTCCATCGCAAGAAACTGCTCAACCCGTTTTTCAAGTTTATTAACGAACAGTTCTCGCGCCGTGGCAGCCGACTGCTCCTTAGTGCAGGTTTGTCTTGAGCGCTCCGCGAGAAAAAACAGCAGACGGTCAACAAAAGAAGTGAACGTATCGGGCTCAAAAGCGCCGTGAACCCATTGCAAAGCAGTATCTGCCAAGTAATAACGCAGCATTTTGTAAGATGCGCGATCACCATCATCCTGAAAATCAAAAGGCTGTATCAGCCAAGGCCGCATGCCTTCGGGAGCGAGGCTATAAAAGGAATACTCCGCGCGCATCTTGGTCTTGTCAGTGGATCGCTTCGTGTAGTAATACGCGTCCATTTGCATTTCGTTGAAATGGCGCGTTGCTGTAGAACCGCTGGTGTAAGAAAGGAAATCGCGGATCTTGCCTAAATCCAGGGGTTCGACCGACTGCAAACGCTGAGCGCCCTGCCACGCCCTATCCCATGTATGAAGAGGTGCCGCCAGAAACGCCGACCATTGGTCGACCAACATGTGGGCATTGCGCAGAAATACCAGCATCGGTTTGTACAACGTATCGGTAAAGTCCTCTTCAGCATACGGCAGGCGCTCTATCAACTGGGTGAGGCGTTCTGGTTGTGAAAAGCCGGCACGCCCGGCGATAACGCAGACAGATGTATCCTCACTACACGCTTCCAGTGTAGAGCGCAGCGCGACAAGATCATCTTCATTCTGCAAACGAATCACACGTGATCGACTCCACGCCGGCAGCGCGGTAAGGAAATGTTCGATCAGTGGTCGGCGCTTGAAGACGATATCACCGAATCGGCGGGAGCCAACCAAGCTGCGCACTTCACCAAAGGCGAACTCGCGATCATCAAGGATAAGCAATAGTTTGGTATATGCTTCAGACATCTCGGGTCCTTAGAATTTTGGAGCGCGCCGGCAACGAAACGACGAGCAGAAATACCAATGTCAACGCCACCAGACCCAGCGACTGGTAGAGACCGAAGGCATTCGAGACTCCCCCGCCGCCGGGTAAGCTCGCCAGCAAACCGGAGGTGAACAGCGCCGCGAGATCCGGATCTCCGATCCCAAGCTGGTTAATAAATAAAGACAACGCCAGAATCTCGACAGACCAGATAAGTACAGAGAGCAGCAGGAAACCTGACACACGCCCCTCGACGGACTTATAGATCGCGACTTCAAGCCTGCGTAATACTTGGCTCGCGCGTAGCACGGTCAGTCCGCGCGGCGTGTAGCTAGTCAGTACAAGATGACGATTCAAATATACAAAGATCTTAGCAACAGCGAAGAACCCCAACAGACTCAAACCACTGGCCAGTACAAATAATACAAAGACAGTGCGCATTGCGGGCACGACTTGAATATTAAAAATGTACAACCCCAGAATAAAGGCGGAGATCACCACTACATCTCCAAAGCGCTCCGCCAACCATACCGCCAGCGCCTTCTGCCGTTTCCCGTACACATGAAAAAAGGAAGCAAGGCGTAAAATCTCGCCCAGCTTGAATGGCAGAAAGCTACTTGGAAAAGCTGTCAATGTATGCGCCGCAACCAGAGGAAACGCCTTATCGCGATCATCAAGCGTCAACAGCACCAGGCGCAGCATACGCAATACATGTGAGCCGAGATAAAGCAGAGTAATACCCACCAGACCAGCCCACTGTGTCTCACGACCAAAACTGGCGATATCCGGCGCACGTAACCACAGCCAACCCATCACCACGATCAGCAGCAGTCCGAAGTAGACCTTCAAGCTTTTACTCATTGGAAGCTGAGCCTTGGCTATAGCGAATTTGCCCCGTGTAAGAATCAAATGCCCGAGAGCGCAGTTCTGTAGAAACAAAGCTATCGCGGCGCATGCCAAATCCCGCAAGCAACCTCAAGACTTTAAATGCTTGACGGAACAATCTGACGTTCGATATCTGGTCGTCTTCTCTCCAACTGATGGGGAAAAAACGCACTACTTGCTTGCGCTGATAGCTTGCCAACAGCATCACATAATTGAACGTCAAGTCGTCAGGAAATGCTTTGTAGTAGAAGTCACGATACGCCGCCACACGATAAAGGTTCAATCCAGATCCCAAATCATAAATAGCACGCATTGTGACCATGGAAAACAGTGCGTTATAAACCCGATTACCGAATGTACGGAACCAGGAATATCCTTTCAAACGGCTACCACGCATGAAACGTGCACCTAACAAGCAATCAACACCTTTATCCAACTCTGATTCGAGCTGAGGCATCAAATCACGAATATCGGCCTGGTCGTCGCCATGCAGCACAACAAGGTAGTCAAACCCATTATCTACTGCATAGCGAAAGGCTGCTTTGTGCGATCCTCCCAGACCATAGTTGTCATCGTTACACCAAGCGATGAAATTACAATTCTTTAGGACCAATTTGCCGCGCTCAATGGCAGCCTCCAGGGTACCGTCAGGCGAGCGGTTATCAACAACCATAACGGTATCGATCCTAGCCTGTACGCTTTCATCAAACTGATCGATAACGCGAGTAATCTGCGTTTCACAGCGATAGGCAGGGATGAAAACCAGGATTTTCGGATTAGCTTCGGACTTGGCCATCGGAGTCAGTACTCATAAATTTCGTAAGAACAGTCATAAACAGGAAATTCGTCAATAAATTAACGGGCGTGACCATTAGCTTCGCCAGAACAGCCGCTGGCAGTGGCAGTGGCAGTACCTGATCAATCCCAAAATCTACCAGTTTTACAACGACGATGGAAATCAGCATCGAATACCCTAAGATAGACACCGCTTGATAAGTCCAATAGATCGGTAGAAAAATATATTTTCCGTGCCCACCTCGTTTGAAAACCCGATTTAGCGCAATCAACCATACGTATGTAACACCGACCATGGATGATGCGAAATTCGCAAAGGCAGGTGACACATCAAAAGCCTGGGTCAAAGTCGTATAGGAAAGCAGATCAAGAATCCACCCGACTCCAGACACCAGTAAGAACCCTAGAAACAACTTCATTATTTATTTTTTCCAGCGGCCTGAAAACCGTCAAATGAATACAACCCGGGTCCTTCGCTACCATATTCGCCGCCCGAAAGCGGAACAAAAGGAATCTTTTTGGGAGGTTTGAAATAATCATCAAAGCCTTCCGGCTTAAATATTTTAACGACCCGACCATCTTTCTGTAAGCTCATACCGAATACTGGCCACGTCCAGACCCAACGATACTTATAAGCATACTCCCGCTGCTCCGAAATCAGTATTTCTCTCACTGACTCAGGCTGTAAAATTGGCCCTGGCGCCACACTAAGCTCGTGCAGAGCGGCATTCTTGAATTCGAGCCATTGTATACTATTGGAGACCTGCCAGAGCGACGCGGACAACAGGCTGACTGAGAGCGCGACAATCGCAAAATAAGCACCACGCACATCAAAATTAACTTTTGCACGCACAAATATAATTGAAGAGAGCATCCATCCCGTGGATCCGATAGTCATCAGAAACCGATAATTAAACTCTCTGCGCGGATCAGTCAGATTGAAATCCTGTATTGCTGAAACCCCGGCATACACCGCAAGACCCGACAACGACAAAAATATTAAAAAGACCACCAAAAAAATTGCTCCGCCGCCCGCGCTTATGCTACGAGCTATCCATCCGTAAAGCCCAGCAACAATAAGTAGAACAGTTGCCAATAGACTTATTCTAGTATTGCCTACCCACATTTCCCGCGGCATTGCAAAATTGACAAGCTCTAGAAAGGCATTTGTTTCCTGACCAACCGGATGACTAAACTGCCAATATAGAACAAACAGCGACTGGGCTAGGCCGACAGCGCCAAGTACATAGAGGTGTAAATTTTTACAAAAATTACCGCCTGTTCCGCCGAACCAGAATGCAGTCAGCGCGCCAAAAAATATACTGCCGCCCCAAAGAACCAGATTTTCATGCCCTCTGAACAATATCAAAGAAACAATAGCTATCACTAGCCAGTCAAACCATCGAAAATTTATCTTCAACAGCAAATAATGAATCAGCAACCAAGCAAACGCCAAAGATATAAAAGACTGATTAAGAATAAATATATCGGATGGAATCGCGCACGTAACCAGACTTGCTAGAGCAAAGAAAAAAACGCGATAGTCATTTGCCCGACGACTCAATAAAAAACAGAAAAAATAAACAAACACCGGCCCCAAAAACGTTCCAGCACCAAACAGGAACCTCAACCAGCCTAGGTTTTCCACTCCTAACTTAATAGCAATAGCAACAGGAAGTTGATTTACTATATTCGCAAACAACCGTATGTGCTTTGGATCATCGGCAACTGGCCATACCTTATTCTGACTCAACAGTTGCACAAAAAAATTCGAACCGTCGGCGTACAAGACTCTTTCACTTAGAATCGCGTGACCAAGGTAAACCACGTAAAACACGCAAGCCAATATTACAAGGACCAATGCGAGCCACTTCAATGGCCTCACGCCAAAATCATTGCTATTCAAAACGCTGCCCCCTCGTGCCTAAACTTATTGCATCTCTGTGATTGGCAGCCGGTAAAAAACAGACGCCATCAACGTTATGCAAATATGCCACTTGAACCTTCGATCCCCCAAGCCAATAGAGGCTCAAATCACCCACCAATAAAGTCACAGCCACTTTCAAAGAATCACTTTCAATACCGACCATATTTCCTTCTCCGTCGACCAAGTAGCATGCGACCTTTATAGAATCAATTCCCTCTAACAATTCGAGGAACGACTTATAAGTAAACTCAAAGCCTGTTCCTCGCAAAAAACCAATATATAAACTCGAACGCTATATCAGAAGCTCGTTGCATGTGGTGATAAAACGATCACCGATAACCGACCAGTCATACTCATGAGTAATGCGTTGTCCGTTCTCCGCCAGTGTCGCGCACAATGCAGGATCTCGAATCAATCGAGTGATTGCCTCTTCTAATCCTTCGCGCTCCGTCAATACGGCATTGACACCATCAATCGCCATATCATGAAAAGCTGCACAAGCACTGTTCACAATTACCGGTTTACCGGCCAACCAAGCTTCCAACAGAACGATGCCGAAGCTCTCGCTACTACTCATGTTAATCAATGAAAGACACGACATGAGCGCTCCACGAACAACATTCCTAGGCTGCTTGCCCAAGTAGCTCGCATGGGCAGATAACACGGGCACACCGTCATCGTCAGGTCCAATCAGTACTACATGTAAGTTCTTACCATTTGCATTTAACTTTTCAACGGCTGCAATTGTGTCTTTATAGCCCTTCGCGCCTGATTTTCTGCCCAACACTAAAACAAAGGGGCGATCTACCGAAAAGACAGCTCGAAAGGCATCTACGTCGTCTTGATGGAATATTTCACTGGTATCAATCCCGGCTGGCAGATAACTGACATTACCCCCTCGGCGACGATAAAACTCGCAAGCAGCAAGAGGCGAAGCTAATACCAGACTAGCGTCTCGTGCCGCGTCATTAATGTCTGGAAAATGGTAAAAATCATCATCTAAGTGCGCGTGAGGTATGATAATTACCGGCACCCCGTGCCGCTTGGCACTTTCAACCGCGACAACAGCCGGGCGAAATACGTGATTATGAGTAATCACCAAATCATAATTACTTACTTGAGTCTCAACATAATTTTCAAGGGCTTCGGAGAAAGGACCGCGTATATCACTTAGCTTAACATTCAAGGGATCACGAGTCCCCTTGGCAGCGTCCGCCAACACCTCAAACGCCGTCTCGGCATCGACAGTAGCCAAATTAACCAGCGACGGGTTGGAGATATCAAGCTGCACGCTATTGAAATACAACGCTGTCATCATAAATGCCAGAGGACGAGGATCTTCATGTCGAGAGGATCCAATTGATGTTGTTATTTCCAACTCCCCTGCCGGAGCGGAAAACGCCAACACAAAGTGCCCCTGAACTTCCGAGCTCAGGATTATCACCCCTTGAGCGTCCATTACCGTCACATAAGCCTTTTGGTGGGCGAAGCCGTCAATTCGAACGTCTGTATCCTCCACAACATACAACCCACACGTGGCATACGCCCAGCGAGAGGCTTTTATTGCCTTACCTTCCGGCAATGCCCAGCCCCAAGTCAGGCCACTGCGATCAAATCCCGTTTTCACAGAATCCGAGATGATACGCTCGAATGTCGGTTGCAATTGCCAGGCACGCTCCAGCCCCTGCGTCGCGGATTGCCCCATTGATGGCTGAATAGGAAAGCGAGCAAATCTGACGTTGTGCATATTGATGAACGCACTGTCATTCGCGTTGAAATGATAGTCTTCCGCAAATCGGAATTTGCTGTGCATCGAGCTGACTTCAGGCGCAACAACATCAATTTGAAAGTTGTTATTTCTGCCAAGAGCCCTCAACAGTTGCTCAACCATCAACTCAGCACCGCCCATGGCAGGAGAGGTATAACGATAAGTTACAAAGAGCACACGCTTCTTAGGGACTGAAAGGCCTTTTAACGCGTAAACAAAATCTGCCGCCAGCGCCTGCATGGACAAGCAACGATTAAATATGGACTGACGTAACAGTCTTACTTCGGGTGTTTGCAGTTCCACATCGGACAGCGCAGTCATTATCGCCGAGGGAAAACCCTCCAGCGTCACTACATTGATATGATCTTGAATGACGTCAGGATACCCTCGCTGCCCAAAAATCGTCGTCACCACAAATAATCCGTTGGCGAGATAGTCGGCCAACTTCACATTCGAACCGCTGCCAGACATCATGGGGTTGATGGCAATGGAACATGACTGCATAACTGCGGACTTGTCCGAATCATCCAAAACACCCCATAGATGAACATTTCGAGTCATCTTGCCACTAATCGAGCTGCACACGGAGCCGATCAGATGGAACTCGACGTCCGGGCAGTTTGGAGCAATGTGCTCAACAATGTAGTTCGCGGAGTCAACATTGGGCATATGCGCGGAGCCAAGAAAAACCGCGGACCGGGCAGAAATACTGGCCTGAATTTTACTTGCATTTTCTGCATCTACTAATGCTGCAGGCGCAGATCCATTGCGTACAACTATCGCGGGCCCTGCTGTACGACGCTTTCTGAGCAGACTATCGGCATCATCGTCAGAAACAGCAATCGTCAGCGCCGAAAGTTCAACGGCTTTACGCTCAAACTCAGCAACATCATCTATCAAAGAGTGCCTGAGTGGATGGTGTTCCAATAGACGCGTTTTCAGCGTCAATTCATTATTCTGGGACGAGTAAACAAATCGGTCAGCATGTGCGACTGGTAACTCCACCATGAATGGATGCTCAATTACAACACTCTGAGAGTTCCCCCTCAAGGCCTGGTAGACTTTGACCAGCAGAGGATTAAGTGCGCAATGTCGGCCGGCAACGATGTCGTCGCACGATATATGCGATTGTGCATTGACGTATTGTAACTCTCCTAGATGCTCCGCAGTTTTTGGAACAGCGATGACTAATGTATTGTCATTGTGACGATCTACCTGCAAGAAACGATCACTGGAAAAGCATAAAAATACAACCGTACTCGTCTCGGAAACTGCGGCGTATAATCCACGCGTCCTAGTTGCACCACCGCCAATTCCCGCAAAAGAATTGTAATCGTTCAATACCGTTACAAGATTCTTTGGAGTATTTTCTTTATTGCGTTGATAGACATCTACTATTTTTTTACTAGCGTTTTCAGCAATGGCATCCCATGTATAGTTGGCATTTACAAATGATAGTCCGGCCTGACCTATACACGAGAGACGCTCAGGAGAGTTCGCTGCATCTCTAATGGCCTGACCAAACGACTCCAGTGAAGAGATGAGAAAATGCTCGTCCTCCTGACCAGAAAGTCCCCTCACACCGAACTCAGTTGAAAGAACCGGCAGACCTCTAGCCAGATACTCCAACACCTTAATATTGGACCCACTGCCAGTGGACATAGGATTCAATGCCAAGTGGCTAGCCCCCAGCAACTCCTCTTTCAGCGTATCGCTCACCCGACCATGACGGATGACGTTAGCGGGATACTTACCTTCAGGGAGGCATGCACCCAAAATATTGAACTTCACCTCTGGCACTAGAGGCGCAATTTCATTAACAAGTGTCAGCGCAGCTATCTGGTTAGGTAAATGGCCGCTGCCCATGAAAACAGTAGAAAAACCTGAGTTCGAATTTTCCTTCAAAGACGCCGTTCGAACAGGTGTCATACCGTTAGGAACAAAGACAGTTTCGAATTTCGCAGCTGGCGCCAAGTCACGGAATGCGACGAGGTCATCGTCACCGCAGTAAAAAACCAGATCCGAGAGTTCAAGTATCTTCTTTTCCAGCCCTATTACCAAGTTCGGAATATCATCCGATCCGGCATCGCTATGCAAGGAACGATAGAGGATACTTTCGCAATTCTGAGAGTTATAAACACGTAGTTTACTATCAAAACCGGCAAACACGTCATAGTCGATGGTAAATGGGAAGTCATGGATAATTATATCCGCCGACTCATACTCTTCAAGATAAGCATCGTGCAAAGCGCCTGGGTACTTGGCACACACAGCAAGGGCAGGACCTGACAGATCACCTTTCCCGGAAACTTTGGACAGTGCAGCCCAGACTTCATTAAACGCGATATCCTTAGGAATTCTACGCTCGATAAAGTTGACACCATGAAAGACACGCTCTTCATCACTGCCTTGGTGAGTTGAGCTCAACAAGGTAACTTGATGCGTACGACTCAGAGACCTGTAAAAATTAAAAACCCTAGATTCACCACCATTCGAGACAGGCGTAAATGCAGGAAAAAAGCTAAATGCCAATATTTTTTTCAAAATAAATACTCAGTAGAAAAAAGACTCAAGGGGTGATTTCAACTCTTCACCGTTCCCTTTTTTCTTAAAACTTGAAAGCTGTGCATATGAAGTTGACGTGTCTACCGTGGTGTTGGATGGACTCACGGCGCCAACATGACTCTGTTGCATTCCCCACGCAATCCGTTTAAGCCGGGCCTTCAATACCGGGCGACGCGAAAGAAAACCGACAGCCCAACCCTTGATTCTCGGATTCTCAACTGCCTTTCGCATTAAACGAGAAATGAAAGATTTTAGCTTGTGCTTGATCTTCAATAATGGAGAAGCCTTCAAATTAGTACCTGGGTCCTTTATCAGCTTGTTCAAAACTCGCAACGGCCTGGTTAGCCGCCATGAAGCACTCGTCATTAATTCTTTAATCTGTCTTTCAAGTTCGAACACTAACGCTTTAGACTCCAAATGCGCACACTCAAACTCAGCCTCCCTCAATACGAGTTTGTCCTCGACCTTCTGACGCTCCGCGTTCGCTTCCGATATTTTAGTTTCAGCTTCGACTAGGATTTCAGCAAACTCCAAACACTTGGCGTCAAGTGCTCTTACTTTTTCCGTCTCGGCTAACAAACTTGTTTCTATGGAGCTATATCTTTCGTGCTCACCAAGTAACTTCCGCTGATGATCAACGCTCGCGTCCACCACCCTCTTCTCAAAACCGAGAACTAATTCACGCGCTCTTTCAGCATCCCGAATTAGACTGGCGCCGGGATCGGTTCTATAATCACGTTGCCAAACCAGAGGCTCGCTTGCTTTACGAAGCGCAACAACCTCATCAATAAGCGTCTGTGATGTCCCTGATAGAAGTAATAGACCATGGGCCCGTTGCTCAACGCTGTTGAAGAAAGCTTTGTCTTTAGCACCGTACACGGCTTGAGGAACTGAGCATTCAGAAAAATCGAGCCCGTCGATACCCATTTCCTTAAGAGCATGGGTAGTGTCATTTCGGCACTCTAAACTGTCGCTGAGTCGATCAATATTGATCTGCAGTTCAGAGTGCTTCAGGCCTTCTTTCAAGCCTAGAAACCAAAGCACATAAAAAACAAGGTAACTGTTTTCCGGAGACAAGCGGTTCTGGTAGAACCACGAAAACTTCTGAAAAATGTTCCCTTCCGTCAAACCGTTGAATCCGATTTCGTCGATCAAGCGATTAATTATTTCGGGGTGATGCGCACCATTGATACACATCTGATTTGCATCATCAAAGTAGTGATCCACCTTGTAAGACCACCACTGATCCCAAGGATTTCGCCAGAGATAAATATGACGACCGCCCAATGCATGCTTGATCACACCGATACGAGAGCTTGTACGACACTCTTGTATAAGTGGTCTGCCTTTGGCCGAAGATATCAAACCTGATAAGTATGGTACGCCCGCCTGCTCTGGAGTGGTGGCAAAATAACCATCATAGATGCAGGACTCGTCTAGCTTCGTTATACATTCGTCAGATACGCTATATAACTCGGAATAATACGCCCCCTTCATATCCGGATGACGCAGCACTTTTGCCAGATTGTCATCTGCAGCAAGCATGCTTTCACGCTCGTTGCGCGCAGACAAGACAAACTCGCTCATCGGTTCCTGATAACACCAGTAGCCTGCGCTCGAGCTTCTAAAAACACTAAATATGTAAGTACTTCCCGCCCGAAACAAAGAGTGAACAAATACAGGGCAGGTTTTAGAATCCTTTAAAATGCTCACCCTCTTACTCCATTGCAAGTTCGAATTTTGCTGGGACATTTATAACGCCAGTTTTCGCAAACGTACCCTCATCTGCTCGCACGCGAAACAGGACAACATCAATACGGCGATGCAAAAACAAAGCAACATCACCCGTGTCATCCCGTACACCGCAGTTCACGTAATAGGTTCCGGGGGCAAATGAATTACCAAATTCAAATTTTAGCAGGAGCGTTTCGCCGGCACTGAAGGTTCTGCCTTTCACTTCAGGCATATCCGCGGTATCCATACCAAACAGCGCAATACCATCACGCGTCTTGACCATGAAGGCAAAGGCGATCTGTGTCACCTCCTCGGTAAAACGAACGCGATACTTCAGTATCAAACTATCGTTGCTGCCAAAAACGTTGGCAGGATGCCCCTCCGAGCTTTCCATCCATATCGACTCAACAACCGCGCGGCCGTCGCCATAAGAAAGTTCACAACTACTCAGCAAGCTGGGATCAACCACAGCCTCGACACTCTTTGCGGCTGGCAGAGCCGATTTCTTCCCACCGCCGAACAAAACTTGTTCGTAGGTATCGCATACGTCTTTCGCAGCACCAAAAGCGGCGACACTTCCATTCTGAAGGAAGAGCGCTTTATCGCAGATTTTTTTAACTGTTTCAGTATCGTGAGTCACAAAAAGCAGAGTTGTGCCCTTTTCACGAAACTGTTCAATCCGTCGATAGCACTTTCGCTGAAAAGCAACGTCCCCCACCGACAAGGCTTCATCGACGATGAGAATCTCTGGACGCACTGCCGTTGCCACTGCAAATGCCAGCCTCACCTGCATACCGCTGGAATACACACGCACCGGTTGATCAATGTAATCACCTATGTCGGCGAACGCCTCGATTTCCGCCATATGCAGAGAGACCTCCTCCAGAGAAAGCCCAAGCAACTGACCGGCCATATAGGCATTCTGTCTACCCGTAAAATCAGGGTGAAACCCCATACCCAACTCGAGCAGAGCGGCGACTCGCCCATTTATGTCTACACTCCCGGTTGTAGGTTGGGTAGTGCCCGTAATCATTTTCAGCAACGTGCTTTTGCCTGCACCATTGACCCCGATTATCCCTACCGCCTCACCTGCATTTACAGAAAAGCTGATGTCTTGTAATACCCACTTAAGGGTATGTCGGGGCTTTAGTTTGGGAATGAGCCACTCAGCCAATCGCCCCCAACGCGTGCGATATTGTTTGTATGCTTTGCCCAGTCCAACAACCGTAATGCTACCCATCAAAGTTCGTCCACTATTTCGCCTGCGTGCTTGCGGAAAAAACGCATACCCACAAAACACAAAAACACCGCCAGGGTGGTGATCGGCCACAAAGTTTCCCATTGCGGCCACTGACCGGAAACAAGAACCCCTTGAAAGGCGGCCATAAGGCTGGTCATCGGGTTAAGGTCAATAAACACGCGCAACTCTTTGGAGAGCGCGGTAATCGGATAGATGATGGGAGTCAGCCAAAACCAAAATGTAATGAAGATCCCAAAGAACTGTCCGACATCGCGGAAAAACACATTGAGCACCCCCAATGTAATGCCGAGCCCTATTGAAAAGAGGATCAGAATCAACAGCAACGGGACCAAGGCAAGAAATGCCAAACCAGGAAAATTACCGCTAATGATTAGAAAAGCAGTAAAAAGACCGAATGTGATGATGAAATTTATGCCGGCATTCGCGACAACCACGACTGGAAGGCACAACCGTGGAAAACTGATTTTCTTCAACAAGTTGGCATTATCGAGAAAAACAGTCTGACTTCTCCCGACCAGTTCGGCAAACAGCCCCCAAGTAAGTATCCCCGCGCACAGGTAGATACTGTATCCAAAGGTGCCTTCGACACCCGGCAACTTGGCTCTCATCACCTCAGCGAAAATAACGGTATATACGATAATCATCGCCAACGGATTGAGTATCGTCCACAACGCACCCAGCAAAGAATTTCTGTATTTGGACTGAAACTCTCGTTTGACACTTCCTGAGATAAACCCGCGATAGTTCCAGAGCGCTTTAAGCATAGAACTCATTGGTTCTCTCCTAAAATCAACCCCTCAAGCAGTGCAAGCTGCGATGAAAGCGTGGCTTCATTGGCGCGAGATTCGACGTTCAATCGCAATAGAGATTCCGTATTGGACTCTCTAAGATTGAAACGCCAGTCACCAAAGTCCATGCTCAAGCCATCAGTCATATCGATCGCTGGATTCAGCGGAAGATAGGCCTTGCGTATTTTTTCAATAATCGTCGGCACATCATCAACGCGATAATTGATTTCACCGCTGCATGGAAAATCGGAAATTCGTTCGTCAACTAACTGAGCCAAGCTCTTTCCATTAGCCGACATCAAAGCGGCTACCAGCAACCACGGAATCATGCCGCTGTCGCAGTACGCAAAATCACGGAAGTAGTGGTGAGCGCTCATTTCGCCGCCATACACTGCATCCTCCTCGCGCATACGCTCCTTGATAAATGCATGGCCGGTTTTACTTTGCACGGCGATACCACCCGCTTTCTCAACGCGCTCGATGGTGTTCCAAGTCAGTCGAGGATCGTGGATGATCTTGCTGCTAGGGTGCTTTATGAGCAGCATTTCGGCCAAAAGGCCAACCAGGTAATAACCCTCGATAAAACGCCCATTCGCATCGAAGAAAAAGCAGCGGTCAAAATCGCCATCCCAGGCCAGTCCGATATCGCACTGGTTCGCCAGTAGTGCATCACGCGTCAACTCGCGATTCTCAGGCAATAATGGATTTGGGACGCCGTTTGGGAAGGTTCCATCAGGCTCTTCATTGATAAACAGCAACTTCAGAGGTAGTCGCGCGGCCAGCGCCTGGAGTACAGGGCCGGCTGCGCCATTACCTGGGTCTGCGAGGATTTTCAAAGGTTTCAGTGCGCTGATGTCGACGTAAGTCAGCAAATGGTCGATGTAGGCACTCTTATCGAACGCCTGACGGACTGTCCCCTTTTCTGCCACCAGGTCACCCAGGTCACCCTGTTCGACGCGTTGGCGGATGGCATCAAGACCCGTGTCACCACTGATAGGGCGAGACTCTGCTTTGACGAGTTTCATCCCGTTGTAGCCTTTGGGATTGTGGCTGGCGGTAATCATCACGCCGCCATCAACTTTGTAGTGGCTTGTGGCGAAGTAAACTTCCTCCGTGCCGCAAAGCCCGATATCGATGACATCGCCGCCGGCCTCGGTAATGCCCCGCATCAGCGCTGCCGCCAAGGATGGACTTTCAAGCCGCATATCCTGACCAACCACGAAATTTTTCGCACGTAATTCAACTACGAGCGCGCGACCAATGCGGTAGGAAATATCTTCGTTGAGTTGAGCGGGAACCTGACCACGAATGTCATAGGCTTTGAAACACTGCGTCACGATAGGAGGATACATTCTACTCACATAGCTGAAATGTCCGATGCCGCCCAGAGGCGGCAACGGCAAGAATGGACCGCCAGGCTTGATTTCACTGGCGCGTGAACCCCGCAAGGCGCAGGGCTCGCTTCGGGTTCAGTTTTGTTATTTATCGACGCGACCGTAATTATCTTCAAAACGCACGATGTCGTCTTCGCCCAGATAGTCACCACTCTGCACTTCGATCAGCACCAGATCGATGACTCCTGGGTTCATCAGGCGATGCTGGTGGCCGGCACGAATAAACGTGGACTCATTGGTGTTCAGCATCAGCTCCTGCTGATCGTTGACCACGATTGCCATACCACTCACAACGATCCAGTGCTCGCTTCTGTGGTGATGCATTTGCAGCGACAAAGAAGCTTTAGGCTTCACAACAATGCGTTTGATCTTGAAACGCTCGCCGTTTTCCAGCGTGGTGTAAGTACCCCACGGACGATGCACCGTACGGTGAAGCAAGTGCACCGTATGACTGCAGGCCTTTAGCTGATTGACAATATGCTTCACGTCTTGAGCGTGATCTTTGTGAGCAATCATCACCGCGTCAGGGGTATCAATGACCAGCAAGTCCTCAACGCCGACAAGCGCAGTCAACCTATCTTCACTGTTGACATAGTTATTGCGCGAATCATGGGACAGTACCTCGCCCTCAAAGCGGTTACCGTTCTCATCGGGTTCGGTCAATTCGCTGACAGCGTTCCACGAACCGATGTCACTCCAACCAATGTCACAGGGGACAGTCGCAACTTTGGAAGAGCGCTCCATCAACGCGTAATCGATGGATATATCTGGCACCGCTGCGAATGATTCGGCATCAAGGGCCAGGCAACGGTATTTGGCGGACGAGGTCAGACGCGAGCTATCGATCGTTATGCTAACCGCCTCGACTACATCCGGAGCATGCTGACGAAGCTCTTCCAGGACGGAGCCCACACGGAAGCAGAACATCCCGGAGTTCCAGTAGTAGTTGCCCGCGCCGACATAATTTTGAGCGGTTGCAAGGTTAGGCTTTTCGACAAAACGCGCGACTTTCAAGCCACCTTTAAGAGGGGCATCCTTCTGCGCTTCAATGTAACCAAAACCAGTCTCAGGGTAGGTTGGCTGAATACCAAACGTTACCAACCAACCGTCGGCAGCCAGCGCCATGGCGCTGGAGACGGCCGCAGCGAAAGCCTTTTCGTCTTTGATCAGGTGGTCAGCAGCCAACACCAGCATCTGGGCATCGGGGCCGTGCGTGGATTCGAGTTGTAGTGCCGCTGCGGCAACGGCCGCAGCTGTATTGCGACCAAAGGGTTCAAGAATGAAAGCCTGAGCATGCTTGGCAGAATTGACTGCGCTGTACTCATCTTCAGTCTTGAACAGGAGTTCGCGGTTGGTCACCGTCAGAACTTCCACCACACCTTCCAGACGCGAAGCACGAAGGAACGTTTTCTGGATTAGATTCTGGCCATCTGGCAGCGCCATGAACGGCTTTGGGTGGGTTTCTCGAGAAACAGGCCACAACCGGCTGCCCACTCCGCCAGACATAATTACGGGAATCAGTTCCATGCTCTCAATCCTTAGTCCCCTCTCCAGTGGATACTTCCAGAAACGGGTTCAGTTATATTTCCGGTCATTTGTGCGTCCTGACTGACGCAAATACTTGCCCCAAGCCGCCAGAAAAAACTGCCGCTCGGCCTAAATCCAAATCCATTCGCAACACCCGGATCCTTGCCAATCGAAGATTGGGGTGGGGCTTCGTTTATGAGGCGTACCCAATGAGGCGAAGCCGCCCGCCCACGACCGCGAGTCGCAAGAACCGGTATGATTGCTGAACATTCTACAGCTTGTACCTGGACATTAATAACTCCCTCCCGGCGGAAGGCACAAAAAACGTCCTTAATATTCAAAGCATCCGAACAAGATCGATATCAAACCAATATCAACCCGGCTCGGCGTAACCACATCACAATCTCTACGAAAAATGGCTACTGCACCAACAATGTCAGCCCTCGCGCACTGCGGAATCCAGAAGCTTCTCCAGGTACTGTCCATAGCCGGTTTTTTTCAGGCGCTCGGCTTGAGCACGCAACTGCGCCATGTCAATCCAGCCATTACTGTAAGCAATCTCCTCAAGGCAGGCGACCTTCAAGCCCTGGCGCTTTTCGATGGTATGCACGAAGTGACTGGCCTCTAGCAGCGAATCATGTGTACCGGTATCAAGCCATGCGAAGCCGCGGCCGAGCATTTCGACCTTAAGGGTTTTTTGCTCGAGATAGGCCAGATTGACATCGGTTATTTCCAGCTCGCCGCGCGCGGATGGCTTGATCCTCTTGGCAATATCGACAACCTGATTATCGTAGAAATAGAGGCCTGTCACAGCGTAGCTGGACTTGGGCACTATCGGCTTTTCCTCGATACTCAATGCTGATCCATTAGCGTCAAACTCAACCACACCAAAGCGCTCGGGATCAGAAACGTGATACCCGAAGATAGTGGCACCCTCCTCTCGCAGGCATGCGGAACGTAGATTGTCCGAGAAGTGCTGACCGTAGAATATATTGTCCCCCAGGATCAGACAGCAGGGATCATCACCAATGAACTCTCCACCGATAATGAAAGCCTGAGCCAGCCCATCCGGGCTTGGCTGTTCGGCGTAACACAGCTTGATGCCATATTGGCTGCCGTCACCCAACAGCTTTTGGAAGCCAGGCAAATCTTCGGGCGTGGAAATAATCAGAATTTCGCGCATCCCCGCCAGCATCAGCACAGACAAGGGATAGAAGATCATCGGCTTGTCGTAGATCGGCAGCATTTGCTTGGACACGCCAAGGGTCAGTGGGTGCAGACGAGTACCCGAACCACCAGCGAGAATGATGCCTTTGCGCGTTGTCGTGGTCATTTATCTAGAACTTCCATAAGCATTCGGGTTACACCACTGCGCCAATCGGGCAAGTGCAAAGAAAAACTGTCCCGCAGTTTCCCGGTGCTCAACCGAGAGTTCAGCGGGCGGCGTGCAGGCGTTGGATAGGCTGAAGTCTCGATCGCATTAATGTCCTTCACACGGAGCTCTTTCCCTTGCGCTTTAGCGAAGTCAATCACATGAGTGGCATACCCATACCAAGAAACCTCACCAGCGGCCGCCAAGTGATAAAGACCTGACAATTCAGGACGCAGCAAAGCCTGTTGGAGGGTTAAAGCACTGACTTCCGCAATCAGGTCTGCGCCGGTTGGCGCGCCAATCTGATCAGCGATAATGCTCAGACTTTCGCGCTCCTTTGCCAGGCGCAACATCGTTTTGGCGAAATTATTGCCACGAGCGCCATACACCCAACTGGTGCGAAAGATAAGATGCTTGCAGCCGGATTCGATGATCAATCGCTCTCCCGCAAGCTTGCTGGCACCGTAGTGATTTACCGGAGCCACGGCATCGCTCTCCCGCCATGGTGCAGATCCATGCCCATCGAAGACATAGTCTGTCGAGTAATGAACCAGCCACCCGCCGAGCGCTTTCACCTCTTGTGCCAATACTCCAACAGCACAGGCGTTCACAAGATCTGCCAACTCAGTCTCGGCTTCAGCCTTGTCAACTGCGGTGTAAGCGGCCGCATTGACAACGACATCTGGCCTGATTGCGCGGAGAGTTGCTCGTAACCCATCAATATTGCTCAGGTCACCGCACAGGCCATCGGCTAATTGACGATCCAGTGCCACCAACTCACCGAGCGGCGCGAGAGAGCGCTGCAACTCCCAACCGACCTGGCCGTTTTTTCCCAGAAGAAGGATTTTCATGCCTTGCCCGCACGATCTGCGTAGTTCTGATCAATCCACTGCTGATAGCTGCCGCTCTTCACATGCGCGACCCATTCAGTGTTGTTCAGGTACCACTCCACAGTCTTGCGGATACCGCTATCAAACGTTTCTTCCGGCGACCAACCGAGCTCTTTCTGTATCTTGCTTGCATCAATCGCGTAGCGCTGATCATGACCGGGGCGGTCCTGCACGTAAGTGATCAGCCTCGCATGGGGGCGGTGAGGCGAAGCCGGGCGCAACTCATCAAGCAGCGCGCAGAGGGCATGCACTACTTCGATATTTTGTTTCTCGTTGTGGCCACCAACGTTGTAAGTCTCGCCGATGACGCCATCGGTGACGACTTTGTAGAGTGCACGAGCGTGATCCTCGACATACAGCCAGTCACGTACCTGGTCGCCCTTGCCGTAAACCGGTAGCGCCTTGCCTTCTAGAGCGTTGAGTATGATTAGCGGAATCAGCTTTTCCGGAAAGTGGTACGGACCATAGTTATTCGAACAATTGGTAACCAGGGTCGGCAGACCATAGGTGCGAGACCACGCGCGAACCAAGTGATCGGAGCTGGCCTTGCTGGCAGAGTAAGGCGAACTTGGCTGGTATGGCGTGGTTTCGGTAAACAGATCTTCAGGCCCTTCCAGGTCGCCATACACTTCATCAGTAGAGATATGATGAAAGCGAAAAACGGCTTTACGACCTTGCTCCAGGCCGCTCCAGTAATGACGCGCTGATTCCAGAAGCGTGTAGGTACCAATGATGTTGGTCTGGATGAATTCCGACGGACCCGATATGGAGCGATCAACGTGCGACTCTGCCGCCAAATGCATGACGGCATCAGGCTGGTGCTCGAGGAAAACTCGATCCATTTGTTCGCAATCACAAATGTCCACGCGCTCAAAGGCATAACGCGAGCTTTGACTGACAGCAGCCAAAGACTCCAGATTGCCGGCGTAGGTCAGCTTATCGACGTTAACGACAGAATCGCCGGTGTTGGCAATGATGTGACGGATAACTGCTGAGCCGATAAACCCGGCGCCGCCGGTTACTAGAATTTTCACGCGGTACCATGCCCTTGAGCTGCTGACAGCGATTCGGAAGCGCTGTCCAATCCATGAATGCAAAAAGCTAGTCGTCGTAGCTTTATCAAATTCAATCTGAATGGGTGTGAGTGCCTCACAACCAATAGAGGATCGCATTTTACAGCTTCATAGGCGTTTTACTATTAGATATAGCCATGCCCTGGCAGTAAGCACATGAGCCTTTCACTGCATCAAATGCTTGCGCACAGCTCTGTTTCTATCTGCAATTCTTGATGAGCGCCCCAATAACCAGCCTAACACCGGCCCGATCAGCATCCCGACAAGAAAAGCCAAAACCACGATCAACGAAATCGGCAATTGAGGCCCAGACAAACCCAGAAACAATAACGAAACCGACTGCTGATTCTCGAGGACAAACGCCAGAATCACCAAAATCAATAAAAGTATAAAAAAACCGATTAATATTCGCTTAAGGTTACGCATGAGTAATCCCTTGAAAGATAGCGACTGTCAAACCCCCTCCTCCTCTTCCTCGTTCACGCGGTCACGCAATTCCTTGCCCGGTTTGAAATGCGGAACGAATTTACCGTCCAGACTGACAGACTGGCCGGTCTTTGGGTTGCGGCCGACACGTGGCGCGCGGTAGTGCAGGGAGAAGCTGCCAAATCCACGGATCTCGATACGATCACCGGTGGCGAGGCACTGAGACATTTGTTCAAGCATGGTCTTGATGGCCAGCTCCACATCCTTGGATGAGAGTAGCCCTTGATGGGTGACAATTCGTTCGATCAACTCCGACTTCGTCATATTTTTCCCTTCTTTTTCAAGCAGCTAGATCAGCGCTTGAAAGGTTTTAGCATGCCCGGAAGATTTTGAACAGCCCAGGGATTGACATATCTTTCCCGGGGTCAAAACGCCCATTTTCAGGGCAGTCCAGTGGCGAGTCGGATCGCCACTTCCCTAACGACACATCACCAGCATGGTCCGGGTTACAAAGCCTGCGGGATTGAAGCCAAACGGGTATTCATCTTCATCTTTGGCATCATCAGAGCGGGTGATGACCTTGTAGCCCTTACCTTTGCACTCCTTCGCTGCACGCTTCTGGCACTTTTCCCAACCGGACCCCAACCCGGAGCAATCGACCTCGATACCACTGACGCCGCGCACGGCATGGGTTTTCGCACTGGTAGTGCACCCTGTCAGCGCCAAGACCACTGCAACAACAAGTAACTTGTTCATCCACTTCCTTATGCCAGGCAAGCCTGACGACTAATGCTCAAGATCAAGCTTAGTCGCGAATAGGCGATTGATCCGATTAAAGAAACAGACCCGCAGGCGAAGCCATTGGTTTCATGCACGGACGTACAAAGAACAAATCGCAGGCACAAAAAAGGGCGACCGAAGTCGCCCTTTTTAATGATCAAGCAGAACTCAGTTCTGTTTGGCCATTGCTTGACGCAGCAGTGCCGCCATGGTGGTGTCAGCTGCTTCGCCTTCCGGAGCTGCTTTCAGGCTCTGGATGGCTTCTTTCTCTTCAGCGTCGTCTTTCGACTTGATCGAGAGCTGGATTACGCGGCTCTTACGGTCAACGCTGATGATCTTGGCTTCAACTTCCTGGCCTTCTTTCAGAACGTTGCGCGCGTCTTCAACGCGGTCACGGCTGATTTCGGAGGCTTTCAGGGTAGCTTCGATGTCGTCGGCCAGAACGATGATGGCGCCTTTGGCGTCAACTTCTTTCACGGTACCGGTCACGATAGCGCCCTTGTCGTTAACCGAGACGTACTCGGAGAACGGATCGCTTTCCAGTTGCTTGATGCCCAGGGAGATGCGCTCGCGCTCTGGGTCAACCGACAGGATGACGGTGTCCAGCTCGTCGCCCTTCTTGAAACGACGTACGGCTTCTTCGCCCACTTCGTTCCAGGAGATGTCGGACAGGTGAACCAGACCGTCGATGCCGCCGTCCAGACCAATGAAGATACCGAAATCGGTGATCGACTTGATGGTGCCGGAGATCTTGTCGCCCTTGTTGAACTGGCCAGAGAAGTCTTCCCATGGGTTCGACTTGCACTGCTTGATGCCCAGGGAGATACGACGACGCTCTTCGTCGATGTCCAGAACCATGACTTCCACTTCGTCGCCGACTTGTACGACTTTCGAAGGGTGGATGTTCTTGTTGGTCCAGTCCATTTCCGAAACGTGTACCAGACCTTCAACGCCTTCTTCCAGCTCAGCGAAGCAGCCGTAGTCGGTCAGGTTGGTTACACGAGCGGTAACGCGAGTGCCTTCTGGGTAACGGGCTTTGATAGCAACCCATGGATCTTCGCCCAGTTGCTTCAGGCCCAGGGAAACACGGTTGCGTTCGCGATCGTATTTCAGAACCTTGACGTCGATCTCGTCACCAACGTTGACGATCTCGGAAGGATGCTTGATGCGCTTCCAGGCCATGTCGGTGATGTGCAGCAGGCCGTCCACGCCACCCAGATCGACGAATGCGCCGTAATCGGTGAGGTTTTTGACGATACCTTTGACTTGCTGGCCTTCCTGCAGGGATTCCAGCAGAGCTTCACGCTCGGCGGAGTTCTCGGCTTCGAGGACGCTGCGACGGGAAACGACAACGTTGTTGCGCTTCTGGTCCAGCTTGATGACCTTGAATTCCAGCTCTTTGCCTTCCAGGTGCGTGGTGTCGCGCACTGGACGGACGTCAACCAGGGAACCTGGCAGGAACGCACGGATGCCGTTAACGTCGACAGTGAAGCCGCCTTTAACCTTACCGTTGATAACGCCCTTGACCACTTCCTCGGCTGCGAAGGCTGCTTCCAGAACGATCCAGCATTCAGCGCGCTTGGCTTTTTCACGGGACAGCTTGGTTTCGCCAAAGCCGTCTTCAACCGAATCCAGAGCAACGTGAACTTCATCACCAACGTTGATGTTCAGTTCGCCAGCATCGTTGTAGAACTGCTCAAGCGGGATGAGTGCTTCAGACTTCAGACCAGCGTGAACGGTTACCCAGCGAGCCTGGTAATCGATATCAACGATAACACCGGTGATGATGGAGCCTGCCTGAAGGTTCAGGGTTTTCAGGCTTTCTTCAAAGAGTTCCGCAAAGCTTTCGCTCATTTTAATTCCTGTAGATGAGGGCGAAGTAAACGCCCATCTCCACACCCCAGACGGTGTGGGTTAGTTTCATTTAAAAGAAGCACCGCAGGACTATGACTGGTCCCCTGCGGCCCTCTTGGTCACCCGGCGATATCGCGAATGGCGATCTCGCTCATGATGCGTTCAAGCACCTGATCGATGGAAAGCTCCGTTGAATCCAGCTGAATCGCGTCGGCCGCCGGCTTGAGCGGGGCTACTGCGCGCTGGGTGTCACGCTCATCGCGTGCACGGATCTCATCTAGCAGACTCGACAGACTAACACCCTCGACTTTGCCCTTCAACTGCAAATATCGACGGCGCGCCCGCTCCTCGGCACTGGCGGTGAGGAAAATCTTCAGTGGTGCATCCGGAAAAACCACCGTGCCCATGTCGCGGCCGTCGGCCACCAGGCCCGGCGCTTCCTGGAAAGCACGCTGGCGCTGCAGCAGCGCCTCGCGCACAGCGGGCAGCGCAGCCACTTGCGAGGCGCCGGAGCCGACGCTTTCGGTGCGAATGACATCGCTGACTTCATCGCCTTCTAGAATGATCCGCTGCAGCTGACCTTCGGTCGCGGCGATGAATTGCACATCCAGATGAGCGGCCAATGTCTTCAGCAGCTCTTCATTGGTCAGGTCGACGCCATGGTTGTGCGCAGCAAACGCGAGCAAGCGATAAAGCGCACCGGAATCCAGCAGGTTCCAGCCCAGACGCTTGGCCAGAATCCCGGCGACCGTGCCTTTGCCGGAGCCGCTTGGCCCATCGATGGTGATGACCGGTGCAATGTTTTTCACGACTGAGCCTCTTGTGCCACACGAATGCCGACTTGCCCGCACAACGCGAGGAAGTTGGGGAACGAGGTCGCGACGTTGGCGCAATCATGGATGCGGATCGGTGCCGTAGCGCGCAACGAGGCAACGCTGAAGGCCATGGCGATACGGTGGTCGCCGTGACCGTGCACTTCACCGCCGCCGATCTGGCCGCCGTCGATGATGATGCCGTCCGGGGTCGGTTCGCACTTGACGCCCAGCGCCAGCAAGCCGTCCGCCATGACCTGAATCCGGTCGGATTCCTTGACTCGCAGCTCTTCGGCGCCGGTCAGCACGGTACGCCCTTCGGCGCACGCAGCCGCGACGAACAGTACCGGGAATTCGTCGATGGCCAGCGGCACCAGCTCTTGCGGAATCTCGATACCTTTGAGTTTAGCTGCCCGCACGCGCAAGTCAGCCACTGGCTCGCCGCCCACTTCACGCTGGTTTTCCAGAGTGATATCGGCGCCCATCAGTCGCAGGATATCGATCACGCCAGTGCGGGTCGGGTTGATGCCGACGTGCTCGAGCACCAGCTCTGAACCCTCGGCAATCGAGGCTGCGACCAGGAAGAACGCCGACGACGATATATCGCCCGGCACTTCGATGTGAGTCGCGGTGAGCTTGCCGCCGGACTCGACCGACGCCGTGGCGCCGTCGACGCTGACCGGGTAGCCGAAGCCACGCAGCATGCGCTCGGTGTGATCGCGGGTCGGTGCCGGCTCGGTCACCGTGGTCTTGCCTTCAGCATAGAGACCGGCAAGCAGCAGGCAGGATTTCACCTGGGCACTGGCCATCGGCATGGTGTAGGTCAGACCCTTGAGCTTGTGGCCACCGCGAATGGTCATCGGTGGGCGACCTTCGGCAGCGGTTTCGATCACGGCGCCCATTTCCCGCAGCGGATTGGCCACGCGATTCATCGGACGCTTGGACAGCGAAGCGTCGCCGGTCAAGGTGCTGTCGAAGTTCTGCGCCGCCAGCAGGCCGGAGAGCAGACGCATCGAGGTGCCGGAGTTGCCCAGGTAGATCGGGCCAGGCGCAGGTTTCAGGCCGTGCAGGCCGACACCGTGAATGGTCACGCGGCCGTGATGCGGGCCTTCGATGACCACGCCCATGTCGCGAAACGCCTGCAAGGTCGCCAGGGCGTCTTCGCCCTCAAGGAAGCCTTCGACTTCGGTGACGCCTTCGGCCAGCGAGCCGAGCATGATCGAACGGTGGGAAATCGATTTGTCACCCGGTACGCGAATCCGACCGGACAGGCGGCCACCAGGTTGAGCCAGGAAGATCAGATCGTTGGAATTCATAGCGTCCACATAGGCCCTGCGGGCCAGGATTTTACTGAAATGCTCGCGGGCAACCCGGGCGCGCGTGAAAACGCCCAACAATTGGTGCCCATCCCCTGCATCGACCGCGTCGCGCAAGGCGTCGAGGTCGCTGCGAAATGTATCGAGTGTGCGCAGGACAGCCTCGCGGTTGGCGAGGAAGATGTCGTGCCACATCACCGGGTCGCTTCCGGCGATTCTTGTGAAATCGCGAAAACCACCGGCAGCGTAACGGAAGATCTCCAGATTTTCATTGCGCTTGGCCAACGAATCAACCAGACCGAAAGCCAGCAGATGCGGCAAATGACTGGTCGCGGCCAGCACTTCGTCGTGACGCTCGACCTGCATGTGCTCGACATCGGCACCCAGTTCACGCCACAGGCGATCGACCACCGCCAGCGCGGCAGGATCGGTCTGCTCGAGCGGCGTCAGGATCACCTTGTGCCGGCGGAACAGCTCAGCATTCGAGGCTTCCACCCCGCTCTGCTCGGAACCGGCAATCGGGTGCCCCGGCACGAAACGCGCCGGCATGCCGCCGAACGCCTCGGTCGCCGCGCGCACTACGTTGCCTTTGGCGCTGCCGACATCCGTAAGAATCGCCTGCCCCAGGTCCATGACAGCCAGACGCGCGAGCAGTTTTTCCATGGCCAGAATCGGCACCGCCAGCTGAATCACATCGGCACCGACGCAAGCCGCCGCCAAGTCGTCTTCACAGCGATCGACCACACCCAATTCGACCGCGAGCTTGCGCGATTGCGGATCCAGATCGACGCCGACCACTTCACGGCACAAGCCGCTTTCACGCAAACCCTTGGCAAACGAACCACCGATCAGCCCCAGACCAACCACCACAAGGCGACCGATCATAGGTGCAGCAGGTTGCAGCGCAGTGACATCAACCACGAGCCAGAACCTTGCGCAGCGCCTCAAGGAAACGGCTGTTTTCTGCCGGCAGACCGATGGTCACCCGCAGGTGGTTCGGCATGCCGTAATTGGCCACCGGACGCACGATCACGCCTTCGCGCAGCAAGCCCTGAAAAATCGGCGCCGCGACCTGGCCGAGATCGACACAGATGAAGTTGCCTTTGGACTCGATCCAGCTCAGTCCCAGCTCACGGAAACCCGCCTGCAACTGCTGCATGCCGGATTCGTTGAGCTGACGGCTTTGTGCCAGATATTCCTCGTCCTTCAGCGCCGCACACGCCGCCGCCAACGCGAGGCTGTTGACGTTGAATGGCTGACGAACACGGTTCAGCACGTCCGCCACCACAGGTGTCGACAAGCCATAACCGACGCGCAGCGCGGCCAGGCCATAGGCCTTGGAGAAGGTGCGCGACACCAGCAGGTTCGGGTATGCGGCGAGGAAGTCGAGACCGTCCGGCAAATCACTGCCTTCGGCGTACTCGATGTAAGCCTCGTCGAGGACTACCAGCACATGCTCGGGAACGTCCTGCAGGAACTCGTCCAGCGCTTCTGCGCCGAACCAGGTGCCAGTCGGGTTGTTCGGGTTGGCGATAAACACCACGCGGGTGTTGGCATCGATGGCTGCGAGCATGGCCGGCAGGTCATGGCCCCAGTCTTTGGCCGGAACTACTTTGGCCTGAGCGCCAACTGCTTGAGTCGCGATCGGATACACCGCGAAGGCGTGATCACTGAACACCGCATTCAGGCCCGGCGCCAGATAGGCACGCGCAACCAGCTCAAGAATGTCGTTTGAGCCATTACCCAGCGTGACCTGGTTCAGCTCGACACGGCACTGCTCGGCGAGCAGCGACTTCAGGGCGAAACCATTGCCGTCCGGGTAGCGGGTCAGCTCGGCCAGCTCTTCGCGGATCGCCGCCAATGCCTTCGGGCTGGCGCCCAATGGGTTTTCGTTGCTCGCCAGTTTGACGATTTTTGCCGGATCCAGATCCAGCTCGCGCGCCAGTTCGTCCACAGGCTTGCCCGGAACGTACGGCGAAAGTTGTTGCACGCCCGGCTGTGCCAGAGCGAGGAAGTTGCCACTCATTTGCTACCGCCCCTTAGAGAACTGCTTTCGGGTAGGAACCCAGCACTTTGAGTGCTACTGCTTCCTGACTGATCTTTTCCAGCACACCTTTGATCAACGGATCACGGTGGTGGCCGACGAAGTCGATGAAGAACACGTAGGTCCATTTGCCGCTGCGCGACGGACGGGTTTCGATGCGAGTCAGGTCGATGCCATTGTCGTGGAACGGCACCAGCAGCTCGTGGAGCGCGCCGGGCTTGTTGCTCATCGACACGATGATCGAGGTCTTGTCGTCGCCGGTCGGCGGCACTTCCTGGTTACCGATCATCAGGAAGCGCGTCGAGTTGTCCGGGCGATCTTCGATCTTCTCGGCCAGACGCGTCAGGCCGTACAGCCCCGCCGCCATGTCGCCAGCAATGGCCGCCGAATTCCACTCACCCTTGACCCGTTTGGCCGCTTCGGCGTTGCTCGACACCGCGACGCGTTCGACATTCGGGTAATGCGCGTCCAGCCACTTGCGGCACTGGGCCAGCGACTGCGCATGGGAATAGATGCGGCTGATGCTGTCGGTCTTGGTGTTTTCGCCGACCAGCAGATGATGGTGGATGCGCAGCTCGACTTCGCCACAGATCACCATGTCGTGTTCGAGGAAGCTATCCAGCGTGTGGTTGACCGCACCTTCGGTGGAGTTTTCCACCGGCACCACGCCGAAATTCACCGCACCGGCGGCGACTTCACGGAACACTTCGTCGATCGCCGCCATCGGCTTGCTGATCACCGCGTGGCCGAAATGCTTCATCGCTGCCGCTTGGGTGAAAGTGCCTTCAGGACCGAGGTAAGCCACTTTCAGTGGCTGCTCCAGCGCCAGGCACGACGACATGATTTCGCGGAACAGCCGCGCCATTTCTTCGTTGCCCAGCGGCCCCTGATTGCGCTCCATCACACGCTTGAGCACCTGAGCTTCGCGCTCGGGACGATAGAACACCGGCACTTCGCCTTCGGCCAGCGAGGCCATCTTCACGCGGGCGACTTCCTGGGCGCAACGCGCACGCTCACTGATCAGCTCGAGGACTTTGGTGTCCAGAGCGTCGATGCGAACGCGCAGTGCCTTGAGTTCTTGCTCGGACATCAGCCGTGTTCCTTCTCGAATTCCGCCATGTACGCCACCAGCGCGTTGACCGCGGTGATGTCGACGGCGTTGTAGATGGAGGCGCGCATGCCGCCCACCGAGCGGTGGCCCTTGAGGTTGAGCAGGCCGCGCTCGTCGGCACCGGCGAGGAACGGCTTGTCCAGACGATCATCAGCCAGACGGAACGGCACGTTCATCCACGAGCGATCCGACTTGTTGATCGGGTTGCTGTAGAGGCCGCTGGCATCGATGAAGTCGTACAGGGTGCGCTGCTTGACGTCGTTGAGCCTGGCGATCGCTTCGACGCCGCCCTGCTCTTTCAGCCACTGGAATACCAGGCCGGACAAGTACCAGGCTAGGGTCGGCGGGGTGTTGTACATCGAGCCGTTATCGGCCGCGACCTTGTAATTAAGCATGGTCGGGCACAGCGAGCGGGCCTTGCCGAGCAAGTCTTCGCGGATGATGTTGACGACGATGCCGCTCGGGCCGATGTTCTTCTGCGCGCCGGCGTAGATCATGCCGAAACGCGAAATATCGACCGGGCGCGAGAGGATGTCCGAAGACATGTCCGCCACCAGCGGTACGTCACCGGTTTGCGGGATCCACTGGAATTCCAGACCGCCGATGGTTTCGTTCGGCGCGTAGTGAACGTACGCGGCGTCTTTCGACAGATTCCACTCGTTCTGGCCTGGGATGGCGAAATAGTCGTAAGGCTTGGCAGTGGCAGCAACGTTGACGTGGCCGTAGCGCGAGGCTTCTTCGATGGCTTTCTGCGACCAGATACCGGTGTCGATGTAGTCGGCCGAGCCGCCTTCAGGCAACAGGTTCAGCGGGATCTGTGCGAACTGCTGGCTGGCGCCGCCCTGCAAAAACAGAACTTTGTAGTTCGACGGGATATTCAGCAGGTCACGCAGATCCTGCTCGGCCTGGGTGGCAATGGACACGAACTCATCGCTGCGATGGCTCATTTCCATGACCGACAGACCCTTGCCGTGCCAATCAAGGAGTTCACCCTGGGCGCGCTGCAGGACAGCTTCAGGCAGCGCCGCCGGACCGGCGCAGAAGTTATAGGCTCGCTTGCTCACATCCAATCTCGCTCTGATTTGGTGGTCACTTGAATCTTTTGGTTTGCGGCTGATCGTTCCCACGCTCCGCGTGGGAATGCATCCAATGACGCTCTGCGTCATGGGACGCGGAGCGTCCCCAGCGGCATTCCCACGCAGAGCGTGGGAACGATCATCCGCAGTGTTGCAATTTTCATACTGGACAAATAACAAGGGGGCGAATTCTCATCCGCCCCCTCGTTTGTCCGC
Organism: Pseudomonas sp. H26/SER47-MNA-CIBAN-0231; assembly: GCF_040310465.1. Lineage (NCBI taxonomy): Bacteria > Pseudomonadati > Pseudomonadota > Gammaproteobacteria > Pseudomonadales > Pseudomonadaceae > Pseudomonas > Pseudomonas sp. H26/SER47-MNA-CIBAN-0231. Next base: position 224,101 of record NZ_JBEOPW010000005.1, on the reverse strand, counting down.
TTATTCCTGCGGTTCTTCGTCTGCTGCGGCGTCGAGTTGCTGGTCTTCACCTGCTTCGTCGATACCGACGCTGCCTGCGATTTCCTCGCCCTCTTCACCTTCGAGCTCTTCGCCTTCGATTTCCGAAGGCTCCTGAACCCGCTCCAGGCCGACCAGGGTTTCATCCTTGGCCAGCTTGATCAGCGTCACGCCCTGAGTGTTACGACCCAGGCTCGATACTTCGTCGACACGGGTACGCACCAGGGTGCCCTGATCGGAGATCAGCATGATTTCTTCGCCGTCGAGCACCTGAACTGCGCCGACCAGACGGCCGTTACGCTCGTTGCTGACCATGGCGATCACGCCCTGGCCGCCACGCTTGTACTCAGGGAACTCGGTGATCGCGGTGCGCTTGCCATAACCACGCTCGGAAGCGGTGAGGATCTGGCTGCCTTCTTCCGGAATCAGCATGGAAATCAGCTTCTGCCCTTCCGGCAGACGCATGCCGCGCACACCGCGAGCGGTACGGCCCATGGCACGCACGTCGGACTCTTTGAAACGGGTGACCTTGCCGCCGTCGGAGAACAGCATCACTTCGCGCTCGCCATCGGTGATGGCCGCAGAGATCAGCACGTCGCCTTCGTCCAGCTCCAGAGCGATCAGACCGACGCTGCGCTGACGGCTGAAGGATTCCAGCGGGGTCTTCTTCACGGTGCCGTTGGCGGTGGCCATGAAGATGTAGTGACCTTCGGTGTATTCCTCGACCGGCAGCATGGTGGTGATGTATTCACCATCATCCAGCGGCAGCAGGTTGACCAGCGGACGACCACGGGCCGCGCGGGATGCTTCCGGAATTTCGTAGGTCTTGAGCCAGTACACCTTGCCCTTGCTGGAGAACAGCAGCAGCGTGGTGTGGCTGTTGGCAACCAGCAGGTGAGCGATGTAGTCCTCGTCCTTGACGCCGGTAGCCGATTTGCCTTTGCCACCACGACGCTGAGCCTGGTACGCAGCCAGCGGCTGGGTCTTGGCGTAGCCACCGTGGGAGATGGTCACGACGCGTTCTTCTTCCGGGATCATGTCACCCAGGGTCAGGTCGAGACGGGCATCGAGAATTTCGGTGCGGCGCACATCGCCGTATTCGGCGCGGATCACTTCCAGCTCTTCGCGGATCACTTCCATCAGGCGCACAGCGCTGTTGAGGATGCGGATCAGCTCGCCGATCTGGTTGAGGATCTCTTGATACTCGGCCAGCAGCTTCTCGTGCTCCAGACCGGTCAGACGGTGCAGGCGCAGTTCGAGAATGGCTTGCGCCTGTTCTGGCGAGAGGAAGTACTTGCCTTCGCGCAGACCGTATTGCGGATCGAGGTTTTCCGGACGGCACGAATCGGCACCGGCACGCTCAACCATCGCCACCACAGCCGAAGATTCCCAAGGCGTGCTGATCAGCGCTTCCTTGGCTTCCGACGGTGTTGGCGAAGCCTTGATCAGGGCGATTACCGGATCGATGTTCGACAGCGCAACAGCCTGACCTTCGAGAATGTGCCCACGCTCGCGCGCCTTGCGCAGTTCGAACACGGTACGGCGGGTAACCACTTCGCGACGGTGACGGACGAAGGCTTCCAGCAGATCCTTGAGGTTGAGGATGCGTGGGCGGCCGTCGATCAGCGCGACGATGTTGATACCGAACACCGATTGCAGCTGGGTCTGGGCGTAGAGGTTGTTGAGGATCACCTCCGGCACTTCGCCGCGACGCAGTTCGATCACGACGCGCATACCGTCCTTGTCGGACTCGTCGCGCAGCTCGGTGATGCCTTCGAGCTTCTTCTCTTTGACCAGCTCGGCGATTTTCTCGATCAGACGCGCCTTGTTCAGCTGGTAAGGCAGCTCGGTGATGACGATCTGCTGACGGCCACCGACCTTGTCGATGTCTTCGATGATCGAGCGGGCACGCATGTAAATGCGTCCGCGACCGGTGCGGTAGGCTTCGATGATGCCGGCGCGACCGTTGATGATCGCAGCCGTCGGGAAGTCCGGACCGGGAATGTATTGCATCAGCTCATCGACGGTCAGCTCAGGGTTGTCGATGAGGGCCAGGCAACCGTCGATGACTTCACCGAGGTTATGCGGCGGAATGTTGGTCGCCATGCCTACGGCGATACCGCTGGAACCGTTGACCAGCAGGTTCGGCACGCGGGTCGGCATGACCGCCGGGATCAGTTCGGTGCCGTCGTAGTTCGGCACCCAGTCCACGGTTTCCTTGTGCAGGTCAGCCAGCAGCTCGTGCGCCAGCTTGGTCATGCGCACTTCGGTGTATCGCATGGCCGCGGCGTTGTCGCCGTCGACCGAACCGAAGTTGCCCTGGCCGTCGACCAGCAGGTAGCGCAGGGAGAAAGGCTGGGCCATACGAACGATGGTGTCGTACACGGCAGTGTCGCCGTGCGGGTGATACTTACCGATCACGTCGCCGACGACACGGGCAGATTTCTTGTACGGCTTGTTGTAGTCGTTGCCCAGCTCGCTCATCGCGAACAGTACGCGACGGTGCACGGGCTTGAGGCCATCGCGCGCATCCGGCAGTGCACGGCCGACGATCACGCTCATTGCGTAGTCGAGGTAGGACTGTTTCAGCTCGTCTTCGATATTGACCGGGAGGATTTCTTTGGCCAGTTCGCCCATGAGAAGCCTGATTCCTTTTTCTGGTGAAACTTCGTCATATCCATGTGGGAGCAACGAAGCTCGTCGGGGCCGGCCGAGTGCCATGCGCCGACTTACGACAAATCAACATTGGATCGCGGATTTGCGCAGTAAAGACAGCTCCGTGGAGCCGCCTCGGAAAACGCCGGATGTTATCACAAAGGCCGCCACGCACCTATCCCCCAGATGCGCATGGAGCATAGTTAGTTGACCGATGACAGGCTTGAGGGGGACGAGAGAGGCTCAGAGCTTGGTTGAATGTGAAATCGGGGTCTGAATTAGCGATGTTTATTGACATTACCGACCTCTTCGCGAGCAGGCTCGCTCCCACACAGGCCAGTGGCGTTCACAAAACCTGTGGGAGCGAGCCTGCTCGCGAATGGCTCAACACAACACCAAAGCCTGTCAATGCAGGCGCTTGCGACACATCAGCTGGGCCATTTTCGCGGTGTCCGGGCGTTCGACGATGCCTTTCTCGGTGACGATCGCGTCAATCAGATCCGCCGGAGTGACATCAAACACCGGGTTGAACGCTTCAACATCGGCACCGACGCGTTTACCGCCAACTTCGAGCAGTTCGGCGCCATCACGCTCCTCGATCGGGATGTCATCGCCGCTGGCGAGGTTCATGTCGATGGTCGAACTTGGCGCCACGACCATGAAGCGCACGCCGTGGTGCATGGCGTTGACTGCCAGTTGATAGGTGCCAATCTTGTTCGCCACGTCGCCATTGGCGGTGATGCGGTCAGCGCCGACGATCACCCAGGTCACGCCTTTGGTTTTCATGATGTGCGCGGCGGCGGAGTCGGCATTCAGGGTCACCGGGATGCCTTCGTTGGCCAGCTCCCACGCGGTCAGCCGCGAGCCCTGCAACCATGGCCGGGTTTCGTCGGCGTAAACGCGCTCGACCATGCCTTCTATATAAGCAGCGCGGATCACCCCCAGCGCAGTACCGAACCCGCCGGTGGCCAGCGCGCCGGTATTACAGTGGGTCAGGATGGCTTGAGCGTTGCCCTGATGCTTGCGGATCAGATCGACACCAAGCTGCGCCATGGTCAGGTTGGCCTCGCGGTCGCTTTCATGAATGGCGATAGCTTCGGCTTCCAGCGCCGCCAGCGGATCGGCGTTGCTTTTCAGCCGATCCAGGCGATCGTGCATGCGCCCCAGCGCCCAGAACAGATTGACCGCGGTCGGACGCGAATCGGCCAGCAGAGCGAAATCCTCTTCCAGCGCCGCGTACCAGTCGCCGCCCTCGGCAATCCGCGCCCGCGCCGCGAGGACGATGCCATAAGCCGCACTGATGCCGATGGCCGGCGCGCCCCGCACGACCATCGAGCGAATCGCCTCGGCCACGCCGGCGGCGCTGGTGTAGGCGATCCAGGTTTCCTCGAACGGCAAAATACGCTGATCCAGCAGGTGCAGCGCGCCATCACGCCAATCGATGGCCTTTACTTTCTCCGCAGCCAACAGTCGATCGCGCATCCCACACCCCGCACTCATGAACAAAAGCCGCCGATTATAGCGATCCCCCCGCGAAGACGCTCGGGTATACTTCGCCATCCTTTACAAAAGCACTGGAACCGACCCTCGATGCCGAAACCTGCCATTGCGCTCGACCTGTTATTGCTGCCGACCTGGCTGGTCCCCGTCGAACCGGCAGGCGTGGTGCTCAAGGAGCACGGCCTGGGCATCCGTGACGGTTGCATCGTGTTTATCGGCCCGCGCGCCGAAGCGTTGAAGTGTAACGCGACAGAAATCCGCGAACTGCCGGATGTTCTGTTGGCGCCGGGACTGATCAATGCCCACGGCCACGCGGCGATGACGCTGTTCCGTGGCTTGGCTGACGATCTGCCGCTGATGACCTGGCTGGAAAACCACATCTGGCCGGCCGAAGGCAAATGGGTCGATGAGGATTTCGTCCGCGACGGCACCGATCTGGCCATCGCCGAGCAGATCAAGGGCGGCATCACTTGCTTCTCTGACATGTACTTTTTCCCGAAAGTCGCCAGCGAGCGCGTACACAACAGCGGCATCCGTGCGCAGATCGCCATTCCGATCCTCGATTTCCCGATCCCCGGCGCCAGCAGTGCCGACGAAGCCATTCGTCAGGGCGTCGAATTGTTCGGCGACCTCAAGCATCACGAACGCATCAAGATTACTTTCGGCCCGCATGCACCCTACACCGTCGGTGATGAGAACCTGGAGAAAATCAGGGTGATCGCCGAGGAGCTTGACGCCTCGATCCACATGCATGTGCATGAAACCGCATTCGAAGTGCAGCAGGCCGTCGAGCAAACCGGCGAACGGCCACTGGCGCGCCTGGGCCGCCTTGGCCTGCTCGGCCCGCGCTTCCAGACGGTGCACATGACCCAGATCAGCGATGACGACCTCGCGCTGCTGGTAGAAAGCAACAGCAGCGTGATCCACTGCCCGGAATCCAATCTGAAACTGGCCAGCGGCTTCTGCCCGGTCGAACGCTTGTGGCAGGCTGGGGTGAACGTCGCCGTCGGCACCGATGGCGCGGCGAGCAACAATGATCTGGATCTGCTCGGCGAAACCCGCACCGCCGCCCTGCTGGCCAAAGCCGTCGCCGGCTCTGCCACTGCGCTGGACGCCCATCGCGCCTTGCGCATGGCCACTCTCAATGGCGCCCGTGCGCTGGGGATCGAGGCGCAGGTCGGCTCGCTGGAGATCGGCAAAGCCGCGGACATCGTCGCTTTCGACCTGTCCGGTCTGGCGCAGCAACCGGTGTATGACCCGGTGTCGCAGCTGATCTATGCGACCGGGCGTGATTGCGTGAAACACCTGTGGGTTGCCGGCAAGCAACTGCTCGACGACCGGCGCCTGACCCGCATGGACGAACAACAGCTGGGCGCGACCGCCCGCCACTGGGGCCAGCGCATCAGCGGCCACACCGAATCGTAAACACCGCGGCGCAATATCCGCGGCTACAGCCCTTTTCAGGTTTTTCGAGGAATTGAACATGAGCAACGTCGACCACGCCGAAATCGCCAAATTCGAGGCCCTGGCCCATCGCTGGTGGGACCGCGAAAGCGAATTCAAGCCGCTGCACGACATCAACCCACTGCGGGTCAACTGGATCGACGAACGAGTCAATCTGGCCGGCAAGAAAGTCCTCGACGTCGGCTGCGGCGGCGGCATCCTCAGCGAAGCCATGGCTCAGCGTGGCGCCACGGTGATGGGCATCGACATGGGCGAAGCGCCGCTGGCGGTCGCACAACTGCATCAGCTGGAATCCGGGGTCAGCGTCGAATACCGCCAGATCACCGCCGAAGCCCTCGCCGAGGAAATGCCCGAGCAGTTCGACGTGGTCACCTGCCTGGAGATGCTCGAGCACGTGCCGGATCCATCCTCGGTGATCCGCGCCTGTTTCCGCATGGTCAAGCCGGGCGGCCAGGTATTCTTCTCGACCATCAACCGCAACCCCAAGGCGTACCTGTTCGCGATCATCGGCGCCGAATACATCATGAAGCTGCTGCCGCGCGGCACCCACGACTTCAAGAAATTCATCCGCCCGTCCGAGCTCGGCGCGTGGAGCCGCATGACCGGCCTGACCGTCAAGGACATCATCGGCCTGACCTACAACCCGCTGACCAAGCACTACAAGCTGGCCAACGACGTTGACGTCAACTACATGATCCAGACCCTGCGCGAGGAATAAGCCGATGGCCATCAGAGCGGTACTTTTCGACATGGACGGCACCCTGCTCGACACCGCGCCGGACTTCATCGCCATCTGCCAGGCGATGCGCGCCGATCGCGGTCTGCCGCCGATCAACGACAAGCACATCCGCGACGAGATTTCCGGCGGCGCCAAGGCCATGGTCGCGGTGACGTTTTCGATGGATCCGGAATCGCCGGGCTTCGAGGAACTGCGCCAGGAGTTTCTCGAGCGCTATCTGGTCGGTTGCGCAGTGCACAGTAAACTGTTCGACGGCATGGGCGAACTGCTCGCCGATATCGAAAAGGCCAACCTGATCTGGGGCGTGGTCACCAACAAACCGGTGCGCTTCGCCGAGCCCATCATGCAGCGTCTGGGGCTGGCCGAGCGTTCGGCGCTGCTGATCTGCCCGGATCATGTGAAGAACAGCAAGCCGGATCCGGAGCCGCTGATCCTCGCCTGCAAGATGCTTGATCTGGATCCGTCGACGGTCCTCTTCATCGGCGATGATCTGCGTGATATCGAATCGGGCCGCGATGCCGGGACCAAGACCGCTGCGGTGACTTACGGCTACATCCACCCGGACGACAACCCGCGGCACTGGGGCGCGGACGTGGTGGTGGATCACCCGCTGGAGTTGCGCAAGGTGCTCGACAGCGCGCTGTGCAGCTGCTGACCTGACTGCTGCAAACTCCCTGTGTGGCGAGGGGATTTATCCCCGCTGGGTTGTGCAGCTGCCGACCTGAATGTTGCAAGCTCCCTGTGTGGCGAGGGGATTTATCCCCGCTGGGCTGCGAAGCGGCCCCCGCTTTTATCCAGGCGATGTGACACACAGGTTTTGCGACGGCTTCGCCGCCGAACGGGGATAAATCCCCTCGCCACAGGGGTGAAGCAGGTCTTCATGAAATGGATTGTGAGGTTCTTATGTTTGATTACACCGCTCGCCCTGAATTGCTCAAGGATCGGGTCATTCTGGTCACCGGTGCCGGGCGCGGCATCGGCGCGGCTGCGGCGAAAACCTATGCCGCCCACGGTGCCACCGTGTTGCTGCTGGGCAAGACCGAAGCCAATCTGACCGAGGTCTACGACGAAATCGAAGCAGCGGGCCACCCGCAACCAGCGGTGATCCCGTTCAACCTCGAGACCGCCCTGCCCCATCAATATGATGAGCTGGCCGCAATGATCGAAACCGAGTTCGGCCATCTCGACGGCCTGCTGCACAACGCCTCGATCATCGGCCCGCGCACGCCGATCGAGCAACTCTCCGGCGAAAACTTCATGCGCGTCATGCAGGTCAACGTCAACGCGATGTTCATGCTGACCAGCACCCTGCTGCCGTTGCTCAAGCTGTCCCAGGATGCTTCGGTGGTGTTCACCTCGAGCAGCGTCGGGCGCAAGGGGCGCGCGTACTGGGGCGCTTACGGTGTGTCGAAATTTGCCACCGAGGGCCTGATGCAAACCCTGGCCGATGAAGTGGAAGGCGTCGCGCCGGTACGCTCCAACAGCATCAACCCGGGCGGTACGCGCACCAGCATGCGCGCGCAGGCTTATCCGGGGGAAAATCCGCTGAACAACCCGACACCGGAAGAGATCATGCCGGTGTATCTGTACCTGATGGGCCCGGACAGCGCGGGCGTCAATGGCCAGGCTTTCAACGCCCAATAACGCCATACGTCGCATTTGTTGCCGCGGCAGAATGCTGTCGCGGCAAGCCATTGCCGCTCATAACCGTCACAAAGCCGCCAATAACCCAGCGCGGCCGCCCGGCATCCATCAGCAAGTCTTTGATTCGAAAAGCTTTAAATTAAATCGAACCGAATGGCACGGGTTTCGCTCTAAATTCCCTCAAAACATGCCGTGTGATGGCCATGGGGCAACGCCGATTTCGATAGCTGACTGATCGTCTTGCGGCAGACTAAACTTACGCCAAACGTCCTACGGGACTGATGGATCAGTACGACGCGCAGCCCATAGCCGCTCTCACCCAGCCTGTAAGACAGACTTACTGCTTAGGGGCTCACGCCATATGAAATCTCCTTCCCAGACCCATGCAATTGACTTTGACAGTGCCAAATTGCAGCGCCTGGGCTTCGGTCAACTACCGGCGCTGATCGAGCGCCCGACCAGCCTGGCGCAACTGCGTCAGCAAATGAGCCTGCAACTGCAAACCAGCCTGGAGCCTCAGCGCATCCTTGGCCTGTTCTTCCGCGAAATCCAACGCCTGGTGCCACTGGACGCGCTGAGCTATGTGCATCAGGCCAGCGACTTGCGCCTGGAGTTCGGCGCGCGCGGCCACCACTCGGTCAGCTACACCCTGAGCCACGAAGGCGAGCACATGGGCGAGCTGGTCTTTCGCCGCAATCAGCGTTTCAACGACAAGGAACAGGGCGATCTCGAGTCGCTGCTGTCCTGCCTGCTGTACCCGATGCGCAACGCCCTGCTCTATCGCGCCGCAACGCAAAGTGCCTTGCGCGACCCGTTGACCGGTGCCGGCAACCGGGTGGCCATGGAGCAGACCTTGCAGCGCGAGATCGACATGTCGCGCCGCCATGCGCAGCCGCTGTCGGTGCTGATGCTCGACATCGACCACTTCAAACGGGTCAACGATGACCACGGGCATGGCGCCGGTGATGAGGTGCTCAGAGCCATTGCCGCGTCGATCAAGGCGCAACTGCGCAACGTCGACATGGTGTTCCGTTATGGCGGCGAAGAGTTTCTGATCCTGCTGTCCAACACCGGTCGCGAAGCGGCGGCGATGGTTGGCGAGCGTTTGCGCCAGGCGACGCAGTCGGAGGAATATTTTGCCGATGGCCAGTTGATCGAGATCACCGTGAGCCTGGGTTGCTCAACGTTGTTGCCGGGCGAGTCGGCAGACAGCTTATTGCGCCGCGCCGACAGTGCGTTATATGTCGCAAAGCGCGAGGGGCGGAACCGGCTGGCGATGGCCGGCTAAAAATCATTGTGGGAGCGAGCCTGCTCGCGAAGAGGGAGGGTCAGACAACGATTCGTTGCATGACCCACCGCTTTCGCGAGCAGGCTCGCTCCCACAGTTCGATCAGCTTTCGGTTACGGTCCGGCGCTCGCGGTTGACCAGCAGGCGCTCCGAAGTCTCAAGCTGCATGCACCGCTCCAGGAACAGGTACATGTAGTCATAACTCTTGCAGATCGCCTGCCGCAATTCCGCCTGCAAAGCCTTGCTCGGGTTCATGCCGGCCAGGGTGCAGATGATTTCCAGCGCTTCCCACGGATGGGCGTCGTCGTACTGGGCATGCATCTTCAACCACTTCATCGCGCGCTTGCGGTCCTCTTCCGGGAACGCTGCCGCGTAGACCCCGGTCGAGCAGACCACCGCTGACCACTCCCCGGTCGCCCCCTCGATCGCATAGTTGGTCGCGGCAATCGCCACGATCAGCGAATCCGCTGAGCTGGTGTGCCAGCACCAGTGACTCAGCGCGTGCAGCTCCGGCGGCACTTGCTGGGCCTGGAGATCTTCGAGGCTGACGCCATGGGCGCGACTCCAATGCATCCAGTAATCGGCGTGATTGAGTTCGACGCGGATGTTGCGCATCAGCCAGCGCCGCGCCATGTCTTCGCCGGGGTGGCGGGCGAAGCGGGTCTTGGTCAGGTTCTGCGCCATGTACAAGGCAAACTGCTCGACCACAGGCCAGCCGCCGATGAGGTACTGGCGCATGGTTTTCGCGCTGAGTCTGTTGTCGCGCATGCGCTGATAAAGTTCATGTTCGACAACCCGGCGCTTGCTCTCGCTGCAATCCTTGATGAGCTGTTGCGCCCAGGCAGGATAACTTGCAGCTTCCATGAGGGGTCCGGTTCGGTTGAATGTGTCGATCACTGTTCGGCTCCTTTTGAGTTGTGATGGCAAGGATCGGCGAGAGACTTCAACGGAACGTGCCAGGCGCTTTGAACAACAACGGCTGCGGTCTGGCAGGACGACTTTGCAAACTGTCACAGGTAAACAACTGCGGACGCTCGATGACATACCCCTGAGCGTAATCCACACCTATTTCAAGCAATGCCTGTTCGATCTGGTTAGTTTCAACAAACTCGGCAATTGTCTGCTTACCCATAACATGGCCGATGTGATTGATCACTTCGACCATTGCCCGATTAATCGGGTCGTCCAGCATATCCTTTACGAAACTCCCGTCGATCTTCAGGAAGTCTACAGGCAAATGTTTCAAGTAAGCGAATGAAGACATTCCGGCACAAAAGTCATCCAGAGAAAAGTGACAACCTAAGCCTTTGAGTTCATTGATAAAACGAATTGCACTGCCAAGATTTGCGATTGCACTGGTTTCAGTAATTTCAAAACAAATCATTTCAGGCGGTATAGCGTAGTTAACAAACTGTTCCCGCAGGAAGTGCAAAAACGCGTCATCTCCTATAGTAATGCCTGACAGATTAATCGCACACATCGCCAAAGGAAGTTCATGTTCCTGTTCAATACACTGGGCAATAACCTTGAAAACATTTTCAACTACCCAGCGATCTAACTGGGTCATCAAACCATATCGCTCCGCTGCCGGAATAAAGCTGTCAGGCAAAATCATCCGCCCGGATTCATCATGCAAACGCAGGAGTATTTCGATGTGCCCCGCCTGGCCGGGTTGCGGCTTGAGCGGTGCGATCTGTTGGGCGTAAAGGCAAAAGCGGTTTTCTTCCAGCGCCATGTGCAGCCGTTGCACCCAAGCCATTTCACCGAAGCGCATGGACAGTTCGGAATCATCGGCATGGTAGACCTGCACGCGGTTGCGGCCCTTTTCCTTGGCCATGTAGCAAGCCATGTCCGCCGCACGCAGAGAGGCTTCAAGGGTGGTCGGATTCTGCGCGACATGCACCAGGCCGATACTGACGGTGGTCAGGAACGGCCGCCCCTTCCAGACAAAATGCAGGTTCTGCACGGTCTGGCGCAGGCTTTCGGCAATCTTCTCGGCGATGTCCGGCGGGCAGTTCTCGAGCAAAATCCCGAATTCATCGCCGCCCAGTCGCGCCAGGGTATCGCCCTCGCGCAAGTCTGATTGCAGCAGCGTGCAGATGTGCCGCAGCAACTCATCGCCCGCCGCGTGCCCGCAGGTGTCGTTGACCAGTTTGAACTGGTCGAGATCGAGGAACATCAGCGCGTGCCGCCCGGGCTGGCGCGTCAGTTTGTGCAAGGCCTGTTCGAGGCGATATTCGAATTCGCGGCGGTTGGCCAGCCCGGTCAGGGCATCGTGGGTCGCTTGCCAGGACAGATTGGCGATGTATTGCCGCTCCTGAGTCATGTCGTGCAGCACCAGCACCGTGCCGCTGACATTCCCGGCATTGCGGATCGGCGCGCCGACCAGGGTCACCGACAGGGTGCTGCCGTCCAGACGCTGGATCAGCTTGGAATGTTCGCTACCGCCGCTGAGCTGGCCGCTGAGAATGTGCTCGATCAACGTCAGCCCTTCGGTCTGGGCGTTATCGTCAAGCAGGTTGAAAAGCGCCGACAACGGCAGCCCTGCCGCCTGCTCGGCCTTCCAGTGCGTCATGGCCTCGGCGGCCGGGTTCATGTAATCGATCGCGCCGTTGACGTCGGTGGTGATCACGCCATCACCAATCGACTGCAGAGTGATATGCGCGCGATCCTTTTCCAGTTGCAGCGCCTGGGCAAACTCATGGCGCTGCTTGAGCAGTTTGTGCGTGCGCCACAGCGCCAGCGCGATCAGACCCAGCGCGGTGGCCAGGTTGGTGAACAGCAGCAGGCGCATGATCACCCGCGAGCCTTCGCCCAAGGCATCGCTGAAAGCCCTGGCCGCTGGGGTGACTGCATCGTTGATGGCAAAGATCTGTAACTTCCAGCGCTGCACATCGCCGGGACTGGCCTGGTTCTGCGCAATGCCTTGGTGCATCTCCTGCGCGACTTCGTGCAGTCGGTCGAGATAGGCATCGCCAATCGTCCAGCGATCGATCGCGGTTTCCAGATAACTGTAGTGGCGGAAATTGAGGTACAGCCAGATGACGCTGGAGACATCGTCTGGATGATTACCGCCCTTGAGAATGCCTTCGCGCGCCGCTTGCAGATCCGGCGGCTGACGATCCAGCGCCAGACGCAATTGGTGCCCGCCCTGGGGCACGGCGATCGCCGTCAGGTATTTGCGATAGATCGCCTCGTCACGGCTGTCGGCGTAGAGGTTGAGGTAATAGATGGCGTCTTTCTGACCCTTGGACCACAGGCTTTCGCCAGCGACGTAGCCACGCACGGCCGAAAGCACGTAAAGGCTCACGCCCCCCAGTAATGCCTGGAACACCACGACAGCAATAAAGGGCCAGACGATACCCAACAACCGTGGTGTTCCCAGAGTCTGCTTTTGCTTCATGAGATTCCTTGCATGAGCACTGCCCGCTCGCCTTCCGGGCGAATTCGCTATGACGAGACTAGGTGGGGTTCTCGTTCAAGGCAAGGCGCGGCGTTACACCGCGCGCAGAACCTCTGACAGGTCGGCGAGGGTTTCGATCAGTGCTGTTGCAAGTTGCCGTAGAGCTTGGCGTACAGACCGCCGTCGGCGATCAGTTGGCGATGGTCGCCGTCCTCGGCGATCTGCCCGCCGTCGAATACCAGCACGCGGTCCGCCTGTTTCACCGCCGACAGGCGATGGGCAATGATCAGCGTGGTGCGGCCATGGAGAAATTTCGCCATCGCCTGGTGCAGGTTGTACTCGGTGGCGGCATCGAGGGCCGAAGTGGCCTCGTCGAGAATCACCACTTTCGGCTCGGCGAGAATCATCCGCGCAATCGCCAGACGCTGGCGCTGACCGCCGGACAAACGCACGCCGGAGCGACCAACGATGCTGTCGAGGCCAGCGGGCAGCGCACGGATGGTCGCGGCCATCTGCGCAATTTCCAGCGCCTGCCAGCAGGCTTCGTCGCTGCGCATGCGGCCCATGGTCAGGTTGGCGCGCACGCTGTCGTTGAACAGCGCCGGATGCTGCAGCACCACCGCGACGTTCTCGCGCACCGTCTCCAGACCGATCTCCTGCTGGGTCGACCCGCCAAAGCGGATGGTCCCGGCCGCTGGCGTGTACAGGCCCAACAGCAACTGCACCAAGGTACTTTTGCCACCACCGCTGGCGCCGACGATCGCGACTTTTTCGCCGGGCAGGATCGACAGGTTCATCTGATCCAGCACCAACTCGTCGCCGTAACCGAAGCTCAGGCCTTGCACCTCGATGCCGACGGTGTCGCGCCCCTTGAACGGATCGACGCCGCCGGGATACTGCGGCTCGTCGGCGCGCGCCAGCAATTCATTGATCCGCGTCAGCGCACCGCCCGCTGCGTAGTAGGCGTATTGCAGATTGAGCAGCTGTTCGACCGGGCCGATCATGAACCACAGGTAACTGAACACCGCGAGCATCTGCCCGATCGACAGGTCGGAAAACAGCACGGTGAGCATCGCCGCCGCGCGGAAGATGTCGATGCCGAACTGGAACAGCAAACCACTGGCGCGGTTCGAGGCGTCGGTTTTCCACTGCGAGTTGACTGCGTAGTTGCGCACCTCCTGCGCGCGCAAACCGAGGCGCCCGAGGAAATAGCCCTGACGATTGCCCGCGCGCACTTCCTGAATCGCATCGAGGGTTTCGCTCAGTGCCTGGGTGAAGCGCGAGGTGCTGTCGTTCTCCAGCTTCTTCAGATGCTTGACGCGTTTGCCCAACTGTACCGTGGCGTAGATCACCAACGGGTTGAACAGCAGAATCAGCAGCGCCAGCTTCCAGTGCATCCACATCAGAATGCTGGCGGTGCCGACCAGGGTCAGCATCGCGACGAGGAAGCGGCTGAGGGTTTCGCCGACGAATTTGTCGAGGGTATCCAGATCGGTGACCAAATGCGTGGTTACCGTGCCGCTGCCGAGGCTTTCGTATTCGCCGAGGGAAATGCGCTTGAGCCGCTCGATCAGGCGTACGCGAATGCGGTAGACGATGTCCTTGGCCAGGCGCGCAAACAGCCGCGACTGCAACACGCCAAAACACAGGGCGCTGCAACGCAAGGTCAGGGTCACCACCAGCATCAGGCCGATATAACCCGCCGCCTGCTGCCACATGCTCGGCAGAAAATGGTTCATGACTTTCAGCGCGGCATCGCCGTGGCCGAGCAGCACTTCGTCGACCAGCAACGGCAGCAGCAACGGGATCGGCACGCTGCACAGCGTCGCCAGCACGGCCACGCCGTTGGCGATCCACAGGGATTTCTTGTGATGCAGTGCCAGACGCCGGACTTCAGCCCAGCTCAGCCGGTCGACACGCTCTACGGCTGGCGTGTCATCGGCGCGGTCAGACACAGGCCGCGCGCTCCAGCCAGCGGCCGAGCAACGGCGACAGCTCGCTGAGCGGTTGATAACCGTTGGTGAGCAGCGCCAGTTGCCCGTTGCGCTCGGCCAGCAGGGTCGGAAAACCAGCGATGCCCAAGTCCTGCACCCAGGTGAAATCGGCCTGGGTCGCCTTGTGCTGATCGGCATGATCGAACAACGCCGCGAATTCGATACGCGGCACACCGGCCTGCTCCGCCAGTTCGACCAGCACGCTGGCCTGGGTGACATCGCGACCTTCGGCGTAAAACGCCTGCTGGATCAGCCCGACCAGTGTCCACGCGCAATCCGGCGCCAGACTGCGCGCGGTGACAATGGCGCGACAGGCAGGCTCGGTGTCGTAGACAAAACCGTCAGGCAACGCGCCATCGAACTTGAACGGCTGGCCGGTGGCCTCGGTGACCGCTTGCCAGTGCTCGAGAATATAGCGCCGCGTGGTCGGCTCCAGCGCCGAACCGCTGCCGGTGCGCAAGCCGCCCACCACCAGATGCAGCTCGACCCCGGCTGCCTGCGCCTGCTCGACCAGTGCCTTGGCCACCGGAGCAAACCCCCAGCACCATGAACACATCGGATCCATCACATAGAGCAGGCGCGCAGACATGGTTAAGCCTCGGTGGATGCTTGCTTATAGTTGTAGCCGATCGGGTGCGGCTGGTTGCGCGCCTTGGCCAGTTCGATCTGCTTTTGCCGATCGATGGCGCTGCGCCGGGTTTTCTCGCTGAGCTTGTCCCAGCAGTGCGGGCAACTGATGCCGGCGACGTAGTGCTCGGAGGCGCGATCTTCAACGCTGACCGGCGTGCGGCAGGCATGACATTGATCGTAGTCGCCTTCCGTCAGGTCGTGACGCACGGTGACGCGGTTGTCGAAGACGAAGCAGTCGCCGCGCCACTTGGTTTCTTCCTGCGGCACCTCTTCGAGGTACTTCAGGATGCCGCCCTTGAGGTGGTAAACCTCTTCGAAACCTTCGCCGAGCATGTAGCTCGAGGCTTTCTCGCAGCGAATGCCGCCGGTGCAGAACATCGCGACCTTCTTGTGCACGGCCGGGTCGAAGTGTTCTTTGATGTAGTCGGGAAACTCGCGAAAACTGGTGGTTTTCGGATCGATGGCGCCTTCGAAGGTGCCGATCGACACTTCGTAATCGTTGCGCGTGTCGATCAGCAGCACTTCCGGGTCGCTGATCAGCGCGTTCCAGTCCTGCGGTTCGACGTAGGTGCCAACCTTCTTGTTCGGGTCAACGCCTTCAACGCCGAGGGTGACGATCTCTTTCTTCAGCTTGACCTTGGTGCGATAGAACGGCTGCTCGTCGCAGTACGATTCCTTGTGGTCGATGTCGACCATGCGCGGATCGTTCTTGAGCCAGGCGAGCAGGCCGTCGATGCCTTCGCGGCTGCCGGAAACCGTGCCGTTGATGCCTTCTTCGGCGATCAGCAGAGTGCCTTTGATGCCGTTGTCGACCATCGCTTGCAGCAGTGGCTCGCGCAGGTCAACGTAATCTTCGAGGGTGACGAACTTGTACAGTGCCGCCACGACAATCGGTTGTGTCATGGGTATTTCTCCAGGTGGCTACCCTCGCAAAGGGTGAACCGGATTCAAAAAAAAACGCGCCGGCTAAGCGGCGCGTTGCGGATTCTAGCAAAAACATGATGTGTTTTGGATTTACTCAGTCTTCTGTGACAACACAAAACCTGTGGCGAGGGGATTTATCCCCGTTGGGTGGCGAAGCAACCCTAAACCCATTCAGCCCCGTTCCTTCTGCCAGGACTGTGATTACATGGTTTACGACTGCTGCGCAGCCGAACGGGGATAAATCCCCTCACCACAAAAATCCCGCCACATCCAAAATCAGTGCTTGCTACCGCCAGCACAGGTCGGCGACGCCGGAGCGCCGTCGATCTCTGCCCATTCCTGCGGGGTGTAGGTGTGCAGCGCCAACGCATGGAACTCGCCCATCAGCTCGCCGAGCGTGCCGTAGACTTTCTGGTGGCGCTTGACCCGGTTCAGGCCTTCGAACTGCGCGCTGACCACCACCGCTTTGTAGTGGGTCTGAGACCCGCGACTGTGCATGTGGCTTTCGTCCAGCACTTGCAGGTGCTCAGGCTGTAACAGGGCCAGCGTCGATTCGATGCGTTGTTGCATGGTCATCACGAACTCCGCTTACTTCTTCTTGGCTGGCGCCGCGGCCGGGGTCAGCTCTTTGGTCATGTCGTCGAGCAGCTTGTTGACCACTGGCACCGCGCTTTCCAGTTTGCCCTGGGTCATCTGCGCCGATTGCTGGGTCAGCTGCGGCATTTTTTCCAGGACTTTCTTGCCCAGTGGCGACTGGTAGAAGGCAACCAGATCCTTGAGCTCGGATTCGCTGAAGTTGCTGGTGTAGAGCTTGACCATGTCGGGCTTGAGCTTGTTCCAGCCGATGGCCTGGTCCAGCGCAGCGTTGGCCTTGGCCTGGTAGGTTTCGAGCACGGCTTTCTTCGACTCAGGCGCTTTGGTCTGTTCAAAGCGCTGGGCGAACATTTGCTGCACTTGCATGTACACCGGGGTACCCAGCTTGTCAGCGTGAGCCAGCGTCAGGAAAGCTTCGGCACTGGCGTTGTGGCTGGCGGTATCGGCAAGCACCTGGCCGCTGGCGCAAACCAGTGCAACCGCGGTACAGATGGCGCGAAGACGAGTCATCGAGTTTCCTTTAAGCAAAGCGAGGTCGAACCCCAAGGGCGACCATTCTGCGCCTAACAATCGCTGCGGCTCAACCCCCGGCCCTTGCCGCGCTTGATTGGCGGGGTTTTGCGGTCAACAATCGAGCCGATGGAACCACCCGGGCCGACGCCGGCCTAAATTGCGCCAACAGACCAACAGGAGTGTGCACGATGAGCCGTATCGAAACCGACAGCCTGGGCCAGATCGAGGTCCCGGACGACGCTTACTGGGGTGCTCAGACGCAACGCTCGCTGATCAACTTCGCCATTGGTCAGGAACGCATGCCGCTACCGGTGCTGCACGCCCTGGCGCTGATCAAGAAAGCCGCCGCACGGGTCAACGACCGCAACGGCGACCTGCCCGCCGACATCGCCCGCCTGATCGAACAGGCCGCCGATGAAGTGCTCGCCGGCGAGCATGACGAGCAGTTCCCGCTGGTGGTCTGGCAGACCGGCAGCGGCACCCAGAGCAACATGAACGTCAACGAAGTGATCGCCGGTCGCGCCAACGAACTGGCCGGCAACCCGCGCGGCGGCAAGTCGCCGGTGCACCCGAACGATCACGTCAACCGCTCGCAAAGTTCCAACGACTGCTTCCCTACCGCCATGAGCATCGCCACCGCCAAAGCGGTGCAGGAACAACTGCTGCCGGCGATTGCCGAGCTGTCCGGCGGCCTCGCTGAACTGGCGGCGCGGCACATGAAACTGGTGAAGACCGGGCGCACGCATATGATGGACGCGACGCCGATCACCTTCGGTCAGGAACTGTCCGGCTTCATCGCGCAACTGGATTACGCCGAGCGCGCGATTCGTGCCGCGCTACCGGCGGTTTGCGAACTGGCTCAGGGCGGCACCGCCGTTGGTACCGGTTTGAATTCACCACACGGTTTCGGTGAGGCGATTGCCGCCGAACTCGCAGCACTGTCCGGTCTGCCGTTCGTCACCGCACCGAACAAGTTCGCTGCATTGGCCGGCCATGAGCCGCTGGTAACGCTGTCGGGTGCGCTGAAAACCCTCGCCGTGGCCTTGATGAAGATCGCCAACGACCTGCGTCTGCTGGGCTCAGGTCCTCGCGCAGGTTTCGCTGAAGTGAAGCTGCCGGCCAACGAACCCGGCAGCTCGATCATGCCCGGCAAGGTCAACCCGACCCAGTGCGAAGCGCTGTCGATGCTCGCCTGTCAGGTGCTCGGCAATGACGTGGCGATCGGTTTTGCCGCCAGTCAGGGGCACTTGCAGTTGAACGTGTTCAAACCGGTGATCATTCACAATCTGCTGCAATCGATTCGTCTGCTCGGCGACGGTTGCAGCAACTTCCAGCAGCACTGCATCGCCGGGCTCGAACCGGATGCCGAGGTCATGGCCAAGCATCTGGAACGTGGATTGATGCTGGTGACCGCGCTGAACCCGCACATCGGTTATGACAAGTCGGCGGAGATCGCCAAGAAGGCTTACAGCGAAGGGCTGACTTTGCGTGAGGCGGCGTTGCAGCTGGGTTATCTGACGGATGAAGAGTTCGATGCCTGGGTGCGGCCGGAGAACATGATCGAGGCTGGCGCCAAGGGCTGAAGCAAAAGATCGCAGCCTTCGGCAGCTCCTACAGGGAAACGCATTCCAATTGTAGGAGCTGCCGCAGGCTGCGATCTTTTGATCTTCAGGCCATGCGCATCCGCCGCGCCCTGAGCCCGGCAATCAACGATGGCCCCAACGCCACCAGCGCCGAACCCAGCACCACCAGCACCGCCCCGCCATAGCCCAGCGCATTGATCTGCTCGGCATGCACAAAGTCCGGCCAGATCCGCGCCGCAATCGCCACCGCCACAAACGTCACCAACGGAGTGATCGCCAGCGTCGCGCTGACCCGCGATGCTTCCCAGTGCGCCAGTGCTTCGGCGAATGCGCCGTAGGCGATCAAGGTGTTCATGCAGCACGCCAACAGCAGCCAGCCCTGCAACGGGCTCAGGTTGAGCGCTTCAAGCGGATGCACCCACGGCGTCAGCAACAGCCCGCAGAACAGATAGATCACCATCATCACCTGCAACGAATTCCACACCGTGAGCAATTGCTTCTGGCCCAGCGCATAGAAGGTCCAGACCGTCGACGCCAGCAGCACCAAGAGCACGCCGGCGGTGTAGTCGGACAGCGAGGTCAGCAGCTCGGCCAGACGCTGATTGAAGAACAGACCAAAGCCGACCAGCAACACCAGCAGGCCGATGCCCTGGCCGATGCTGAAGCGTTCCTTGAACACGAACAGGCTGGCGATCAGCAGCATGATCGGGCCCATTTGCACCACCAATTGCGCGGTGCCGGGGCTGAGCAGGTTGAGGCCCATCAGGTACAACACGTAATTGCCGACCAGCCCCAGCACCGCCATCAGCACCAGCCAGCCACCCTTGGGCCCGAGCACCTTGCGACTTGGCAGGCGCTTGACCGACGCCAGATAAATGAACAGGCAGCCGCCGGAAACCATCAGACGAAACCAGGTCACCGTGACCGGATCCATCACCAGCAACACCTGTTTGAGCTTGATCGGCAGGATGCCCCACAGAAACGCGGTCAGCAGCGCCAGGAACAGTCCGTACACCCAGCGCCCCGATGAAATGTGCATGCGAACCCCAAAAGCCTGCTGACAAGAGCACTCATTCTAGGCGTCCGGCTGCGCACAACACAGGGACAGTTACCGCCAGGCCGCGAATGAAACTGTGCAGGTCGCAGCAGTAAACCGGCGCGCCGCCGTTGATCGGCCCGGCAAGCGGGCCAAGTGCTTCAGGCATAAGCTGATTGCAGACTTTTCAACGCATATCAGGGAGACCGACATGTACGCCATGCGCGCCGAGGACAGCGCCCCCGCCACCCGTTTTCGTAGCGACCGCGTGTGTCGGGTCAATGGCGAGCTGTATTTCAGCACCCGGGAAAATACCCTTGAAGGGCCGTATGACAGTCAGGTGATCGAGCGGGAGATTCAGGCTTATATAGCGCGGATGCAGCGGCAGGGTTCCAGCCGCTGAACCGTGGCGCTGCCTTCGCGAGCAAGCTCGCTCTCACAGGGGAATGCGATCACCTGTGGGAGCGAGCCTGCTCGCGAAGGGGCCTGAACAGGCAATCAATCCTTTAGCGCACCGCCTCAAACAACCCACTCGCCCCCATCCCGCCACCCACGCACATGGTGACGATGCCGTAGCGCAGATTGCGCCGCTGCAATTCCCGGATCAAATGCCCGACCTGACGCGAGCCGGTCATGCCGAACGGGTGGCCGATGGAAATCGAGCCGCCATTGACGTTGTACTTGTCGTTGTCGATCTCCAGCCGGTCGCGGCTGTAGAGACACTGCGAAGCGAACGCCTCGTTCAATTCCCACAGATCGATATCTGCCACTTGCAGGCCCTTGGCCTTGAGCAGTTTCGGCACTGAGAATACCGGGCCGATGCCCATTTCGTCCGGCTCGCAACCGGCGACGGTGAAGCCACGGAAAAACGCTTTCGGCTTGAGCCCCAGCTCCAGCGCTTTATCCAGGCTCATCACCAGTGTCAT
Organism: Pseudomonas sp. H26/SER47-MNA-CIBAN-0231; assembly: GCF_040310465.1. NCBI lineage: Bacteria > Pseudomonadati > Pseudomonadota > Gammaproteobacteria > Pseudomonadales > Pseudomonadaceae > Pseudomonas > Pseudomonas sp. H26/SER47-MNA-CIBAN-0231. The sequence goes on along the minus strand of NZ_JBEOPW010000005.1, from coordinate 203,190 downwards.
CGAGGCACCGTCGGACAGCTGCGAGGAATTGCCCGCCGTCACCGAACCGTCGTCGGCGAACACCGGTTTCAAACCGGCAAGGCTTTCGTACGTGGTGTCCGGGCGGTTGCAGTCGTCGCGCTCGACGACGCCGTCGACAATCTGCACTTCACCGCTGTTCTTATCCTCGACGCGGTATTTCACCGCCATCGGCACGATTTCATCATCGAACAAACCCGCAGCCTGAGCCTGGGCCGTGCGCATCTGACTTTGCAGCGCATAACGATCCTGGGCTTCGCGGCTGACACCGTAACGGCGCGCCACCACTTCGGCGGTCTGGCCCATGGTGTAGTAGATGCCGGGGGTCTGTTGCTTGAGCAGCGGGTTGATCAGGTGATCGGTGTTGACGCTTTTCAGGGTCAGGCTGATCGACTCAACGCCGCCGGCGACGATGATGTCGCTGCAACCGGAGGCGATCTGGTTGGCGGCAATCGCAATCGCCTGCAAGCCCGAGGAACAGAAACGGTTGAGGGTCATGCCGGCGGTGCCGGTGCCCAGGCGCGACAGCACCGCGACGTTGCGGCCGATGTTGTAGCCCTGCGCGCCCTCGTTGGAGCCGGCGCCGACGATGCAGTCCTCAACGCTGGCCGGGTCGATATCGTTGCGGGTCAGCAGCGCATTGACGCAGTGGGCCGCCATGTCATCGGGGCGGGTCTGGTTGAACTTGCCGCGAAAGGATTTGGCCAGGCCGGTCCGCACGCTGTCGACGATCACCACTTCACGCATGGCATACCTCATTGTTGTTGTCGGTTGAGAGTGGACCTGAGCATAAGTCCACCTTCTTGCCGACCGCGAGGATCATTCACCCGGCGTATGCGCGGCCATCGCTTCAGTCCTTGTGCTTTTTGGCCTTCTTGTCGGATTTCTCGAACGCGTCTTCCAGCGCGCGGTTGATGGTGCGCAATACTTTCACCCGTGCCCAGCGTTTGTCGTTGGCCTCGACCAGCGTCCACGGCGCGATCTCGGTGCTGGTGCGATCAACCATGTCGCCGACCGCCCGGCGATAGTCGTCCCACTTTTCCCGGTTGCGCCAGTCGTCCTCGGTAATCTTGAAGCGCTTGAAGGAAATCTCTTCGCGCTCCTGAAAGCGCTCCATCTGCGTGTCCTTGTCGATCGCCAGCCAGAACTTGACCACGATGACGCCGGCATCGGCCAGTTGCTCTTCGAAATCGTTGATTTCACCGTAGGCGCGCAGCCAGTCGGCCGGGGTGCAGAAGCCTTCGATCCGCTCGACCAGCACCCGCCCGTACCAGGAGCGGTCGAACACGGTGAATTTGCCCCGCGCCGGAAGGTGTCGCCAGAACCGCCACAGATACGGTTGTGCGCGCTCTTCTTCGGTCGGCGCGGCGATCGGGACGATGCTGTACTGACGCGGATCGAGCGCCGCTGCCACGCGGCGAATCGCCCCGCCCTTGCCGGCCGCGTCGTTACCCTCGAACACCGCCACCAGCGCATGGCGGCGCATGCGTTTGTCGCGCATCAGCCCGGACAGACGCGCCTGTTCGGTGATCAGTTGTTCTTCATAGTCTTTCTTGTCCAGACGCTGCGTCAGGTCGAGGCTGTCGAGCAGGTTCAACTGATCGACCGGCGTGCCCAGCGGCGCGGCACTGACTTCGTGGGGATTGACGTCGGCGCGCTTGAGCGCACTTTGCAGGCCTTCGAGGAGAATCTTGCCCACCGCCAGGCTGCGGTAATTGGCATCGACGCCTTCGATGACATGCCACGGCGCGTAATCGCGGCTGGTACGGCGCAGCACGCGCTCGCCGTATTTGACGAACTTGTCGTAGGTCTGCGACTGCTGCCAGTCCAGCGGACTGATGCGCCAGCTGTGCAGCGGGTCGTCGGCCAGCGATTTGAGCCGCGCTTTCATCTGCTTCTTGGACAGGTGAAACCAGAACTTGAAGATCAGCGCGCCTTCATCGCAGAGCATCTTTTCCAGACGCTCAGCGCCGGCGATGGCCTGGTCCAGACGCGGATCCTTGAACAGTCCGTGCACCCGGCCCTGGAGCATCTGGCTATACCAGTTGCCGAAGAACACGCCCATTCGCCCTTTGGCCGGCAGCATACGCCAGTAGCGCCACGCCGGTGGCCGCGCCAGTTCTTCATCGGTTTGTTGGTCGAAGGTGCGCACTTCGATCAGGCGCGGATCCATCCATTCATTGAGCAGCTTGACCGTCTCGCCCTTGCCCGCCCCTTCGATGCCGTTGATCAGGATGATCACCGGAAAGCGCTTCTGCTGCTGCAACTCGAACTGCGCTTCCAGCAAGGCTTCACGCAGCGCAGGGACCGCCGCCTCATAAGTGTCTTTGTCGATGGCGTGACCGATTTCAGCGGATTCAAACATTGGACGGCTCCTTCCAGGGTTCAACAAGACTAGCGGATTGGGCACGGGCGCAGGGCAGAAAATTCCCATGAACTCAGGACGGGATGAGAACTTTGTGGTGAGGGGATTTATCGTTGACTGGCTGTGCAGTATTCGTAGATCCGGGAAGTGCGGTTTGGATCGGGAAAACGGGGTGGATGGTTTTGGGACTGCTGCGCAGTCCAGCGGGGATAAATCCCCTCGCCACAGGGTTCTTTTCACTGCGAGTCTTGTGGTTTTGGGACTGCTGCGCAGTCCAGCGGGGATGAATCCCCTCGCCACAGGGTTCTTTTCACTGCGAGTCTTGTGCTGGATCAGGTACTACCGGCGTGATCGGCTAGAATGGCCGCCTTGTGTTTGCCGAGCCTGCCATGAAAGCCGAAATGCCCCACGCCCAACTCGACTGGGACGACCAGGGACGCCCACGTTCGCGGGTGTTTGATGACGTGTATTTTTCCGATCAGTCGGGGCTGGAGGAAACCCGTTACGTGTTTCTTGAGCAGAACCGTCTGGCCGAGCGCTTTGCTGCGCTGCCGGCGGATGGTCGGCTGGTCATTGGCGAAACCGGCTTCGGCACCGGGCTGAATTTTCTCTGCGCCTGGCAGTTGTTCGAACAGCACGCGGTGGCCGGTGCGCGCCTGCATTTTGTCAGCGTCGAGAAGTACCCGCTGGCGCCTGCGGATCTGCGCCGGGCCTTGGCACTGTGGCCGGAACTCAAGCCGTTGGCGGATCAGTTGCTGAGGCATTACGTGGCGATTCATCAAGGCTTTCAGCGCATTACTTTGGCCGAAGGTCGAGTGACGCTGACCTTGCTGATCGGCGATGCGCTGGAGCAATTGCCGCAACTCGATGCGCAGATCGACGCGTGGTTTCTCGATGGTTTCGCACCGGCGAAAAATCCGGACATGTGGACCGCTGAGCTGTTCGTCGAGCTGGCGCGCCTGGCCGCGCCGGGCTCGACCATCAGCACCTTCACCAGCACCGGTTGGGTAAGGCGTCTGCTCAACGCTGCCGGGTTCAAGATGAAGCGCACACCGGGCATCGGCCACAAGTGGGAAATCCTGCGTGGCGAATTTCTCGGCTGGCCCGCCGAGGTGACGGCGCCAATGCCGGTTAAACCCTGGTTCGCCCGCCCTGCTCCGTTGCGCGGTGAGCGCCGGGCGCTGGTGATCGGCGCCGGTCTGGCCGGCTGCGCGACGGCGTCGAGTCTGGCGGCGCGCGGCTGGCAGGTGAGTCTGCTCGAGCGTCACGCGGCGGTGGCGCAGGAAGCGTCCGGCAACCCGCAAGGCGTGCTCTATCTCAAGCTGTCCGCCCATGGCACGGCGTTGTCGCAGTTGATCGTCAGCGGCTTCGGTTACACCCGGCGCCTGCTGGAAAGCCTGCAACGCGGCAGCGACTGGGATGACTGCGGCGTGCTGCAATTGGCGTTCAATGCCAAGGAAGCCGAGCGCCACGGGCAACTGGCGGCGGCGTTTCCTGAAGATCTCTTGCAGTGGCTGGAACAACCCGAAGCGCAGGCTCGCGCCGGTGTCGGCGTGGCCCACGGCGGCTTGTATTACCCCGAAGGTGGCTGGGTGCATCCGCCGGCACTGTGTCAGGCCCAGGCGATGCACGCCAACATTGAATTGCTCAGCCATCACGAAGCTTTGGAACTGCGCAAAGTCGCTGACCAGTGGCAAGCGTTCGACGGCGAGCGTTTACTCGCCAGTGCGCCGGTGGTGATCCTGGCCGGAGCTGCCGAAATCAAACGTTTTGCCCAGAGTGCCGAATTGCCGCTCAAGCGCATTCGCGGACAAATTACGCGTCTGCCTGAAACCGCAGACAGTCGTGCGTTGGCCACCGTGGTGTGCGCCGAGGGCTACGTTGCCCCGGCGCGTCTGGGCGAGCACACCCTGGGCGCGAGTTTCGACTTCAACAGCGACGACCTGACGCCCACGACTGCCGAGCACCAAGGCAATCTGGCGATGCTCGAAGAGATTTCCAGCGACCTGCTGAGCCGTCTGAACATCAGCGAGCAGCCAATTGAGAACCTTGAGGGCCGCGCAGCCTATCGCTGCACCAGCCCCGATTACCTGCCGATTGTCGGCCCGCTCGCTGATCTGCAAACCTTCAATCAGACCTACGCTGCGTTGAGCAAAGACGCCCGACAGGTGCCGGACCTCGCCTGCCCGTGGCTCGACGGTCTGTACGTCAACAGCGGCCACGGTTCTCGCGGGCTGATCACCGCGCCGCTGTCCGGCGAACTGCTCGCCGCGTGGCTGGACAACGAGCCGCTGCCGTTGCCGCGCAGCGTGGCCGAAGCGTGCCATCCCAACCGGTTTGCCTTGCGCAAACTGATTCGCGGCAAGTGAATATCAGATGTCCGGCATCACACAGAGGCCGAGATCCATCAGGCGTATGGACTCTTCGGTCAGGCGCTTGATCACTGCCTCTTGTGCCTGCTCCTTTTCAAGCTGGAGGGCATTCGCCTGACTCACATAGTCGGCACTGAGCAGGGTGTCCGCCTGCTCATCGAGGGCACTCATGCGCGGCGCGAACGATTCATCGATCATTGAAAATTTGCGCGTAAACGTACGCTTCAGATAATCACGCCAGAACGTTCGCTCCTGCATGTATTTCAGCCATTGCGGGGAAAGTTCGGCAGTCATCACGCGATTTCTGGCGACCTCAAGATCAGCGGCTGTCACGCCACTCTGGGCATCGAACAGCATACCTTTCGGTTGACCGCGCAGCCCCAGCTCATCGGTCAGACCGATGCGATAAGCAAGGTTCATTTCCAGTGCATCGACCTTCGGCGCCCGGAGCGAATGCTCCAGGGCAATTTCTTCCAGCTTGTCCAGCCTGAACAGACTGCGGCCCAGTTCCAGCAGAGCTTTGGCAGTGACCTTGCGGCCGCTTGCCGCGCTGGTTACCCGCTCGACTTCCACCTCGACTTCCAGGCGACTGAACACCAGCGTTGCGTTGTCGGTGCAATGAAGCGGATCGGCAGCCGTGTCGAGCACTTGTTCACACAGCGGCCCGTCAGCTTCGGCCGCCTTCAGTACCGCCCAGACGCGTCGCTGCAAGTCGGCGCTGGCCTTTTTCCCGTCCGCGGTATCGCCCAGTTGCGCCAGCACGGTGAACAACCCATCGGCCTTCGGCTCGTTTCGCAATGCCGTCCAGATGCGCGTCTGTTCTGCCCACTCCTCGCCACTGTTCTTGGTCAACCAGAGCGAGCGGGCGTGTTGCTCGTTCATCCTGGCGATGTCATTGGGGAGGTAGTCCATACCGATGCCGAAATTATCGCGATAGTTTTCCAGATGCGTTTTGCTGCGTTCGGAAAAAGGATTCAGTCCCAGCTTGAGTGCGCTGGTGAAATGGCGTGTTTTCTGGAATAACCAGTCGGGCAGCTCTTTGATTTTATTCCCGGTCAGGTTCATCAATTCAATGTGGACGGAATTGGACAGGCCTTCTGGCAGTTCCGTGATGCCGGTGTCTTGCAGGGACAAGCGGCGCAGTTGCGTCATTTGACTGAAATCCGGGGTGGCGCCCAACGGATTCTTGTCCAGATTCAGGTAGCGCAACGTGCTCAGACTGTTCAGCTTCGCCAGGGTCTGTTCGGTCAGTTTGAGCTGATTGTTTGCCAGACTCAGCCGTTGCAGACGCGGCATGTGCGACAACACTTCAGGCAACCGGGTGATCGTGTTGCTGCCCAGTTCCAGTAGCTCGAGCTGTTTGAAGGACTTGAGGAAGTGCGCGACATCATCACCCAGCGCCATGTTGCGCATCGACAATTGCTCTATGTGGTCGAAGCTCACCGACGGCGGCAATGTTGGCACCTTACCGATGCGCATGCCGTCAAGGTTGAGGGTACAGAGGTTTTTTCCCTCTTCGTTGGTGGCCCAATGAAAGCGTCGAAATCCTTCTTCGATCAACTCGGCGGCGATTTTCCGGCTGTGCCGCGCTTCGGCCAGATCGCCACCCATGGCTTTCAGGGCCGCGGCATCTTCGCTCCAGACAAACAGAACGTCACGCAGGGTCTGCAGATCCTGACGCAGGGCTTTGATGCGGGTCGCACGGCTCAACGGATCATCGCCCAGCTCATCGAGCAATTGGCTGAGCTGCTGCTGATTCAAGCGTGGATACAGTTTGCGCGCCTTGCGCAGCAGCGCCCGCGAATGCTCCGTCCCGGCAGCCTGATCGCTCTGCATGCAGGCCGGCTCGACAAGCCGAGGCTCAAACGTGCCGCGAACCAATGTCTGCGCCGTCTCCTCGCGTTCGTCCAGCGCCGCATCGAGCAATTTGCTGCGCAAGCGCACCGTGTCAGCCTGCGCAGACCCGCCCAACCCGGCGGCCGTCCGCTGACGCAACGGCAGCGCTTTGAGAATCGCGCTGTACAGATCCCCCGGCGCTGCTGCCACTTTGCCAAGTGACTTGCCGTCGCCACTGAACGCCTCGTAACCGGCAGCAGACTTCACCAGCGAGCAGGTATTTTCGGGTTTCGCAGAGGCATCGCCGATGGCTTCCAGAATTGGCCCGGCGAGTGTCTTGTCACGCACTTGCAAGCGCAATTGTGCATCCCAGCCGCTCAGTCGTGGCAGCAACTGAATGGCCAGTTTGTCGGTATCAGCATTGGCCAGTCGTGGCCAATGCAAACCCGTCAGGGCACGATCGAGTCGCACTGCGTTGATGTTTTGCCTGACGCGTTGCCCCATCCGCAACGGCACCTGCCCGGTCTCGCGCAGATGCAATCGTTCGATACTCGGCGCGCGCTCGATCAGCTGCTGCCCATGGCGCGTCGTAATGGCGGCAAAGACCTTGCGCAACTTCAGCACATCGTCCGCCTCGCTCTGGTCATAACGCTGATACATACGCTCAAGCGCCTCACGATGATCCGTCTTCAGCGCCGCGCCGAGCTTCTTCGCCAGCGCCGACTCTTCCAGGCTGGCGGCGGTTTTACCGCCGAGCAAAGCATCGACTTCGTTCTGGTACAGGCCATCAATGACCGTTCGCAGCAACTGCCCCGCCGCCAGTTGTTCACGGCTGACTGCCACGCTCAGAGCTTCGTCGGGCTCGCGGGTCGATGGATAAGTTGCCTCGACGCTGCCATCGGCGTCGGTAACCTCGATGTAGCGGTCGGTTGGCCAGCCCTTGAGCTTGGGCAATGCATGCAATTGCTCCTCGGCGGGCTGACCGGAATGTACTTCGCCGGCCTGCAGTTCGCGGGTCAGCTGGCGCAGTTGACGGGAGAGACGCACGCGTTCCACCGTGTCGCGCAGACGCTCCGGCAACGCCAGGTTATCGTTGAACGCCTGGAGCAATTGGTCATGACTGGTGCCACTGAGCCGACGCATGTTATCCAGGTCGCTGTCGGTGAATTCGCTCAGGTGCGGGTCGATGCGTTTGAGTGTGTACGCAGAACTGCCCCACTCCTCGGGCTCTTCGCCAGGAATGCGCCAGCCGCCCTCAACGTGTCGGGCCAACTCCGGGGCATAGGCGTCAGCGCGACTGGCATGCTCCAGACGCCACAGGCTGGCATCGGCATCGTAACTGCCGGCAAAGAATCGATGATCGACACGCCCAAGGGTTTTGCGGCCCACCTGATAAAACTCCTTGGAGCTGGCATCAATGGTGAATCCCGCCGGGAGTGAATGCTCATAGGCAACGAGATCGGGCTTCCACAGACGTGCCTTGCCTGCGTGATTGAGGATGGCCCGGAATTGCCCGAAGAACTCCGGGTGCGAGCGCAGCAGTTTGCCGCCCAGCGTGCCCAACGCCTTCTGCCCGCCGGCAAACGCCGCCATCAGCGCAATGTTCTCCACCACGCTGAGCAGGTGCGAAAGCGCTTGCTGATGATCGCCACGCTGCCAGTCTTCGACCCCTTCATACACTTCGCCGAGCAATTGCCCGACCGCGACGCCCATCATCAGTTGGCCAAGGACCGGCACAAACATGCCCGCCACTGACGCGATGGTCACGCCCAGCTGGAGAAAATCCAGCAGACGTTTCTGGCGTGCGTCCTCATCGATATCTGCCGTCGGCACTGCCAGTTTGCGCGCATCGATCTGTAATTTGCCGACGTGACTCTGCACCATGAAATCAAAAAGCGGGACACTCATCGACAGTTGCCTGATGAGGCCCAACTCGCCCTTTTCCTCGAACGTTTTGAAGAAATCGGCCTTGTCATCCTCATCAAGGCATCGACCGAAATAATCCTTGTAGTCCGGTTTGCGCAGTTGTTGCGTGAGATAGTTTTTGAAGGCATTGAAGCTCGGATATTCGTACAACGCCCTATCGGGCTCGCCCGCCATGTAGACCAGGCAACCATCCTCGGGATGTTCCTGCACCGAGCGCGCGCAGAACACCACGACACCCCACACGCAGCTGTCCAGTATCTCGATTCCCTGCATGATCATCGGGTCGTTGCCGTGGCGCAGGGTTGCCGACGCCACGCCCTGGGCATCAATCAGATCCTGCAGCATGCGCAATCCCTGCGGAGTGATATCAGCCTTGAGCGCGGCCAGATGGGCGTCGAGCTGCAACAGGCTTTTTTTCATCGCGCCAATGTCGCGGGTCAGGACGCTACTGGTCACGACTTTGCCGTCGGCATCGCGCAGGCCGAAGACTTGCTGGAAATGTTGCTGATATTTCTTGCCCAGGTCGAGCGTGCGGCACAACGCGGCGAACGCCTGCGGTGTCAGGCCCTGCACACCCGCAGGCGCACTGGCAATGCGCACGACACTGCCGGACGGGAAACCATCGGCTTGCTCTTCGTCTTCAGTGAAGTTCTGCATCGCCGCCTGCAGCAGGGTTTGCTCGGCGTGTTTTACGACATTGATACCCGCTTGGTTGGTCGCCGTCGCGTCGCAGCCGCAATCGTCACCCGGCAGACTGAGCACATCCTGTTCGACGTCATAGACCGCCGGCCACTTGGCGTTCAACGCAGCGGTGAGTTCTTTTTTGCAGAAACCGCGCAACGATTGCAATCCGGCCAGATCCTTGGCCACTTTGAGCTGCAGGCGATGCAGCTCGCGAGCGGTCTGATCCAGCGTGGCCAGCGTGTCGGTCGAAGCCTTGAGCAAATAAGGCGGCAGACTTTTCTCCAGGGCCTCGGCCGTGTCGAGGTCTGCGGTGGCTTCCAGCAGCGTGCCGAGCACTGAAGATGGAGCAAGGTTTTGTTTCTGTTGCTGCACTGACATGGCAATAGTCCTTTATTGCTGTTGGGGCTTTCGACCTTAGCGATGGTGTGAATGAATTGATAATGGAAAAAACTGCTGGCAAATGCCGCAAACACACGCAGTTTTTCGGCCTATAAAACAGCCCGCTACCGCCCCGCAAAAAAAACCGGCTAACGCTGCCAGGGCACCCTCTAGCACCGACCTGCAGAGGCCGTAGCGCCGCGCTTATAACTTATCGATCTAAAACTCCGCCTACCGTGACAGGTCAGTTTCTGAGTACCCGCACTTTTCGCGTGGTACGGCTTGACCTTCCCCAACGGAAAAACCGGTAAGGACTTTATGTGCGGATTAGCTGGCGAGTTACGTTTTGATCAACAACCTGCAGACCTTGCAGCGATCGAGAGAATCACCCATCACCTGGCCCCTCGCGGCCCTGACGCGTGGGGCTTCCATGCCCAAGGGCCGATTGCCCTGGGTCATCGACGCCTGAAAATCATGGACCTGTCGGACGGCTCGGCGCAGCCGATGATCGACAGCCAACTGGGCCTGTCCCTGGCGTTCAACGGTGCGATCTACAACTTCCCGGAACTGCGCGCAGAGCTTGAAGCACTGGGTTATGCCTTCTATTCGGGTGGCGACACCGAAGTGCTGCTCAAGGGTTATCACGCCTGGGGCGAGGGATTGCTGCCGAAGCTCAACGGCATGTTCGCCTTCGCCATTTGGGAGCGTGATGCCCAGCGCCTGTTCATCGCCCGTGACCGTCTCGGCGTGAAGCCGCTGTACCTGTCGCGCACTGGCCAACGCCTGCGCTTCGCCTCGGCATTGCCAGCGCTGCTCAAGGGCGGCGACATCAACCCGATCCTCGATCCGGTGGCGCTCAATCACTATCTGAATTTCCACGCGGTCGTACCTGCGCCGCGCACGTTGCTGGCCGGTATCGAAAAACTGCCGCCTGCCACCTGGATGCGCGTTGAAGCCGATGGCCGCACCGAGCAGAAAACCTGGTGGACCCTGCCCTACGGCCCGAATGAAGACGAGAAAAACCTCAATCTGGAAGACTGGGTCGATCGCGTCCTCGACAGCACCCGCGAAGCGGTGGCGATTCGTCAGCGTGCGGCAGTGGATGTCGGTGTGCTGCTTTCGGGCGGTGTCGATTCGAGCATGCTCGTCGGCCTGCTGCGCGAAGTCGGCGTAGAGAATCTGTCGACCTTCTCCATCGGTTTCCAGGATGCCGGCGGCGAGCGCGGCGACGAGTTCCAGTACTCGGACCTGATCGCCAAACACTACGGCACTCGCCACCATCAGTTGCGCATCGACGAGAAAGAAATCATCGAACAACTGCCCGCCGCTTTCCGCGCAATGAGCGAACCGATGGTCAGCCATGACTGCATCGCGTTCTATTTGTTGTCCCGCGAAGTGGCCAAGCACTGCAAAGTGGTGCAGAGCGGCCAAGGTGCGGACGAACTGTTTGCCGGTTACCACTGGTATCCGCAGGTCGACGGCGCGGCGGATCCGTACGCCGCTTATCGCGATGCATTCTTCGATCGCAGCTACGACGACTACGCGGCGACGGTTCAGCCGAAATGGCTGGTCGATCATGATGCGGCGGGCGACTTCGTCAAACAGCATTTTGCCGAGCCCGGCGCCGAGGCTGCCGTGGACAAGGCGCTGCGTCTGGACAGCACGGTGATGCTGGTCGATGACCCGGTCAAACGCGTCGACAACATGACCATGGCCTGGGGCCTGGAAGCGCGTACGCCGTTTCTCGACTATCGACTGGTCGAACTGTCGGCCCGTGTGCCGGGCAAATTCAAGCTGCCCGATGGCGGCAAGCAAGTGCTGAAAGAAGCTGCGCGCCGGGTCATTCCAAGCGAAGTGATCGACCGCAAGAAAGGCTATTTCCCGGTGCCGGGTCTCAAGCACTTGCAGGGCGACACGCTCAATTGGGTGCGCGAGTTGCTGCTGGATCCGAGCCAGGATCGCGGCCTGTTCAACCCGAGCATGCTCGACAAGCTTCTGACTGATCCGCAAGGCCAACTGACCCCGTTGCGCGGTTCGAAACTGTGGCAACTGGCGGCCCTGAACCTGTGGCTCAGTGAACAAGGAATCTGATTGATGAAACCCCATGCCACGTCCATAAACCAACGCCTGTTGCGTGGTCAGGCCCCCTCGTATGAACGTTTGCAGGCGCGCCTGGCCGAAGACGGCAGCGAGCCTGCCAGCGCCCCGATTGCCGTGCATTGCGGTTGGGGCCGGCTGCTGATCGGCCATACCTTTCCCGACCCGGCGTCGCTCGCGCAGGAGCTGCTCAACGAGCAGCCCGGCGAACGCGATATCGCCCTGTATGTTGCCGCACCGCAGCAGATTCTCGGCCTGGAGCCGACGCAGCTGTTTCTCGATCCATCCGACACCCTGCGTTTATGGTTCAGCGATTACCGGCAAGCTACGCGGGTGTTTCGCGGCTTCCGCATTCGTCGTGCGCAAAGCGAAACCGACTGGCAGGGCATCAACCGTTTGTACCAGGCGCGCGGCATGTTGCCGATCGATCAGGAGCTGCTCACCCCACATCATCAGGGCGGCCCGGTGTACTGGCTGGCGGAAGACGAGGACAGCGGCGCGGTGATCGGCAGTGTCATGGGTCTCAATCATGAAAAAGCCTTCAACGACCCGGAACACGGCAGCAGCCTGTGGTGCCTGGCGGTCGACCCGCATTGCTCGCGCCCGGGCGTCGGCGAAGTGCTGGTGCGACATTTGGTCGAGCACTTCATGAGTCGCGGCCTGGCTTATCTGGATCTGTCGGTGCTGCACGACAATCGTCAGGCGAAAAACCTTTACGCCAAACTGGGTTTCCGCAACCTGCCGACCTTTGCCATCAAGCGCAAGAACGGCATCAACCAGCCGCTGTTTCTCGGCCCGGGGCCGGAGGCGAATTTCAATCCTTACGCGCGGATCATCGTCGAAGAAGCGCATCGACGCGGTATCGACGTGCAAGTGGATGACGCCGACGCCGGGCTGTTCACCCTCAGCCATGGCGGCCGTCGCGTGCGCTGCCGCGAGTCGCTGAGCGATCTGACCAGTGCGATCAGCATGACCCTGTGCCAGGACAAAAGTCTGACCCACAAGGTGCTCAAGGCCGCAGGCCTGAAACTGCCGGCGCAGCAACTGGCGGGCAATGCCGACGACAACCTGGCCTTCCTCGATGAGCACCAACGGGTGGTGGTCAAGCCTCTCGATGGCGAACAGGGCCACGGCGTCGCGGTGGATCTGCGCACCATCGAAGAGGTGCAGAAGGCTATCGAAACGGCGAAGCAGTTCGACAGTCGCGTGCTGCTGGAAAGCTTCCACGAAGGCCTTGATCTGCGCATCGTGGTGATCGGCTTTGAAGTGGTGGCGGCGGCGATTCGCAAGCCCGCCGAAGTGGTCGGCGATGGTCAGCATTCGATCGGTGCGCTGATCGAAGCGCAGAGCCGCCGCCGGCAAGCGGCCACCAGTGGCGAAAGCAAGATTCCGCTGGACCACGAAACCCAACGCACGCTGCATGCCGCCGGTTACGACTACAGCAGCATCCTGCCGGCCGGCGAGCATCTGTTCGTGCGGCGCACGGCCAACCTGCACACCGGCGGGACGCTGGAAGACGTGACCGACATTCTTCATCCAACGCTGGTCGACGCGGCAGTGCGCGCGGCGCGAGCGCTGGACATTCCAATGGTCGGGCTCGATCTGATGGTGCCGGCGGCAGATCAGCCCGAGTACGTGTTCATCGAAGCCAATGAGCGCGCCGGCCTCGCCAACCATGAACCGCAGCCGACGGCGGAACGCTTTGTCGATCTGTTGTTTCCGCATAGTCAGCCGGCTGTCTGAACCCTTCCTGATCGTTCCCACGCTCTGCGTGGGAACGCCTCATCGGACGCTTCGCGTCCATTCGAGGGACGCAGAGCGTCCCGGGCTGTATTCCCACGCAGAGCGTGGGAACGATCAGTGCTCAACCCATCAGGAGTTTCCATGACCATGACCACACAAATCCCTGAACCGGATCTGGCTTACCTGCAAAAAGTCCTGCTGGAAATGCTCGCCATTCCCAGCCCTACCGGTTTCACCGACACCATCGTGCGCTATGTCGCCGAGCGTCTCGAAGAGCTGGGCATTCCGTTTGAAATGACCCGGCGCGGGACCATCCGCGCGACGTTGAAGGGCAAAAAAAGCAGCCCTGACCGCGCGGTGTCTGCGCACCTGGACACCATCGGCGCCGCCGTGCGTGCGGTGAAAGACAACGGTCGCCTGACCCTCGCCCCGGTCGGTTGCTGGTCGAGCCGCTTTGCCGAGGGTAGCCGAGTCAGCCTGTTTACCGACACCGGGGTGATTCGCGGCAGCGTGTTGCCGCTGATGGCGTCCGGGCATGCGTTCAACACCCAGGTCGATGAAATGCCGATCAGTTGGGACCATGTCGAGTTGCGTCTGGACGCCTACTGCACGACCAAAGCCGATTGCGAGTCGCTGGGCATACATGTCGGCGACGTGGTGGCCTTCGATCCGCTGCCGGAGTTCACCGAAAGCGGCCATATCAGCGCGCGCCATCTCGACGACAAGGCCGGCGTTGCCGCATTGCTCGCGGCACTGAAGGCAATTGTCGACAGCGGCCAGGAATTGAACATCGATTGCCATCCACTGTTCACCATCACCGAGGAAACCGGCAGCGGTGCAGCGGCGGCATTGCCTTGGGACGTCAGCGAGTTTGTCGGCATCGACATTGCACCGGTCGCCCCCGGCCAGCATTCCAGCGAACACGCGGTGAGCGTGGCGATGCAGGATTCGGGCGGGCCGTATGACTATCACCTGTCGCGGCATCTGTTGCGTCTGGCCGATGAACACGAATTGCCGGTGCGCCGTGACATGTTCCGCTATTACTTCAGCGATGCGCACTCGGCGGTCACCGCCGGCCACGACATTCGCACCGCCCTGCTCGCCTTCGGCTGCGATGCCACCCACGGCTACGAACGCACGCACATCGACAGCCTGGCGGCGCTCAGCCGTTTGCTCGGTGCGTACATTCTGAGCCCGCCGGTCTTTGCCAGCGACGCGGCGCCGGCCAATGCTTCACTGGATCGCTTCAGCCATCAGATTGAGCATGACACCCAGATGGAAAGCGAAACCCGCGTGCCGCCGGTGGACAGTCTGGTGGGGCAGCGTTCTGACAGTTGAACCTTCGGTGAACAGATAACCGCCTTCGCGAGCAGGCTCGCTCCCACAGAGATCGCATTTCAAAGGTGGGAGCGAGCCTGCTCGCGAATGGGCAGGCAAGACCGATACAAAACTGGCACGCAAAACCCAATCCCCGTAGCATCCCGACATTGATTTGACCGAGGTGCCCATGCTCATTCCCCACGACGCGCTTGAAGTCGACACCCTCACCCGCCTGATCGAGGATTTCGTCACCCGCGACGGTACCGACAACGGCGATGACACCCCGCTGGAAACCCGCGTCCTGCGCGTGCGTCAGGCACTGACCAAAGGCCAGGCATTGATCGTGTTCGATCCGGAAAGCGAGCAGTGCCAGCTGATGCTCAAGCACGACGTACCCAAGCATCTGTTCGACTGAAACCGTCAGCCAGCCTTCGCCGCGGCTTCCTTGCGCTTGATCCGGTCATAGACCTCGGCGCGGTGTACATGGACCTTTTTCGGCGCCTCGACGCCGAAGCGCACGCTGGAGCCATTGACCGACAGAACACGCAGGGTGATGTCGTCTCCGATTGAAATCAACTCACCGACCACACGGCTGAGTACAAGCATGGGATTCATCCTTCAGGACTGGCAAACCCTGAAGATGCGCGGCTTACAGCGTCTTCACAATCCACGACGAGCAAATCAGTCTTGCCCTACAGCTGCCCACGCCCGCAGCTGTCAGACGCTTCGCACAAAAGCCTCAGGCAGCGGAAAAGCGCGGCCCGAACAGAATGATGCTGGCACCGACCACGCACAGGGCCATGCCGATCCAGTCCGAGCCCAGCGGACGCACCCGCTCGACCACCGCCAGCCAGCCAATCGAAGCAACGATGTAGATCCCGCCATACGCGGCATAGGCGCGCCCGGCGTAGGCCGCTTCAACACGGGTCAGCAACAGCGCGAACAGGGTCAGGCTGAGCAACGCGGGAAGCACCCACAACGCACTCTTGCCCTGGCGCAGCCACATGTAGAAGGCAAAACAGCCGGCGATTTCAAACAGCGCCGCAAGGAAGAACAACAAGTAATTGAGCATGGAGGCGTCTCGACAGGGTGACCGTGGCGGCCACCCTAACGACGCGGCGGGAATCGAACAAGATCAAGCGTTGTTTTGTTTGGCCTTGGCGCGCATTTTCTCGGCCATGGAAGTCATCTCGTTGTAGAGCAGTTGCGGATTCTTTTGCTTGATTGCCCAGGCCATGCGCCCTTGTTCGTGAGGCAGAATCAGGAATTCGCCGGCGGCGACTTGCTGGTAGATGTAGTCAGCGATGTCGGCTGCGCTGATCGGCGAACTTTCCAGCAACTTGCCGACCTGGGCTTTCATGGCCGGGGTCGGGCCACGGAAAGAATCGAGCAAGTTGGTCTGGAAGAACGACGGGCAAACCACATGCACCGCCACTTCCTGCTGCGCCAGTTCGATCAGCAGACTCTCCGACAACGCCACTACGCCGGCCTTGGCCACGTTGTAGTTACTCATTGCCGGGCCTTGCATCAACGCGGCCATGGAGGCGATGTTGATGATCTTGCCCTTGCTCTGTTCCAGCAGCGGCAGGAACGCTTTGCAGCCCTTGACCACGCCCATCAGGTTGATCGCGATCTGCCAGTCCCAGTCTTCCAGAGACAATTCGCTGAAAAACCCGCCCGAGGCGACGCCGGCATTGTTGACGATGATGTCGATGCCGCCGAGCTTCTCTTCGCAGGCCTGGGCGAAGGCGGTGAGCTGACTGTAATCGCGCACGTCACAGCGCTGGATGAAGCCGTCACCGCCCGCCTCGCGCACCAGCTTCAGGGTTTCCTGCAGGCCGGGCTCACTGACATCGGACAAGGCCAGCCGCCAGCCTTCACGGGCCCAGCGCAGCGCGATTTCGCGACCCAGGCCTGAGCCTGCACCAGTGATCATCATGCGATTTTGCATAGCGGACAGCCTTGTTGTTCCGGGAGAGATGCGCCGAGTGTAGCGAAGGAACTTCGTTCACCCACGCTCCATCCAGTTGCTGAATGGAGGATCAAAAGATTCCAGCCGTCATCGTTTTGGGGATGGTCTCCTGTAGGAGCTGCCGAAGGCTGCGATCTTTTGCTTTTTTGCTTTAAAGGAAATAACCAGCCAATCCAAATACATTAAAAAAACATTGAATTATTTTTCATCGGCGCAAGTCGGAACATGTAAGCCGGCTGGAATTTAGTTGCTCTCCAGCTGCCCACTGAGCATCAAGACTCTTCCAGACTCTGAACAAGGAAATCACCCATGGGCACAATTCTAATCATCATCCTGATCCTGTTGCTGATCGGTGGTCTGCCGGTCTTCCCGCACTCCAGAAGTTGGGGTTATGGCCCGTCGGGTATTATCGGCGTGGTGTTGGTCGTGCTGCTGGTGCTGTTGTTACTCGGCAAGATATGACGATTTGAAGCTGTAAAAAAAGAGGCCCTTTTGCAAGGGCCTCTTTTTTATTGCGTGGACTTCAAGGAGTGATCAGTCCGGCTTGCCGTGAATGACACCGGCGGTATTATCGAGCAGGCTCTTGGTCGCGGTTTGCAGGAACGCCTCAAGTTTGAGTTTGAGTTCGGCAGTGCGCGGCGCGTCCGGTACAACTTCGGCGTGCGGGTTGGCGCCCAGCTGATATTTCCAGATTTTCGGGCCCATGTCCTTGTCACGCGGCAACACCAGAATCTCATCGGCGGTGACGATGGCGGTGGTCTGCTCGCTGCCAGATGGCTTGATCACACCGAAGCCGGTGTCGCCCTGCGGCAGGTTGAGCAGGTCACGGCCCCAGCACTGGTGACGCACTTCGCCACCGAGGCGGCCCATGATGGTCGGCACGATGTCGATCTGCGTGCCCACGGTGTGGTCGCGGGTTCCGAACTTCTGCTGGATGCCCGGGGCAATCATCAGCATCGGCACGTTGAAGCGACCCAGGTCCATTTCGGTGATCTGGCGCTCGTTCCCGAAGCCGTGGTCGCCGACGATGACGAACAGGGTTTCGTTGAAGTACTTCTCTTTGCGCGCCTTCTCGAAGAACTGGCCGAGTGCCCAATCGGAGTAGCGCATGGCGGTCAGGTGTTCGTTGAGGCTGCCACGGTCAGTGACGCGCTCGACCGGCAATGGCGTGGGCAAGGCGTACGGCGTGTGGTTGGACAGGGTTTGCAGCAATGCGTAGAACGGCTTGCCGTTTTCCCGCGTCTTCAGTTCCTGCAGGCCACGATCGAACATGTCCTGGTCGGACACGCCCCAGGTCGGATCGGAGAACACCGGATTGACGAAGTCGTTGCGGCCAACGAAGTTGGTCATGCCCTGGTTGCTGAAGAAGCCCGACTGGTTATCCCAGGCGAAGTCGCCGTTGTAGACGTAGACGTCGTCATAGTCGCGGGCGCTGAGCAACTGCGGCAAGCCCGACAGTTTGTGGCTGCCTTCCGGGGTCTGCATCAGGTATTCGAAACCCGGCAGGTTGGGGAAGCAGGCCATGGTCGCGAACATGCCCTGGTGGGTGTGGGTGCCGTTGGAGAAGAAACGGTCGAACAGCAGACCTTCCTTCGACAGCTGGTCCAGGTACGGGGTGATATTGCCCGGCGCGCCCAAAGCACCGACCGAGTGACCGGCCATGCTTTCCATCAGGATCACCACGACGTTCTTGATCGGCAGGGTCTTGTCAGCCGGCGGCATGTAGTCGCGGCGAACAGCGGCGATGTCGGCATCGACCAGTTTGTCGTCCGGCATCAACAGCATGTCGCGCACCACTTGCTGCGCCTGTTCCTGCGGAAGCGTGGCTTTCCAGATATTGTCGCGGTCTTCACCCATGCGCGCCTTGGCTGCGGCGACCAGCGACAGCGTGCCATTGAGGCCGAGCTGGTTGGCGAAGTTGGAATCGGTGGTATAGACGTCACCCCAACGCATCGGCGGGCCTTGACGCAAGGTGCCGCGAGCGGCGACGACGCAGATCAGCAGGCAGACCACGAACACCGCCAGGCGGGTGTACCACGGCGCAACCTGACGGGAGCTGACGCTGCCGCCGCTGAACGGTCCGCGCGGGCGGGTGGCGCGGTCGGCGCCTTTGAACGCCAGGGTCAGAATGACCGTGCCGATCACCCACGCCAGCACGTAGCGCACCACCGGGAAACCGTACCAGAGCATGCTCATTACGGTTTTCGGGTCTTCCTTCACGTACTGGAACACCAGACCATTGAGGCGCTGGTGAAACTCGCGGTAGAAGTCCATCTCCATCAGGCCGAGGAACAGCGCGATGCTCGAGGCGACGGTCAGCCACAGACGGAAGAAACCGCGCGCGGCCATGGCCCGGGCACTGAACAGCGCCAGCACCAGCGGAATGCACAGGTACACCACCAGGCGCAGGTCGAAACGCAGACCGTTGACGAACGCTTCAAGGAAGGTCGCGGCCGGGGTGTCGAGGATCATCTCGCGGTTGTAGACCAGCAGCGCGAGGCGCAGCGCGGAAAACATGACCATCATGACCAGTGCGCACAGCAGCGTGTAGGCCAGATGCGATTTGACGGTCGGTTGCAGCAGGCGAGCAGAAGATCGCTGCTGATTCAGGGCGTCCGGGTTTGCCATGTCGTTTTAGGACCCATTGGAAGTTGAAGTTGCAAAAATACAGCGGCGCCAGGCCCTCTATTGGTCAGTCCAGACCCCGGGGCGTGCGCGGTGCGCAAATGTTGCACGATCGTTCACACCATTGCCATTGATTACTGCCCTGCTCTTCGAGACTTTCATTCAAAGGGCTGGCAGCGCAATGGCAGGCAACAAGTGCGGGCGAATTGTCTTGGAGACTTTGTGAAAATTTCGTGCAACGCATATCTGGAAATACAATTTAGAGACAAAACAAAACGCCCCGAACCGGTCGGGGCGTTTTGCTTACAGCGAATTGATTATTTCTCGGCGCGTTCTTTCAGCGCTTTCAGGGTATTGAATGGCGCATCGACCACGAACTTGTTGGCGACCATGGCCGGTACGCTACCGCCCGGCTCGGTGTGCACCTGATAAGTCACTTCAACCTGATCGCCTTTAGGCACGAACTTCCAGAAGCCCTTGACTTGCTGGACCCGCACGAAGCCTTTTTCTTCCGGCAGATAGGTCGGCACGCCTTCAAGATTACGAGTCAGGCTGCCATCGGCACCCTCAACAGTGGTGATTTTCAACACCGAATCACGCGGGGTCACCGGCCATGGCGTATTGAATTGCGAATAGGTCCAGCTCAGATCGCCTTCGTGCTTGAGCAGTTTCTGGCTCTTGCATTCGTGAATCCACGCGCAGGCGCCGGAGACGTCTTCCTGCAAGGCACGCAGTTTGGCAACGGTGGTTTTCATCAGCGCGACGCCTTGGTAGGACTTGTAATCCGAACCGGGTATTTCGCTCAGGGAAACCTTGATGCCGTCTTCGTTCTTGGCCACTTTCCAGTCTTCCGCGTGGACGACCGAAGTGGCAAGTACGGCAGTCAGACCACACAACACAGCGATACGGTGCAGCGAACCCATAGTGTTATTCCTTATTGTTGAAGTTCCGTTGGTGAACACATCACGCCGCCGTCATCTGCTCCCACCAGCCGATCAATCTGATCGCTTCTTGCGAACTGCTGCCGCACACCTCGACATCCGCAGCGAAGCCCGAGCAGACAGCCGGACGTTCCGGACGGCCGAAAATGCTGCACAGGTTATCGACCGATAGTTGCACGCAACGTTCGCCGGCGGGTTTGCCATCGGGCATGCCGGGAATCGGCGAACTGATGGAGGGGGCAATGCAGCAAGCGCCACAGCCTTCACGGCATTTCATGACGAACAGATCCTCGCGACGGGCGATGTGTAAAGAGACGGGGAACAGAGTAACCGCTAAAACAGCTGTTTCAAATTGCTGCAAGCGGCTTTTCAACGATAAGTAAATGTGACCGGGCAGTCTCCGACGAAGCGTCTGCTCTGCGCGTTGCAGAGGGCTGCATCTATTGTTTGAATTCGAAATCCAGCGCCGCACCTTCCACATCGCGTCGCGCTTCGTTGCGCAATTGCAACTCCATTTCATTGCTGAGCAAGCGGCCGTTGAGCTGGAAGCCGTTATCTTTTTCGCCAAACATCTGCGGCAGGATCGCCTCGCGTTTGGGCAGTTCTACGGTGCCCTTTGGCTTCAGGTCTTCAACCATATCCTTGGGCAGGCTGAGATCGAGTTTTGCCGGCGGCAATTTGGTTTTGGCCACTTCGCTGGCAGGTTTCGATTTCGAAGCAACCGGGCGGCGCTTCTTCACCGTGGCGTTTTTTTTGGCCTGGGCTTTTTTTGCCGGAGCCGCGGTTTTGGTAGCTTTGTTCGTGGTACTGGTCGCTGCCGGTTTTTCCTGGGCTGCGGCCGCCATGACACCCGGTGCCTGACCGATCATCAACAAACCCAGCAATACCCACGCGGCAGGAACAATCGCTTTCATGGACCCAACGAACTAACGGCAGAGGGCCACATGCTCGCTTGTTGTGCGTCACATGACAAGCACCACCGCCCTCCTCGTTCAGAATCCGCCAGCCATTTCCTGACACAGTTGGGTGGCCAACAGACCCAGCGTCATCAGCGCCCGCTCCGCCTCGCGGTTCCACGGAATACCGCAATTGAGCCGGATACAGTGGTTGAACTGCTCGGTGTTGCTGAAGATCAGCCCCGGCGCGATGCTGATGCCTTGTTGCAGCGCGCGGACATGCAATTCCTGAGTGTTGACCCGCCCCGGCAAGCTCACCCAGAGGATGAAACCGCCCGTGGGCCGGGACATCTGCGTGCCCTCAGGGAAGTGCTGCTGCACCGCCAGCTGGAACGCGCTGAGGTTTTTCCGGTACTCCTGACGGATGTAGCGTAAATGCCGGTCATAACCGCCGTTTTCCAGATAGGCGGCAATCGCCATCTGCGTGACGCTGCACGCCGAATGGGTGCTGAAAGTTTGCAGGCGCTGGATTTCCTGCTGGTATTTGCCGGCGATCATCCAGCCGATGCGCACACCCGGTGACAGGGTTTTGGAGAAGCTCGAGCAGTAGATCACCCGATCCAGGCGGTCGTAGGCTTTCAGCGCTTTGGTACGGCCCTGCTCGAACATCAGTTCGCCGTAGATATCGTCTTCGACGATCTGAATGTCGAAATCCGAGGCCAGGCGCAGCAACTGTTTCTGCCGCTCTTCCGGCATGGTGCCGCCAAGGGGATTGCTCAGGCGCGTGGTCAGCACCAGCGCCTTGATCGACCACTGGTTGGCGGCCAGTTGCAAGGCTTCCAGGCTCATGCCGGTGGCGGGGTCACTGGGGATTTCGATGACCTTCAGGCCAAGCAGATCGGCCAGTTGCAGCAGGCCGTAATAGGTCGGCGATTCGGCAGCGATCAGATCGCCCGGCCGGGTCAGCACGCGCAACGACATCTGCAAGGCGTCGACACAGCCGTGGGTGATCACCACTTCCGACGGATCGACAACCACGCCAGCGTCACGCATGCGGATCGCCACTTGCCGGCGCAGCGGCTCGAAGCCGGGGCTGAACATATAGCTGAACGCCCGTGGACTGTGAAACCGAGTGACCTTGGCCAGTTGCTGATGCAGCGCGCGCACCGGCAGATAATCGACACTCGGCACCGCAGCGCCCAGCGGAAACACGCCTTCGCGGCGGGATTCGACCAATACCTGCTGAATGATGCTGCTGCGCGTCACCAGCCCCGGCCGTTCGACGCGGGCGATGTCCGGCGTCGGCGCGGTCAGCGCCGGGGTCTGGTGCACGTAGTAACCCGACTGCGGCCGGGCGCGGATCAGGCCCTGATCTTCGAGATTGGCGTAAGCCTGCAACACCGTCGCATGGCTGACGTTGAGCTGCGAACTCATCTTGCGCACCGAAGGCACGCGCTCCCCCGGTTGATAAACACCACGGCGGATGTCTTCGGCCAGTTGCTGAGCAATACGTTGGTAGAGCAAGAGATTGGTCATGACGCAGCACTCGATTTCACGGGCGTTTTATTCTTGTCTGAAACAATACCGGAACAGTTTAGAAGTGTACTGGGACAGTTGCCAGATTACTCGACCGTACAGTGCGGTGTCTGCCCCATCTGTACGGTTTTGCGCGGCAATCGACAGACACAAAAAAGCCCGGCACTGCATGACAGCCCGGGCTTTCCAGAGACGCAGCCCTCAGCGGGCGGCGCCGAGCTGGCCTTTTTCGTCAGAGAACACGATTTCTACGCGGCGGTTCTGCGCCCGTCCACGCTCGGAGGCGTTGGCATCGACCGGATACTGGTCGCCGTAACCTTCGACCTGAATGCGTTTTTCGTCGATACCCAGATCGACCAGCACGTCAGCCACCGATTGCGCACGATCGCGGGACAGTTTGAGGTTTTCCTGCCTGCCACCGGTGCTGTCGGTGTAACCCTCAATGCGCACCACGCGCTTGGGGTTGAGTTGCAGAAACTGGACGATCTTCAGCACGACGCGGTTGGCCGAGTTTTTCAGTTCCGCCTGGCCGGTGTCGAACAACACGTCGCCGAGGGTCATCACCAGACCGCGATCGGTCTGTGTGGTCGCCAGCGCGACGATCTGTTCCTCCAGCCACTTGCCTTGTTGCTGCACGCTGAGCAGTTTCGATTCGCGCAGGGCCAGTTGCAGACGCTGACGCTCAAGCTCGAGCTTGGCTGCGCGTTCTTCGTTGAGCGCCTGGTTGGTGTGCTCGCGGGCGATTTCGCTGTAGCGCTGGCTCAGGTAGGCGTAATGCACCACGTCGGCACCGCTGCCCCAATAGGTCGACAGTCGATCGGCGCGGGCCAGGGACTCGCCGGCGCGGATCACGTCTTTCGGCGCGATGCGCAGCACGTTGGAATCTTCCTTGACCTTCTGGAAATCAGCGCCGGCCTGTTGCAGTGCCGCCTCGCTGTGCTGGCCGGCGCAGCCGTAGAGGCTGGCGCAACCGGCGAGGATCAGAATGCCGAGCGCATTGGACTTGAGGCTCATTGTGCTTCCCCCAGTTGCAGCTGCTTGCGCAGGCGGACAATGCGGGTATTGAGCACATTCAGCTGTTCTTCACTTTTTATCGTCAGCACCTTGGCCTCGGCCAGACGTGCATCCAGTTCGGCCTGCTCGGCACGCATGCGCGCGTTGCGATAGGACTCGTCGGCCATGCTGCCTTTGGCGCGGTTGTATTTTGTTTCGGCCAGTTGCATTTCCGGCACTTCGTCAGCGGTGGCGCCGACTGCCTTGGCCTGCACGATGGCTTGTTCGGTCAAACGCATTTGTTCACTGGGTGCCGGATCGGATGCGCACCCGGCCAGGGCCAGAACGGCCACAGCCGCGAAAAGAGGTCGAATACTCACTAAGAATCCCTACTGTTTTGGGGCACTGACAGGTAGTGGCGGCTGTTGCTGTTGCGCCTTCCAGCGCTCGATGTTGCGTTGCAGCGCGGCTTCCGTCAGTCCGGACGCGGGCAATTCTGTCATCTTTTTGGCGAGCTGTCCGCGCAACCACGGATCGTTGCAGGCCGAGTTATGCGAAACCGCGAGGAACAGACCCGGCCGGTCGATGGGTTGTTCAAACGCCAACAGATCGCTGGTCATGCCCAATGTCTGAGCGGCGGCCAAGCCTGAGTAACGTCCGGCGAGGACATATTCCACCTCGCCCAACAGCAACTTCTGTAGTGCCTCGGTAAGATTGGCTGTGCGGGTCAGCGTCAGATTCTGCTCGGCGAAAGTGCCGAATGCCTGGGTCATCCGCGACTTTTCCGACACCGCGCCGGCATGGCCTTTCAGGTCGCTGGCCTCGGCATAGGTCAGCGTCGAGCCTTTGCGGGTCCACACCAGGTAGTCGTTTTCCAGCAGTGGCGGATGAATGAAGTCGAAGTTCTCCAGCTCATTCACGGTCAGCGGCGCGTCGGCCAGCATGTCCATGCGCCCGCTGCGCACTTCATCGAGGGCCTGCGAGCGTTTGCCGGCGTAGAGCAGGTCGACTTTGATGCCCAGATCCTTGGCCACTTGCTGCAACAGATCGGCACTGGCGCCGATCAAGCGCTTGGGGTTTTGCGGGTCCTGCCACAAGTAGGGCGGCGCGTCAGGGCTGCCGGTGACGACCAGGCGCTCGCACTTGCCCGCGGCCATGGCCAAACCTGGCAACAGCAACCATCCCAACAACCATCCGCAGCGCAGATCCATGGCAAAACGCTCCCGCTTGAAATTCGAGACAAAAAAAAGCCCGACCAACAGGCCGGGCTCTTTATAAGTGAAGCCGCCGGATTAGACCAGCTTCTCCAGCTCAGGTACTGCTTCGAACAGATCCGCCACGAGACCGTAATCGGCCACCTGGAAGATCGGCGCTTCTTCGTCCTTGTTGATCGCAACGATCACCTTGGAGTCTTTCATGCCGGCCAGATGCTGGATCGCGCCGGAGATACCGACGGCGATGTACAGCTGTGGCGCAACGATCTTGCCGGTCTGACCGACCTGCATGTCGTTCGGTACGAAACCTGCGTCGACCGCAGCGCGCGAGGCGCCCACAGCAGCGCCGAGCTTGTCGGCCAGCGCGTACAGGTGTTTGAAGTTGTCACCGTTCTGCATGCCGCGACCGCCGGAAACGACGATCTTGGCAGCGGTCAGCTCAGGACGGTCGGACTTGGCCAGCTCTTCGCTGACGAAGCTCGAGGTACCGGCGTCGTGGGCAGCACCAACGGCTTCAACGGCAGCCGAACCACCTTCAGCAGCAACCGGATCGAAACCGGTGGCACGCACGGTGATCACTTTGATCGCGGCGGTCGATTGCACGGTGGCGATGGCGTTACCGGCGTAGATCGGGCGCTTGAAAGTGTCAGCGCTTTCGACCGAGATGATCTCGGAGATCTGGTCAACGTCCAGCGCAGCAGCAACGCGCGGCAGGATGTTTTTGCCGTTGGAAGTGGCGGCAGCCAGAATGTGGCTGTAATTCTTGCCCAACTCTGCAACCAGCGGAGCAACGTTTTCCGGCAACTGATGCGCGTAGGCGGCATTGTCAGCGTTGAGGACTTTGCTCACGCCAGCGATTTTCGCTGCGGCTTCGGCCACCGGGCCTGCGCCCTGACCTGCTACCAGAACGTGGATGTCGCCGCCGATTTTGGCAGCAGCGGCCACGGTGTTCAGTGTGGCCGGGGCCAGCACTTTGTTGTCGTGTTCAGCAATAACCAAGATAGTCATTTAGATTACCTTCGCTTCGTTCTTGAGTTTTTCAACCAGTTCAGCCACCGACTTGACCTTGATGCCTGCGCTGCGTGCAGCCGGCGCTTCAACTTTCAGTGTCTTGTTGGTGGAGGCGGTGGAAACGCCCAAAGCGTCCGGAGTCAGCACTTCGAGAGGCTTCTTCTTGGCTTTCATGATGTTTGGCAGGGACGCGTAGCGCGGCTCGTTCAAACGCAGGTCGGTGGTGACGATGGCTGGCAGTTTCAGCGAAACGGTCTGCGCGCCGCCGTCGATTTCGCGGGTCACGGCAACGCTGTCGCCGGAGACTTCGACTTTCGAAGCGAAGGTGCCCTGACCGTAGCCGCTCAGTGCCGCGAGCATCTGGCCGGTCTGGTTGTTGTCGCTGTCGATCGCCTGTTTGCCAAGAATCACCAGCTGCGGCTGTTCCTTGTCGACAACAGCCTTGAGCAGCTTGGCCACGGCCAGCGAGGTCAGGTCTTCAGCGGATTCGACGAGGATGGCGCGATCGGCACCCAGAGCCAGTGCGGTACGCAGCTGCTCCTGAGCGGTGGTCGGGCCGATGGAGACGACGACGATTTCAGTCGCAACGCCCTTCTCTTTCAGGCGTACGGCTTCTTCCACGGCGATTTCGCAGAATGGGTTCATCGACATCTTGACGTTGGCGAGGTCGACGCCGGAATTGTCCGCCTTGACGCGGACCTTGACGTTGTAATCCACAACGCGTTTGACAGCTACAAGAACCTTCATGGATTCCTCGTTACTCTCCGGTGAAAAGAAAGTCGCCTAGGCGAACCTGGCGGATGATGCTCATCGGGCGACAAGGGCACCTCTAAAAACGCCGGCTTGAATGTGAGGTGATTCACTTCGCGAAGGGAGGTGACCGTTCGTCAGGGGTGACTGCCGGGTCATTCATTCTCACGCTGTGTAAACTGCGCGCCGGACTTGCGCTGCGCATCACCGTCTACTGCCTGTGCCCTGTCTTTAGAGGTGCTCTTGAAACCGCCAGTCTGCCTACGGCGAGCGCAAAACCGCCCGTATCTTGACCGGAACGCCCATTCTGGTCAATACGCCAAAATGCCCTGTCATAAGCCGCGCTTCTTTGATTTATCAGGGCTGGAGGCGATTCAAACAAACGTTTGTATTGGACGCTCGGAGTGGTGTAGATATAATGCGCCGCCTAGAGAGAAAGGTGGATTCGCCAATATTCCCTTTGACGTTAACGTAAAGGCAATACGGATGCGAGATCAAACCTCCATATTAGAAAAAAAAACTGTTGAGCCTTGAGTAGGAGATAGCCTGTGGAACGCGAATACATGGAATTCGACGTCGTCATCGTCGGTGCCGGCCCCGCTGGTCTGTCCGCCGCCTGCCGCTTGAAGCAGAAGGCCGCTGACGCCGGTAAGGAAATCAGCGTCTGCGTGGTCGAAAAAGGCTCCGAAGTCGGTGCACACATCCTCTCCGGTGCGGTATTCGAACCCCGCGCCCTGAACGAACTGTTCCCGGATTGGAAAGAGCTCGGCGCGCCGCTGAACACGCCCGTCACACGCGATGACATTTTCGTGCTGAAAGACGCTGACAGCGCGCAGAAGATTCCTGACTTCTTTGTGCCCAAGACCATGCACAACGAAGGCAACTACATCATCTCCCTGGGCAACCTGTGCCGCTGGCTGGCTCAGCAGGCGGAAAACCTCGGTGTGGAAATCTACCCGGGCTTCGCCGCTCAGGAAGCGCTGATCGATGAAAACGGCGTAGTGCGCGGGATCATCACCGGTGATCTGGGCGTCGACCGCGAAGGCCATCCGAAAGAAGGCCTGTACACCCCTGGCATGGAACTGCGTGGCAAATACACGCTGTTCGCCGAAGGCTGCCGTGGCCACATCGGCAAGCAACTGATCAAGCGCTACAACCTCGACAGCGATGCCGACGTTCAGCACTACGGCATTGGTCTGAAAGAGATCTGGGAAATCGACCCGGCCAAGCATCAGCCAGGCCTGGTGGTGCACACCGCCGGCTGGCCGCTGGACATCATGGGCACCGAGAACACCGGTGGCTCGTTCCTCTATCACCTGGAAAACAATCAGGTGGTGGTCGGTCTGATCGTCGACCTGTCCTACAGCAACACTTACCTGTCGCCGTTCGATGAGTTCCAGCGCCTCAAGCATCACCCGGTGCTCAAGCAATATCTGGAAGGCGGCAAGCGCGTCAGCTATGGCGCCCGCGCCATCGCCAAGGGCGGCCTGAACTCGCTGCCGAAAATGGTCTTCAAGGGCGGCGCGCTGATCGGTTGCGACCTCGGCACCCTGAACTTCGCCAAGATCAAAGGCAGCCACACCGCGATGAAGTCCGGCATGCTCGCGGCGGAATCGGTGGCCGATGCGCTGTTCGCCGAGCAGGATTGCACCGTCGAACTGACCACTTACGTCGACGCATTCAAGAACAGCTGGCTGTACGAAGAACTGTTCGCCAGCCGTAACTTCGGCCCGGCGATTCACAAGTACGGCGCGATCATCGGCGGTGGTTTCAACTGGCTGGACCAGAACATCTTCGGCGGCAAACTGCCATTCACCCTGCGCGACACCAAGCCGGATTACGCCTGCCTCAAGCTCGCGGCCGACTGCAAGAAGATCGATTACCCGAAACCTGACGGCAAACTGAGTTTCGACAAACTCAGCTCGGTGTTCATCTCCGGCACCAACCACGAAGAAGAGCAGCCGTGCCACTTGAAGCTGACCGATCCGAGCATCCCGATCAGCAAAAACCTGCCGCTGTACGACGAACCGGCGCAGCGTTACTGCCCGGCCGGCGTATACGAAGTGATCACCAAGGAAGATGGCGAGAAGCGCTTCCAGATCAACGCCCAGAACTGCGTGCACTGCAAGACCTGTGACATCAAGGACCCTGCGCAGAACATCACCTGGGTGGCACCGGAAGGTGCCGGCGGCCCGACTTACCCGAACATGTAAGTCGAAACGCTGAACAACAAGGCTCCCGACATGGGGGCCTTTTTGTTGCCCAAAATTCCTCTGCCACCACAAAACAACTGTGGGAGCGAGCCTGCTCGCTCACACAGGGGATTATCGGCGGGTCAGGCAGCGCGCTCATCCCCCGGACTGCGTTCGAAGTAACGCTTGTATTCGCGACTGAATTGCGACGTGCTCTGATACCCCACCCGATGCGCCACCTGCGCGACACCCAGCCCCTCCGCCACCAGCAGCGTCTGCGCCTTCAACAAGCGCAAACGCTTCAGATACTGGACCGGCGACAACAATGTGCTGCGTTTGAAATGCTCATGAAACGTCGACACGCTCATGTTCGCGCAACCGGCCAGTGTCTCGACATTGAGCGGCTCGGTGTAATGCGCATGCAGATGGCTGATCGACGCCGCCACCCGGGCGAATTGCCCTTGTTGCTCGACTAACGCCCGCAACACATCCGCTTGCGGCCCGCGCAGCGCGACGAACAATAATTCGCGAACCCGCGCCGGGCCGAGAATCTGGCATTCCAGCGGATCGTGCAGACAGCTGAGCAGCCGTTCGACACAACCGCGCATGCCATCGTCGAGTACCACCGAGGTCATCGACTCCGGCGTCTGCGCCGGAATATGCCGACCCGGCGCCAGCCCCATGGCCAGCACCAGTTCGCCGAGCAGGACACGATCGATCGCCACCGACACACCGAGCAATGGCGCATCGGGCAAGGCAAAGGTTTCGCATTCGAACGGCACCGGCAGCGCCTGGATCAGGTAATGCCCGGCGCCATATTCCATGGTCCGTGGGCCGAGGAACGCCAGTTTGCTGCCCTGGGCGATGATCATCAGGCTCGGCTCGTAGATATGCGGGCCACGGGCGACGTCGCAACTGGCGCGCAAAATCTGCACACCGGGCAGGCCGGTCTGGCTGTAGCCATCGCGCAGCGCCAGTGGCTCGATCAGCGAAACCAGCCGGGCATTGGCATCAAGATGACGGGTCAACTGCATCGAATAGGTCTTCGTAAAATTCACGGAAAAGGGGATGAAAACATCATCGCAGATCCGCTGGCCAATGCGATCGCTGCGACCCGCATGCCGGAGGATTAGGCATGAGACCCGGAGAAATCGTCATGGCCGCACCCGCGTCTGGCGGCCAGAATTCACCGCCTCACTTGTCACTGTTTTTGCGAGGTCACCCATGTACACCGCCATCGGCTATGCCGCCCAATCGGCCACCACTCCCCTCGCCCCGATGAAATTCGAACGCCGCAGCCCGCGCGCCGACGACGTGGCGATCGAAATTCTGTACTGCGGCGTCTGCCATTCCGACATCCATCAGGCACGCAACGAATGGGGCATCGCCGTTTATCCGCTGATGCCCGGCCATGAGATCGTCGGAAAAGTCACCGCTGTCGGTGCGAATGTCACCCGTCACAAGGTAGGCGATCTCGTTGGCGTCGGCTGCATGGTCGACTCCTGCCGCAGCTGTGAAGCCTGCCAGGCGAACCTCGAGCAATATTGCCTCGAAGGCCCGACCATGACTTACGCCACCCCGGACCGGGTCGATGGCAGCAATACCATGGGCGGTTACTCCGACAGCATCGTGGTCAGCGAACACTTCGTTGTGCGCATCCCCGAGAAACTCGCTCTGGCCAGCGCCGCACCGATTCTCTGCGCCGGCATCACCACTTACTCGCCGCTCAAGCACTACGGCGTCAAGGCCGGTGACAAGGTCGGGATTCTCGGCATGGGCGGCCTCGGCCACATGGGCATCAAGTTCGCCAAGGCCATGGGCGCGGAAGTGACACTGTTCACCCGCTCGGCGAGCAAGGCTGAAGAAGGTCGCCGTCAGGGCGCCGATCACGTCATCGTCTCCACCGATGCCGAGCAGATGAAGGCCGCGGCCGGCTACTTCGACTTCCTGCTCGACACCATTCCGGTGCAGCACGATTTGAACCCGTACCTCGACACCCTGCGTTTCGACGGTGTGCACATTCTGGTCGGCCTGATCGAGCCGGTGAACCCGCCCGTCCACGCCGGCAAACTGGTGATGAGCCGCCGCGTGCTGGCCGGTTCCTTGATCGGCGGTATCGCCGAGACCCAGGAAGTGCTGGATTTCTGCGCCGAGCACAACATCACCTGCGACATCGAAATGCTCGACATCCGCCAGATCAACGAAGCCTACGCGCGGATGATTGCCGGTGACGTCAAGTACCGTTTCGTCATCGACATGGCCACGCTGAAGGCCTAAACCTTCACGGCTTACACCTTCAAGCCCAGCTCCGCCGACAGCCGGGTTGTGACCCCTTTGAGCAGGGGAATCAACTCGGCCATTTTTTCCAGCGGCATGTACGGCACGGTGCTGGCGATACTGATTGCCGCGACGATGCCCTTGCTCGCATCACGAATCGGCGCCGCCACGCAGCGGATCGACGGTTCGTTGTCTTCCAGATCGAACGCGTAGCCACCGGCGACGTATTCGCCCATGCGCTGCTCAAGCTGTTCCCACGACTGCTGGGGATGCTGCGGCCAGAACTGACTTTTGCCCCCCGCCGGCAGGCTGATGTCGTACAGCCGCCGCCAATCCTGCGGCGAATCATCGAGCATCAAGGCCTTGCCGATCCCGGTGCGCACCAGCGGCATGCGATGGCCGACCCGCGAGCGCATTTCCGGCCCGTTGCGTCCGGGGTTCTTCAATAGATACAGCACTTCGTCGCCTTCGCGGATTCCGAGGTGCACGGTATCGCCGGTCAGCGCCGACAACTCATCCAGATACGGCCCGGCCAACGTCACCAGCGGCAACTCTTCGCGGGCCTGAAAGCCCAGTTCGATCAGTTTCGGCCCGAGCAGATAACCGATTTGCGGCACCACGCGCAGATAACGCTCGTCGACCAGACAGCTGGCCAGACGATGGGTAGTGCTGCGCGTGGTGCCGATCAGCCGGGCGATCTCCTTGAGATCGCGCGCGCCACTGGCCACTGCCTGCACCACACCGAGGCCGCGCAGCAGCGTCTGGGTGCCGGTGGGCGCGGCGTCCTTGGTTTTTTCCGGGGCGTCTTCCTGCATATCCAGCCTTTTACCGTTGAGCGAAGGAACGGGCGGCATTATGGTCGCCCGACGCAGAGCACTACAACTCGATACGCTCGACCTTGCCCACCAGCAGCACGTAGGACAAGGCACCGACCAGCGCGAGCACGGCGATGTAGGTGATCGCCGGCGCGAACGAATCGCCGCTGGCGAGGAAGCCGATCACAATCGGCGTAGCAATCGCCGACAGGTTGCCGATGAAGTTGAACACGCCACCGGTCAGGCCGAGCAACCGCGCCGGTGCCAGCGTCGACACCAGTGACCAGGTGATCGACGCCAGACCGTTGCCAAAAAATGCCAGGGCGAGGAAGGCAATCACCAGCGGCGTCGACTCGACAAAGTTGGCGCCGATGATCGAAGTCGAAATCAGCAGCCCGCCAATGATCGGCAGTTTGCGCGCGAAGCCCACGGTGTAGCCGCGCCGGATCAGGAAGTCGGAA
Organism: Pseudomonas sp. H26/SER47-MNA-CIBAN-0231; assembly: GCF_040310465.1. Lineage (NCBI taxonomy): Bacteria > Pseudomonadati > Pseudomonadota > Gammaproteobacteria > Pseudomonadales > Pseudomonadaceae > Pseudomonas > Pseudomonas sp. H26/SER47-MNA-CIBAN-0231. Next base: position 170,768 of record NZ_JBEOPW010000005.1, on the reverse strand, counting down.
AAGAATCCCGAGCACAACACGCCGACGAACGCGGCAAGAAATGGCAGCGATGCGAGCAGACCGGACTTGATGAAGTCCATGCCGCGATATTTCACCAGATAGGTCGGAAACCAGGTGAGGAAGAACCACAGCGTCGAGTTCAGGCAGAACTGGCCGAGGTAGATGCCCCACAACTTGCGCTTGCTGAGGACGATGCCCAGATCGGTCCAACTGAATCTGGCCTTGACCTTGGCCGCCTCGGCCTGGATATCGACCAGCCCGCCGCCTTCGCGGATCAGGTCGATCTCCGCCTGATTGGTGCCTTTGAAATCGCGCGGCTCGCGATACACCGCGTACCAGATCAGCGCCCACAGAATGCCCACCGCACCGGTGGCGACGAACACCATGTGCCAGCCGAATGCATGTTGCAGCCACGCCAGCACCGGGGTCAGGAAGGCCAGGCCGACAAACTGTCCGGAGGTGTAGAAACCGATCGCCGTGGCGCGCTCGCGCTCAGGAAACCAGGTGGTGACCACGCGGCTGTTGATCGGATAGGCGGGCGCCTCCAGCGCACCGACGGCCATGCGCAGCACGAACAGGGCGATGAAGCTGCTGACGAAACCGAGCATCACCGTGGCCACCGACCACAGCAGCAGCGCGACGCTGTAAAGGATGCGCGGCGGCACGCGATCGACCAGCCAGCCGCCGGGGATCTGCATGGCAGCGTAAGTCCAGCCGAAGGCGGAGAAGATCAGACCGACGTGAACCGGATCGATGCCCAGCTCACTGGTCAGCGCCGGCGCGGCAATCGACAGGTTGCTGCGGTCGAGGTAATTGATGACCACGGTGATGAACAGCAACACCATGATGAAAAATCGCTTGCGGCTAGGCGTGACTAAAGACGCCTGCCCGGAGAGGGTGTGCGTTTGCATGAGAGATGCCTCTTTTTATGTTTGTTGAGGTCATGACGCAGATCTCCTCTCCCTCGGAGAACTGATCGTTCCCACGCTCCGCGTGGGAATGCAGCCCGGGACGCTCCGCGTCCCAGCAGCGGACGCAGAGCGTCCATTGAGGCATTCCCACGCAGAGCGTGGGAACGATCTGATGCTAGCGAGTCAGAGACTCACCACTCGGCAAAGCTGCCATCGGCATGACGCCAGATCGGGTTGCGCCAGCGGTGGCCGACGGCGGCACGCTCGATCACGTATTCCTCGTTGATCTCGATGCCCAGCCCCGGGCCGTTCGGGATCTTGACGAAGCCTTGGTCGTAGTCGAAGACGCGCGGATCCTTCACATAGTCGAGCAAGTCGTTGCTCTCGTTGTAATGGATGCCCAGGCTCTGCTCCTGGATAAACGCGTTGTAACAAGCCGCGTCGAGTTGCAAACACGCCGCCAGCGCGATCGGTCCCAGCGGGCAATGCAGCGCCAGCGCGACGTCGTAGGCTTCGGCCATGTTGGCGATCTTGCGGGTTTCGGTGATGCCGCCAGCGTGGGAGGCATCCGGCTGGATAATGTCGACGTAGCCTTCGCTCAACACCCGTTTAAAGTCCCAACGCGAGAACAGCCGCTCGCCGAGGGCAATCGGCGTGCTGGTCAGCGGCGCCAGTTCTTTCAGCGCTTCGTAGTTTTCGCTGAGCACCGGTTCTTCGATGAACATCAGTTTGTACGGGTCGAGCTCCTTCATCAGCACCTTGGCCATCGGCTTGTGCACGCGGCCGTGAAAGTCGACGCCGATACCGACGTTCGGCCCCACCGCATCACGTACGGCGGCAACGTTGGCCAGGGCGAGGTCGACTTTCTCGAAGGTGTCGAGGAACTGCAGTTCTTCGGTGCCGTTCATTTTTACCGCCGTGAAACCACGGCTCACTGCTTCTTTCGCCGCACGCGCGGTGTCGGCCGGACGGTCGCCGCCGATCCACGAATAGACACGAATCTTGTCGCGCACCTGGCCACCGAGCAGATCGCTGACCGACACGCCGAGGGCCTTGCCCTTGATGTCCCACAGCGCTTGGTCGATACCGGCCAGCGCGCTCATGTGAATCGCGCCGCCACGGTAGAAGCCGCCGCGATAGAGCACGGTCCAGATGTCTTCAATATTGCGTGGGTCTTTGCCGATCAGGTAGTCGGACAATTCTTCCACCGCAGCCGCTACGGTATGGGCGCGCCCTTCAACCACAGGCTCGCCCCAACCGGTCACGCCCTCGTCGGTTTCGACCTTGAGGAAGCACCAGCGCGGCGGGACGATGAAGGTCGTGAGTTTGGTGATTTTCATCTGTGCTCTCTTTTGTAAATGCAGCTTTTATTAGATGCAGCGCACACAGCGCCCAAAAATTCTTAACGCAGGGCTTTCCAGGCAGCCACGTAGGCCTTGGCATTGACCGCCACCTGCTCGGGCGTCATGCCCGGTTTGAACAGGCCGGAACCGAGACCGAAACCTTTCACACCGGCGTCGATAAAGGCCTGCATGTTGTCCGGCGTAATGCCGCCGACCGGCGCCAGCACCGTGCCGGCTGGCAACACCGCGAGCCAGGCCTTGACGACCGCCGGGCTCATTTGCTCGGCCGGAAACAGCTTGAGAATGTCCGCACCCTCAGCCAGTGCGGCGAAGGCTTCGGTCGGCGTGGCCACGCCCGGCGACAGGTACAGGCCCGCCGCTTTCGCCGCGCGCAGAACCTTGGCATCGCTGTGCGGCATGACGATCACCTGTCCGCCAGCAGCTTTGACCTGCTCGACCTGCTCAGGGCTGAGCACCGTGCCGGCACCGATCAGGCAATCGGCGGGCAGCGCATCACGCAGGATGCGGATACTTTCGTACGGCGACGGGGAATTGAGCGGTACTTCGATGACGCGAAATCCGGCGGAATACAGGACTTCACCGACAGCCGCCGCTTCCTGCGGTTGCAGGCCACGCAGAATCGCGATCAGACCGTTTTGTGCCAGTGCTTGCTTGAGCATGTCAGGCCTCCAGTCAGGGTTAACGGGATGAGGAATCGATCAGTCCGGCGGCGCGCGCCAGTTGCCACAGGCCACGCTCGGTGGCCTGCTCGGCCAGCGTCACCTGAGCAAAGCCGCAGGCGTCGAGGGCGCGTCGATAGCGTGCGCACAATTGCGCGTTGCCGATGAGCACGATCGATGGAAGATTCGCTTGATTGCGCCGGCGCCGCTGCACATTGGCGAGTGCGGCCAGCTCATGGCCGATCATCAGGCCGGAGAGATAATCCGCTTGAGCAGTCGGGCTCAGTTCGCCGGTCAGGCCGAGGGTACGGGCGCTGAACAAGGTCGACAGCACACCGAGCTCGGCATCCGCCGAAAGCGCGATCTGCACGCCGCGATCAAACGCCTGCGCATCGAAGGTCGCGCTCGGCTTCTGGGTACGGCCAAGAATGCTGTGCTCGCTGAGCACCGCAAACACTTCGCCGGTCATGAACGTATCGAAATGGGTGATGCGGCCATCGACCACTTCCACCCATTTCGAGTGGCTGCCGGGCAGGCCGATCAACAGATCGTTACCCGCCTCGGCCGGCAGACTTTGCAGCACGCCGAGGACTTGGGTTTCTTCGCCGCGCATCACGTTGGGCAGACGCGAACGCTGGATCACGCCAGGGACAATATGCACCGGCGTGCCGCGCAGGCTGAGAACAGTTTGTAGGGAATTTCCGAGATGGGCGACGTCGGCCGGCGTCTCGCAGTAAGCCGCCTCGCGCCAGCCCTGTGCACTGCCGACCATGCCGCAAGCGATTACCGGCAGATCCGGCTGCGCATCGAGCCAGTCACCACAGGCTTCGTCGAAGGCCAGTTCAAAACCATCGGCGCATTCACGGCCGTGGATGATTCGCGGGGTCTTGGGCAACTGCATGATCCCGGACGACAGCGCACGCTGCTCCAGCACCACACCGTCCGCCGCGAGTTTGTAAGCACGTAATGAGGTCGTCCCCCAATCGAGCGCGATCAATTGCGCCTGCATCGCTTCACCTGTTTTGTTTTTGGCAGTGAGTGCGATGGACTATAAACCCGAGGGACGGGAAATCTCAATATATAAATATCGATCCCACATTATGGGAAAATCAACAGTAACGGTATCACCTCACTCAAAGCGCCCCCTCTTGGGCTGCAACGATGGCGATCGAAGGGCCGAGTCAGGCTTGCACGGACAAAAATGCAAGGTTCGCCATGCCGCTGCGGTCGGGAAATACTCAGGGAGAGCGGCCCTCGAAAGAGGCAAGGCCGGACGGGATACTTTTTATTTTGCAGGTCCAGTTGTCAGCAAATCCGCGCTAGGTACCCGCATAATCTTGGAAAAATACGTCTTGTATGTAGTGGAGTGGACTCTATACACACAGGAAAAGGAATCTCTGGCTTTTAAAAAGGGATCCAGTGTTTCCCCTTTCAGGCGCCTTTCTCCCCCCTCATCGTCTACCGACTCGTCAAAAATGACATCTGCTCTATAGATTAACGAGTCCGGCGAAACCCTCTCGATAAACCCGAAGCCGGACTGTTTAATTCGGTGTGCCTGAGAGAAATCAAGGTCATTCGTCAACGAGCAGACCAGCCCACGCCCTATAGACGACTTGAACAGGCCGAGAAGTTCCACGTCGGACTTGAAATAAACTTGATAAATTCCGGTAGTACGAAGCCGCTCTGTCTTTTCGTATTTGAGGTTAGCAATGGGCCGACCATGATTCAAAGAACAAGCCGAGAGTACCGACATACATATTGTCAAGATTAAAACCTTCACAGGTAGTTACCCCTTAATCCATTTGAATATTGACTCCGCTACAATCTGTCGCGCTGACTTTCCACCGGGCAAGGCGTGAGCATACATAGAGTTGGCATCTGCGTGATTGATATCGAGCCGCCCCATGACGTTCGGTCCTTCGGAGATCTCCCATTGCTCACCGAAGTCTGCAACCAGATCTGACAGGTTCCAATCGACCGCAGCTGCCCTGATATTTACCCAATACTGCGCTTTAGGCTTGGGAACCTGACGATATATTTTCGAAATACCATATACGATTTTGCCGTGTCCTACGGGATCCAGGGTCACCAAAATTTTTATTTTGAAACCGCGCTCGGTTAAAATCGCAGACAAATGAGCACCGTTCCAGCCGCCCAAACTGTGGCCAATGATATAAATCGCAGTATTGCAACTTGGAATTTTTCGAATAACGTTACGCTCCAAATCCTCCTCACTCATAAATGAGTTATAACCAAGAGGCAACGTCGTACAAGATTTCTGTATTTCCAGCGCTTCGATGTCCGCGTCGACCATGTCTCGCACATAGTCGACATTGTGATTGGGACCATCAACGTAATACCGTTCCTGATCGCCAGCTCCACCAACAAGAAAAACCATTGCATCGCGGACGCTTACTGTTACTTGCTTGACCGATTGATCTGTCTTGCAAGTAAGTGTATGACTCACCGGATCCCTTTTCGCCATTGGCGGTGGTGGAGCCTCTGCTGTAGCACTTCCATTTGCCATCTCTAATTACTCCACAAATAATTTAATCGTCTCAGCCAGGTGCGAACTGACGGTATGGGTAAATCCCGCCGCATCCGTCACGCCAGACTCTTCACTGCCGTCACCCCGCTGAATGATGTAAGGGTGATAAGAGACCGGCTCTCCGGTGTCCTAATTGACTACTTGCAACCTGTCAGTGAAATGCACCGGCATCGGCAACAGCCCACTAAATGCGGCCCCTCCCCCACTTTGGCCGATGATCACCGTGCCCGAGCCACCGATCACGACATTGCCATGCCCACCAGTGCTATCGAGCATCGCGGCGTTCAGGCCGTTAATGAAAACAGTGCCGGAGACCGCTTCGGTGATAGGGCTGCCACACGCTGATTTATCGGTCATGCGGGCAGCAGCGAGGCCGTCGAAGAATACGTCCGGCGAGCCGGAGACAATCGGGTTGGTGCCGTGACCTGGCAGTGGGCAGGCGGTTGGGTCGGAGACGCGAGCTGCGGGTTTACCACTCAATTCAAAGCTCCTTGCTTAAGGGGTGCCGGGGATGGCTGATAGATGTCGATGTCGGTCGCGACAAAGCGCCAGCGATTATCGACCGGGTCGAACAGAGCATGACAATGCTCACGGCTTTCAGGTGCTGTCGCGGTTTGTATGGCACGCCAGGCTTCGTTGGCTTGCCAACTCAACTCGGCAGGCGTTGCATCATCAAGTTCGTTGAGCCAGGCGTTGTAGTTGCGCAGGTGATTGCGCTCGAAAGTCGATTGCAGTAAGTCGCCCATTTCCACGCCAAGGTCCAGATGATGCCTGGAGGTCCAGCGCCCTACTTCGGAGTAGACGTGCCAGCCCATCGGGATCAACGCACCGTTTTTCAACAGAGAATGACCGGCGAGAGCGACGAAGCCGCAACAGATGTGCAGCATCAGCCAGCCTTGATGGGCGTCGATAATCGCTGTGGGATCAAAGGTTCTCAGCGCTACCACGCGGTAGTCGCCAAGGTCGGCACTGCGCGTCATCAACTCGGCATCAAGCCGCGACACGAAAGCCCGTATAGCCACGCCGCCAGTGCGCTGGGCCATGCAGAGAATTTCGACAGCCTGTCGATTCGGGTCGTCAGAAGAGCCGGTGGTTTTCACCAGACCATACAGACGCATGGACGCCTGCAGTCCGCTCATAGCTGGTCACTCATTGACGCAGCGAGGGCTCCACAGGCGCGGAGAAATTTTGCCAAATGCATTGCAGGTGTCGTCCGTGAGCGCGCAAAAATGGCGCACAGAATGCCGGACTAGAGCGGTGGCGACAACTGAATCAGTAGTAGATTGCCATCATTGTGCTCAGCCCTCGGCAAACTCTCGCAACACCTTGCCGTCCATGCGATACCGCACCCACTCCTCCTGCGGTTGTGCGCCGAGGGATTTGTAGAATTCGATGGCTGGGGTGTTCCATTCCAGCACGCTCCATTCGAAGCGGCCGCAGTCGTTGGCGCAGGCGATTTTTGCCAGGTGGCGCAGCAGGGTTTTGCCGGCGCCGCCGCCTCGTTGTTCGGGAGTGATGTAGAGGTCTTCGAGGTACAGGCAATTGCTGCCCAGCCACGTTGAATAACTGAAGAAGAACACCGCGAAGCCGATCGGCGAGCCGTCGCGCAGGCAGATCAGGCCGTGGGCGGTGGCGCCTTCGCCGAACAGGCTGCGTTCGATGTCGGCGACGCTGGCGATGACTTCGTGACGGGCCTTTTCGAAATCTGCCAGTTCGGTGATAAAGGCGAGGATTTGCGGCGCATCGCTGGGGGTCGCCGCGCGGATTTCGATCGTCATGGACAGGCCTTGTCTGCAAATTAAAGCGCCATACTAAGGCGCGCAGCGGCGCTCGTCACATGGCAAACATACTGATCTGCCCAATTTGCTGAACACTGTTGCCCTTGTGGGAGCGAGCCTGCTCGCGAAAGCATTCTGTCAGTTGAATCAACGTTTGACTGAAATGACGCTTTCGCGAGCAGGCTCGCTCCCACAGTTGATATCGCAAATTCTGAAAGGATGCTTATGACCGTTAACTGTTTTGCGCCGATGGAAGCACTGGCATCAGCGCTGATTCGGCACACACTGGAGTCGTCAGATGACGGCGCCCACGACATCGTCCACCTGCAGCGGGTCTGGCACACCGCACGCACCCTGCATGCGACCGAAGGCGGCGATCTGGAGGTTTTGCTCGCAGCGGTGCTGTTGCACGACTGCGTATCGGTCGAAAAAAACTCGCCGCTACGCTCGCAAGCTTCGCGTCTGGCAGCGGACAAAGCTTCTTCCGTGCTGAAGGAATTGGACTGGCCCAACGAGAAAATCAGCAACGTCGCCCACGCCATCGAAGCCCACAGCTTCTCTGCCAACATCACCCCAATCACTCTCGAAGCGAAAATCGTCCAGGACGCCGATCGCCTCGACTCGCTGGGGATGCTCGGTGTTGCCCGAACCTTCTATGTGGCGGGACGCATGGGCTCGGCGCTGTACGACCCGCAGGATCCCGAAGCGCTTGAGCGTGAGTACGACGACACGCGTTTTTGCCTCGATCATTTCCAGACCAAACTGCTACATCTGGCCGACGGTTTTCAGACCGTGACCGGTCAGCGCTTGGCGCAAATTCGTCATCAACGACTGAAGGGTTTCATGGAGCAGTTCAAGGAGGAAATTGGCATCGTCTGAACAGCAGCCACATGACCCCGGCGAAGACCGTTCGTCGATCATCAGGCACCAATCCGTCATCAGGGCTGACCAATCCAGTGTAAGGATTCCAATCACTGGAGAAGCCCTATGATCCCGTCAAGGTTGACCGCTTTAGTCTTCAGCGCCCTGCTCTGCCCTGCGGTGTTCGCCGCCTCGTCCACGGCAGCGGGCACTGGCCCTACCGATCCGACCCCGCCACGCGCGCCCGCCATCAACAGTGCCCCCGGAATGAACACCGATGGCTCCGGCGTGCCGCTGATCAATCAGCCACCCGCCACCGGCACCGACCCGCGCACTCAAGGCAGTGATCCGGGGCGTCAGGGTGGCATGAACACGCCTGATTCTCCCGCCACTGCGCCTGACAATGCCGGCCCCGGTGTCGGCTCGAAAACCACCACAGGTGGCTCCGGTTCCGAAGGTGCCGGTCAGTAGTTCGCCGACGCGAGCGCCCTATTCACTCCCATGAAGAGGTAACCATGAACGTCGACAAAGACCTGGAAAAAGAAGTTCTCACTCGCCTGTTGCACGCGCATCCCAATGGCTTGGGCAAGGAGGTGCTGGACAACTACCGGGGCGAGAAGGTCGTGGCTAGCGCCCTCGCCGCCCTGCAGGATCGCGGGCTGATTCATCATGGTCATGTGACCATGAGCGAAGCGGGCGAACACTCGCTGAACCTGCCGATCAAGCTCAGTTCTGCCGGCGTCGAAGCGGCGCGCAAACTGGATATGCAGTAGTGCCAAGCCGCTCGCCGTCGAAGCGGCGAGCGGCCGGATCCGCAACTTGAGGAGAAATCCCATGCCTCGTGGAAGCAAAGACAAATACACCAGCGAACAGAAGCGCAAAGCCGAGCACATCGAAGACAGCTACGAGAAAAAAGGCGTGTCGAAAGATGAAGCTGAGGCGCGCGCTTGGGCGACGGTCAACAAACAATCCGGTGGCGGCGAAAAGTCCGGCGGTTCGGGTCGCAAGAAGCCCGCCAGTGCCAAGTCGGAAGATCGCAAAGAATCATCGCGCCGCGCGGTGGCCAGCCGCAAGGGACATTCGCGTAACAGCGAAACTTCGAAGGATACGCAGACTGTCGATAGCCTGATGAAGGAAGCCCGAGCGAAGAATATTCCGGGGCGCTCATCGATGCGCAAGCAGGAGTTGATCGAGGCGTTGCGCAAGGCGAGCTAGAACGACGCCCACTGTAGGAGCTGCCGAAGGCTGCGAACTTCTGCTTTTCAAGATCAAAAGATCGCAGCCTTCGGCAGCTCCTACAGAAGATTTGTGTACGACGTAGATCCAATGTGGGAGCGAGCTTGCTCGCGAAGGCCTCATGTCAGTCGCGGCAGGACTCGCGGATAAATGCGTCCACCTCACCCGCCCCCGGCGATGTCGCCGGCCCCCAGCGAGTCACCGCCAGCGCCGCCGCCGCATTCGCCCGCCGCGCCGCTTCCGGTGCCTCCAACCCCTGCGCCAATCCAGCAACAAACACCCCGGCATGCGCATCACCGGCGCCATTGCTGTCCACCGCTTTGACAACAAACCCCGGCACTTGTCGACGCTCGCCCCGCTGCTGAATCCAGCAACCCTGCGGCCCGTCGCGCACCACCATCAGCACACTTTCCGGCAGCAGTTCCGCGAGGCGATCCATCGCTATACCAATCTCATCGGCTCCGGTAAACCGCAGCGCCTCGACGCTGTTGCTGGTCCACACATCGATGCGCGGCAGCAATGCCTGCATCATCGGCGCGTCAGGTGACTCCACCAACGGCCCCGGGTCGAACACCACATTGACCGCCGCCGGCAGCGCCAGCGTCCAGTCGAGCAACGCCTGCGCCTTGCCCTCGTGCAGCAGACTGTAACCGCTGAGATAAACGTAATCGCCGGGCTCGGCAGCCACGCTGCTCAGGTCCTCCTCGGTCACCTCACCTTCAGCGCCGATGTAGGAAATGAAACTGCGTTCAGCCGACGCATCGGTCAGCGCCACGCACAGACCGGTATCGCGCTCGGCCGGTTCGCGGATGCCGATGCAGATACCTTCCGCCTGCATCGCTTGGCGCGCCAAGTCACCGAAACGCCCCGTGCCATGGCGACCGAGGTAAACCACCGGCAGACCGTTGCGCACCGCAGCGGCCATCACGTTGAAGCCGCCACCGGCTTCGAACCCCGCCGACTGCGCCAGCACGTCGCCGCCAATCTGCGGCAGTTTTTCCACGGCCATGACCAGGTCGATGATGACCTGGCCGGTGTGCAACATCTTAGGCATGAGCATTCTCGGGTTGCGCGGCGCGGCGATCTTTCGCGCCGCCAAGTATCAGGTAAATGCCACCGGCGACGACGAAGGTCACGATCCAGCCGAGGCCGTTGTGGCCCAGCCAGGAGTCGGACAGAACGCCCTTGAACCAGACGTTTTCTGCCGTGGTGCCGATGGTAGTGAAGCTGAAACCAAGGACGATGGCGATCGCCCAGGCGCCAAACGCGCGCCACTCGATGCCGCCGCGATACCAATAGGCGCTGCTCGGGCCGACGTCGAGCAGGTCTTTGGGGCTGTAGTAGTGACGGTGAATCAGGTCGACCACGAAGATCCCCACCCAGGCAGTGATCGGCACTGCCAGCAGGGAAATGAAGGTAATGAACGGGCCGTAGAAACTGTCGGCGATCAGCATGAAGTAGATCGAGCCGGCGAAGATCGCGACGATATCCACCACCACCGCGTAGACCCGTTTGACCTTGAGGCCCAGGGTCAGCGTGGTCAGGCCGGCGGAGTACACCGACAGGTTGTTCGACAGCAGCAGACCGCCGAACGCGGTGATCAGGTACGGCACGGCCATCCACGTCGGCAGCATGTCGCGGATCGCCACGATCGGATCAGTCGCCGACGCCAGATCATTGTTGCCCACCGACAACAAGCCGCCGAGAGTGATCAGCAGCACCAGCGGAATGCCCGCGCCGAACGCCGCCGACGCCACCAGGCGTACAGCCTTGACGCTGCGATGCTGATAGCGCGACATGTCCGCACCGGCGTTGGCCCAGCCGATGCCGGTGCCGGCGGCCATGGTGCCGATGCCGATGATCATTGCGCTCAGCGGTGCTGGCGTGGCGTTGAATACCGCGCTCCAGTCGATCGTCGCGCAGAGAAAACCACCGACGAGAATGTTCAGCGCACCGAACACGTACGTCGCCCACTTCTGGATCACCAGCAGGGTCGCGTGGCCGAGGCCGGACACCGACAAGGTCAGCAGGACGAAGATGGCGATAAAGATCAGCGTCAGGACCGGCGCACTTTTCGCCTCGACCGGCGAGCCGAACAGGATCGAACACAGCGACAGCAGCACGAAGGCAGCGGTGGTGGTATTAACGGTCTCCCAACCCAGACGCGACATCAGCGAAACCAGCGTCGGGCCGATGTTGCCGCGTACGCCGAAAATTGCCCGGGACAGCGTCAGGCTCGGCGCGCGGCCACGCCGCCCGGCAATCGAAATGATCCCGACCACGGCAAACGAACCGGCGGCACCAAGAATCGCGACGATGATCGCCTGCCAGATCGCCAGCCCGCGAAACGCCACCAGCGTGGCGCCCAGCGGCAGGCCGAGGATGGAAATATTCGCCGCAAACCAGACCCAGAACAGCTGCAGCGGATGACCGTTGCACTCGGCTTCCGGCACCGGCTCGATGCCCCGGGTTTCCAGTTGCCCGACGCTTTGCCCGGCGTTTGATGAACTCATGAAGATGCTCCTGTTTGCCTTTTTTGTGGTTGTGGCAATGATGCAAAACGACAAGACAACCGGCCTTCCGAGGCCTGTCTGTGCGATCCATTGCTGTGTGAATTCTTTAGAAATGCGTCGCCCCTTTCGCGAGCAGGCTCGCTCCCACAAGGGAATGCATTCCAATTGTGGGAGCGAGCTTGCTCGCGAAGGCGCCAGCCCAATCAGCGCAAGGCCAACAGCCCCTGCACCAAAGGCTCAAGCTCCAGCTGATTAACAGCTTTCACCGTTTCGATCATCGGCTGCGGCCAGCACTCAAGCCCCAGGCAGGCGCCGAGCATGGCGCCGAGAATCGCCGCGATGGTATCCGTGTCGCCGCCCAGGCTGGCGGCCATGCACAGCGCTTCGAATGCAGTCATCTCGCCGATGGCCACTTGCTGGGCCAGGGCGAATGAAACCACCACCGACTCCTGCGAAGCCACCGATGTGCCGATTACGTCGTAGAGCAGATCCGCCAGCAGCGCCTTGTCGCTGTCGACACTGATGCTGCGCGCCCAACTGATACGCGAGGCGATGCGCCCGCCAGCCACCCAATGCCCGTGGGCTTCGGCCTGCTGGGCGATCTGCTGGCCAAGGTTCAGCGCCTCGCCGAGATCGACGTCATTGATGCCAGCAGAGACCACCGCCGCCACCGCCGCCGCACTGGAAATCCCCAGCGTGGTGTTATGCGTCACCTGGCAAGCCTGCACGACCGCCGTGATGAAGCGCTGCGGGTCGGCCACGTTCGCGGCAATGCCCACCGGGGTAATGCGCATCGCCGCGCCGTTGGTGGTGCCGTAGCGCCCGGCTTCTTCCGGGGAATGCCCGGCGAGGATCATTTCAATGGCGCGCTTGGTCGACGGGCCGAGCAAGTCCTGCGAGCCTTTGGCCTGCATCTCGGCTTCCCATTCGATCAAGCGCTGGGCGAGAACCGCCGGCTCGATGCGGCCGTGACCTTCGACCAATAACTCGCCGACCAGGATCGCCTGCTCGGTGTCATCGGTGATCGAGCCTTTGGGCATGTTCGCGGCGATCGGTTGCAGTGGGCCGGCGTCCTGCAGATCAGTGATCTGGCCGAAGCGCGCCTTGATCGTTTCACGATCGAGCGACTGCGTCGGCATGCCCAGCGCGTCACCCAGGGCCAGACCATAGAAAGCGCCAAGCGCACGGTTGAGCGCGGTCATTTCGATTCTCCGAATTGCAGGTGCAGACGAAAGTGCACCGGGTCGAGCAGGCTTTCCACCTGTTCCATGAAACGGTTCTGCCGGTCGTAGGTGGTGCGCAAGGCTTTGAGAAACACCGTGCCGACCGGACGGCCGAGCAGCTCGGCGTCTTCGGCATTCAGCGGCTCGGCGCCGATCCACTGATCGCCGCGCTCGCCGATGTAGCCGTAGGCGGCCAGGGTGATGGTCAGGGAATTGTCGATCAAACCGACGCGAGGCAGGCTTTCCAGGCCGCCGTTGGCCGGCATCAAGGATCGTTCCAGAGACACTAGCGTACCGTCGGTGGCGCGCCGGCGACGGTCGAGGGTGATGAACTGATCGGTGCCGAAATGCACCAGCAGATCTGGCCGCGTCACGGCTTCGAGGCGCAACACTTCGGTATTGATCAGCGCCCCGCTGTCGGCCAACGCCTGCGCCCAGCCGCTGCGCTGATCCAGCGCGACACCGTCGAAAGTGACGATGGAACCGACACCGCTCTGCGTGGCGATGTAATTACGCCGCTTCAGTTCGGCCAGCGCCTCACGCAAGGTGCCACGGCTGACCTGGAATTCTTGAGCCAACTGATGTTCGCCGGGCAACAGAAAGCCGTCCTCCATGAGGCCGCTTTCGATGCGTCGGACGAGCTCGTCGACCACCCTTTGCTTCTTGTCGAATCGTACCTGTCTAATCATGTACAAATTGATAACCGAAACGGTGCGTGGCGGGCAACAAAAATTTGAGCGAGGTGACCGGTGGAGAGAGCAAAATCAAGAGCCCCTCACCCTAGCCCTCTCCCGGAGGGAGAGGGGACTGAATGGGGGATGCTCAAGAGATACGCCGACCTGAAAGTGCTTCGCCGAATCCATAATCGACGAGAGCTTTCAGGTCGACGGATTACGCAAGACACCTCGGTCGGCCCCCTCTCCCTCCGGGAGAGGGCTGGGGTGAGGGGCTTTTGACGTTAGCGTTGTTTCAGGCGGTCAATGACCACGGCCAGCAACAGAATCGAACCACGAATCACATACTGATAAAACGTATCGATGTTCTTCAGGTTCATCGCATTCTCGATGATCGCCAGAATCAACACCCCGGCAATCACATGGCGAATCATGCCGATGCCGCCACTCAGCGAAACCCCGCCCAGTACGCAAGCCGAGATCACCGTCAGTTCAAAACCCTGACCAATCATCGGCTGCCCGGAAGTCATCCGCGAGGCCAGAATCACACCCGCCAGCGCACCGATCAAACCATGCACGGCGAAGATGATGATCTTGGTCCGGTCAACGTTGACGCCCGCCAGCAACGCCGCTTCCTGGTTGCCACCGATAGCCATGGTGTTGCGCCCGTAGGTGGTGTAGTTCAGCAGCCAGCCGAAAAACAGGAAGCAGACAATGGTGATCAGGATCGGCACCGGCACACCGAACAGCTGGCCGTTACCGAAGACGAAGAACGATTCCTGCGAAACACCGACCGCTTTGCCGTTGGCAAAAATATAGGCCAGACCGCGAACGATCTGCATGGTCGCCAGCGTCGTGATCAAGGCATTGACGCGCAACTTGGCAATCACGATGCCGTTGATCAGCCCGACGACCAGGCCCATCACCAGCGCCGCACTGACCCCGAGAAATACGCTATTGGTGTCACGCATCACCACCGCCGCGACCACGCCGGCGCAGGCGATCACTGAGCCGACCGAGAGGTCGAAGTGCCCGGATGCCAGGCAATAAAGCATGGTGCACGCGGCGATACCGGTGGTGGAAATCGCCAGGCCCAGGCCACGCATGTTCAGCGGCGAGAGGAAGTTGTCGATCAGCAGTGTGCAGGCGACAAAGATGCCGATCGCCGCCAGCAGCATGACCCAGTCATCGAGGAAGCGCCGCAGGTCCAGCGGTTTGCGCTCGGTCGGCAGGGTTTCGTTTTGCGTAGTCATCATAGTCACCTCTCAGTTCGCCACGCCGTCAGCGCGGTGGCGTGGCAAAGCCAGTTGCAGCAGGTTGGATTCATTGGCCTGGTCGCGGCTGACTTCGCCGCGCAGGGCGCCTTCGCACAGCACCAGGATGCGGTCGGAAATGCCCATCACTTCCATCAGATCGCTGGACACCACGATCACCGAAATGCCGTCGGCGGCGAGGTTATGAATGATCTGGTAGATCTCGGCCTTGGCGCCGATGTCGATGCCACGGGTCGGTTCGTCGAGCAGCAGGACTTTCATCGGCATCGACAACCAGCGGCCGAGAATGGCCTTCTGCTGATTGCCGCCGGAAAGGAACTTGATCTGCTGGCCGGCGTGCGGGGTTTTCACTTTCAGGGCCTTGATCTGCTTGTCGGCGTTGCCCTTTTCCCACAGGCCGCGAATCAGGCAGCCGAGCCCGGAATGCGCGCCACGGGCACTGATGTTGATGTTCTCGGCGACACTGGCCAGGGGGATGATGCCTTCTTTCTTGCGATCTTCCGGGCAGAGCAGAATGCCGGCGGCAATCGCATCACGTGGCGAGCGCAGTTTCAGCTCATGGCCGCGCAATTCGAGACGGCCGGCGGTGTTGCGCTCCAGGCCGCTGAGCAAGCGAAACAGCTCGGTGCGCCCTGCCCCGACCAGCCCGAACAGGCCAAGGATTTCGCCCTTGTGCGCTTCGAAACTGATCGGCTCGCGCAGGCCCGGGCCGAGCAGGCCGTCGACTTTCAACGCCACGGCGCCACGCGGGCGATGGCGGTAATCGTAGATGTCCTGAATGTCGCGGCCGACCATGCAGGTCACCAGTTGATCGTGGGTCAACTGGCTCATGTCGTCGAAGGTACGCACGTAGCGGCCGTCCTTGAACACGGTGACGGCGTCGCAGATACGGAAGACTTCTTCCATGCGATGGGACACGTAGAGCACCACTTTGCCTTCGTCGCGCAGACGACCGATGATCGCCATCAAGCGGTCGATCTCGCGTGCCGAGAGACTACTGGTCGGTTCGTCGAACGCGATAACGTGAGCGCCGCGCGACAGCGCTTTGGCGATTTCCACCAACTGCCGCTGCCCCAGCGACAAGCGTCCGACCTTGGTTTGCGGATCGATTTCGTCGGCCAGGCCTTTCAGGCAATTCAAGGCTTTCTGGCGCAGCTCACTGCGATTGATCAGGCCGAAACTCGCCGGCAGATGCCCGAGAAACAGGTTCTCGGCCACGGTCATTTCCGGGACCAGATGCAGTTCCTGGTGAATCACCGCGACGCCGCTGCCGATGCTGTCAGCGGTTGACTTGAAGGCCATCGCCTGCTCGCCGATCTGCAGCTCGCCGCTGCTCGGAATGTAAGCACCACCGAGAATCTTCAGCAGGGTCGATTTGCCCGCGCCGTTCTCGCCCATCAAGGCATGAACCTGGCCGGGGTGGGCGACGAAGCTGATGCCGTCGAGCGCTTTCACGCCGGGAAAGGTCTTGCCGATCCCGTTGAAGCGCAGGCTGCCGCTGGCGCCGTGTTGTTCTTGTGTCTGTACTTGCGCGTGCATAAAGCCACCTCTTCACACCGAAAAACGGCCCGGCTGCCCGGGCCGTCGCTGCCTCAGTTCCACAAGCCGATTTTTTCCAGCTCTTGCTTGAAGTTTTCGCGGGTGATCAGGGTGACGTCATCCATGGCGGTGTACTTCGGCGGCTCTTTGCCGGCGGTGATCCACTCGTACATCATCTCGGCGGTCTTGTAGCCTTCGATGTGCGGGCTTGGCAGCATCGAACCGAAGAAGCCGCTGTTAGGCTTTTTCAACTCGCCGATGGCGTCGGTGCCGTTGATGCCGATGCCGATCACGTTGCTCGCGGCAAAACCGGCCGCTTCGGTGGCGCGCACGCCGCCGAGCACGGTGTTGTCGTTCATGCCGCCGATGATCAGGTTTTTCGCCGCGCTCGGCAGTTTCACCAGCGCCGAGTTGGTGGCGTCCATGCTGCCCGGTACGTCGAGGGTTTTCAGTGCGGCGAAGAGGATGTGGTCCTCGGGCATGCCGGCCTTCTTCAGGGCATCGACCGAACCGTCGGTGCGCTTCTTGCCGGTGTCGAGTTCGTTGTAGGTATTGACCACCGCGTAGGTGTCTTTCCAGTCCCAGTTACGCTTTTTCGCTTCGGCGGCCATGGCGGCGCCCTGCTTCTGGCCGACTTCAAACGCGGCCATGCCCAGGTACGGCACGTCTTCCATGAACTTGCCGTTGGCATCGACAAAACGGTCGTCGACGGCAATCACTTTCAGGTCGTTGATCTTGGCTTTGGCCATGATCGCCGGGCCGAGGGACACGTCAGGCGGGCAGATCACAAAACCCTTGGCGCCGTTGGCGGCCAGGCTGTCGATCGCCGAGAGGGTCTTCTCGCCATCCGGCACCGCGATCTTGATCAGTTCAAAGCCTTTGTCCTTGGCGGCTTTTTCGGCAAAAGCCCATTCGGTCTGGAACCACGGTTCTTCGGCCTGCTTGACCAGAAAACCGATCTTCACCGCGTCGGCGGCGAGCAGCGCACTGCTCAGGCTGAACGCAGTGACCGCCAGGGCAGTGCTGCACAGGGTACGAATCCCGAAACGACGTTTCATCAGATGACTCCTTGTTATTTTTTTTGAGCAAGGTTTGGAAAGCGTTGAAGCGTGTTCTCAGTGAAGCTGTTTGAAAATAGTCATATCGTATGATGATTGGATTTCAAGCGTAGTTCAGCGCTGGAAATCCGTTTTGTTCAGTCGTGGTACATCACCGAGCGGCCACCATCGATGGTGATGCACGAAGCGTTGATAAACGGTGCCTCATCGCTGGCCAGAAATACCGCCGTCATTGCCACTTCGATCGGCTGGCCGATGCGCTTGGGCGGGTGCAGGTCAAAGGCGCGTTGACGCTCGGCATGCGGATCGGCAAAGCCATTCCAGTAATCGACGTTCAGCTGCGTTTCGATGTAGCCCGGCGCGATGGCGTTGACGCGAATGCCTTTGGCCGCGTATTCGATGCCGAGAGCGCGGGTCAGGCCGAGCAAGCCGTGCTTGGCTACCGGGTACGGGAAGCAACCGGGAATGATCTGGCTGGAATGGGTCGAGGCGATGTTGATAATGCTGCCCACGCCCTGCTCGATCATCTGCGGCAGCACCGCTTTGCAGCCATACCAGGCGCCGTCCAGGTCAATGGCGAAGCAGCGGCGCCAGTCTTCTTCCGTCATCTGCAAAGGATCGCGGAACACATTGACCCCGGCACAGTTGACCAGCACATCGATGCGGCCATGCAATTCCACCGCGCGTCGGGCCAGGGCGTGCAGATCCTGCTGATTCGATACGTCGACCTTGAGCGCCTGCACGTCATGGCCCTGATCGCGCCAGTGAGCGGCGACCTGCTCGACCTTGTCAGCCTGGATGTCGCTGATGAGTAATCTGGCTTGCTGCGAGGCGAAGGCGGCGACGATGGCTTCGCCGATGCCCTGAGCGGCCCCGGTCAACAGCACGACCTTGTTTTTCAGGCGCTCGCCTTTCGGCGGGGCCGGCACTGCCGGCAATGTCAGCGCTTCAGCCATGGCTCAGGCCTCCTGCACGCAGGCGCAAAAAAACCGGGCATCGGTCGATGTCCGGTTCTGACGGCTGGGGAAAACAAACAGGCAAGCGCCGCCGCCGGCATTGAGCCGTGGCGAAAGGCGGATCCCGCTTGCGCGGGCGAGAAGAATTCGCTGCATCACTTCACCTGTTTTGTTCTTTTTAAGTGTGAGTGCGTGTTACTGCTGGAGCCGACTATAAACCCGACCGCCAAATAATCTCAATATATAATTTTGCATCCCATATTCTGGGATTTATCCAGCAAAACGCGTACAGAGTTTTCCTGCAACGTCGACGCGCATGCTCAGCACCGCGCCATCCAATGGATGGTTCAGCGGACTTTTGGCGCTGGTGATGAATAAGGTTTTCAAGTCTTCGCCACCGAAAACGCAACTGGTCGGGCGACTGACCGGCAGATCGATCTTGCGGTCCACCTGCCCGTCCGGCGTCAGGCGCAACAGGCAACTGCCGTCCCAGCGTGCATTCCACACGTAGCCTTCGGCGTCCATCGCCGAGCCATCGGGACCACCGTGTTGATCGGACGAGTAAAACACCTGCGGCGCATCAAGACTGCCGTCGGTGCGGATGAAATATCGATTGAGCGTGCTGTCGAGACTTTCACCAAACAGCAGCGTGGTGCCGTCGTCACTCCACAGCAGGGTGTTGGGGATGCCCAGACCGAGCAGCAGCGGTGTCACGCGCTGATCGGGATCAATGCGGAACAGGCCTCCGGAACGGCGCACCAGCGGCAGATCCTCACCGTGCTCGCCGATGTTGTTCTGCATGGTGCCTAACCACAACCGGCCCAAGGCATCGCAACGGGCTTCGTTGGGCCGGTTGCCCGGTTGCGGGTCGGCGACGCAGAACAACGTCAAGCGTGGCTCGAGGCCGGGCGAATCGAGATCCAGCCGATAGACACCGCTGCTCAGCGTGACCAGCGCATCGCCGCTGGCGCAAGGAATGAAGGCGGAGATGTGCTCGGGCATCTGCCAGATCTGCACGTTCTGACCGATCAGGCGCAACGCTTGTTTACCGGCGATATCGACCCAGTACAACGCCTGGGTCGGCGCATCCCAAAATGGGCCTTCGCCGAGTTGCGCGCGGTGTTGGGTCAGTGCGGTGAACGGCATATCAAGTCCTTCTGAGTTGTTGTTTTACTGTGGGAGCGAGCTTGCTCGCGAAGGCGGAGTGTCAGTCAATGATGATTTATCTGACCTGACGCATTCGCGAGCAAGCTCGCTCCCACAGGATGTCTCGACATTTTCAGCTAGCTTTTCTATTGGCCATGACTTTCGGGTAAAAGCGTTTTATCGCCAGATCGGCGTTGTCGATCAAGGTCATGCACGCCCACACGCCACGAGTCGAATCGCGCGCGACGATGGCGTCGGCCATGTCTTTATGGATCGGCAAGGTGCGGCGCAGTTCATCGGGGTCGGCGGCGGAGACTTCGAACGACACCGCCAGCAACGCGCCGAGGGCCGGGACCATTTGTTCGATGAACTGATTATGGCTGGCGGCCAGGATGCATTCGTGGAAGGCCTGGTCGGCACGGTTGTAATCGATGCCACTTTCGACCGCACGCTCCAGTGCATTGAAGGCCAGTTGCACCGCTTCAATCTGCTCCGGCGTCGCCCGCTCACAGGCCCAGCGCACCGCCATCGGCTCGATGGTGCGGCGCAAATCCAGCAGGTCATCGACGAAGTTTTCCGGCAAGCCGTTGCGCGATAGCCAACCGACCACTTGCGGATCGAACAGATTCCAGCGCCGCACCGGCAACACTCGCGTGCCGACCTTCGGTCCGACTTCAAGCATGCCTTTGGCGACGAGGGTTTTGATGGCTTCGCGAATCACCGTGCGGCTGACGCCAAGCTGTTCGCCCAGATCCGCCTCGACCTTGATGGTCTGCCCCGGCTTGACCTGACCGGCAGCAATCCAGCTGCCCAGCCAGTCAACGGTCGACGCATGAAAGCTGCTGGACATGAACACCTCAAGGCGAATCGCGATGGGTGCCTACGCTAATCATCATACGAATAACAGTCAATCGGATTTTTTCAGCTTGCGCAAACCATTGTGGGAGCGAGCCTGCTCGCGAAAGCGTCGCGTCAGTCAACATTGCTGGCGACTGATACAGCGCGTTCGCGAGCAGGCTCGCTCCCACATTTTGATGTTGTGTCAGGGTTCCAGGCCGATGCGAAAGAACTCGCCGCCACTCCACACGCCCAACCAGCGCTGACCATCGATCTCGCGGCTCACCGCCAGTTCCACCAACTGGTAAAACACATTGCGGTGAATCAGCGCTTCAAGGTTGCTGCGCACATGCACATAAGGCGCAGGCTCCTGGGTTTCAGGATCAATCTCGACACGGAGCGGATGCTCTGCCCCCGCCTCGGTGGTTTCCTCGACATTGGTGGTAAAGCGCAAAACCTGCGCCTCGCCCTCCCCCTCCACGTCAACGGCAACCGCCACGAACGGCGCGTCATCGACCTTGATGCCGACCTTCTCGACCGGGGTGATCAGGAAATAATCATCGCCGTCGCGGCGGATGATGGTGGAGAACAGTTTGACCATCGGCTTGCGCCCGATCGGCGTACCCAGGTAGTACCAGGTGCCGTCGCGGGCAATGCGCATGTCGATGTCGCCGCAGAAATCCGGGTTCCACAAATGCACCGGTGGCAGGCCTTTGGTCTTGGGGATCTGCCCCAGCAGGTCATTGGCTGTTTGCGGGTCACTCATGGCGTACTCCTTGATTACTGGTCGCCGATCCCCAGCAGGCTGCGTGCGTATTGCGCCAGCGGCGGACCGATGAGGTCTTCGGGTTTGGAGTCATGGAACGTCAGTAAACCGCCACGACTCTTGATCCGTGCAGTATCAATCAAATACTGGGTGCTGGTCTCGATCAACATGATCTGAATCACGCCGCCGTCGATACCGAGGCGATCCACGGCTTCCTGGTCCAGCCACTCGTCAGAGTTGCCGATGCGGTCGTCAGCCTTGGCGAAACGTGTGTACAGCAGATAATGCGCGCCGGCATCACGGGCTTCGCCCATGGCCTGATCGAGGCCTTCCGGCGCACGGGCGCGGCGGACCATCGGGAAATATTCGACAAAGCCCTTGAAGGCTTCTTCGGCGACCACGTTCGGCCGTGGATAGGAACCACCCGGTGGCGCGAACGCGCCCTGGGCGATGAAGATGAACGAGTCCGGCTGAATGCGGAGATTGTTCACCCGGCGGCTGTCGCTATGGTCCAGAAGCCCCGCATCGCTCATATGATAACGAGTGCCTTCGGCCATATCGCTGACATTCATGCAGCCGCCAAGCGCCAAAACGGCCAGCAGCAAAACCAGGCTACGCATCCTATTCCTCCAGAAGCCGGTGTCGGAAAACCGGCGAATGGCCGTTGGATGCAGCTTTTGCGCCAGCTCGGCAAATTCAGTGATAGAGGCATTCGCGAGCAGGCTCGCTCCCACAATTGAAATGCATTCCAAATGTGGGAGCGAGCCTGCTCGCGAAAGCGATTATTCAGCCACCAATAATCTTCATGACAGTAGCGCCGCCAGAGAACGCCACCTCCTGCTTGTCACCCAACGCCTTGACCAGCAAACGTTGCAGCGCCGGCAAAGCCTGGTGGCGCGGCTTGTCGAGCAGATCGCCGACATAGTGGCGGTTGCTCGACGACAGGCAGCCATGCAGCCAACCGGTCGACGACAGGCGCAAGCGCGAACAAGTGCGGCAGAACGGCACGCTTTCGTTGGCGATCACCCCGAAATTGCCGCGACCGGGAATCGCATAGCGAACGGCCGTGGCGTCCACCGGTGCGTCGGTCTGGGCGTATTCATAACGTTCGCCGATCAGGCCGAGCAACTGCGCAAGGCTGACGAACTGCTGCAGAAAAGCATTCGAGTCCTTGGCCAGATGGCCCATACGCATCAGCTCGATGAAGCGCAGTTCGAAGCCGCGCTCCAGACAGTAATCAAGCAACGGCATGACCTGATCGAGGTTCTGCCCGCGCAACGGCACCATGTTGACCTTGATCTTCATCCCGGCGGCGGCAGCCTGATCCATGCCATCGAGCACGCTGGCCAGATCGCCGCCACGAGCGATGCTGCGAAACGCAGCGGCATCAAGAGTATCGAGGGAAACGTTGATTCGACGCAGACCGGCGTCGACCAGCAGCGGCAGTTTTTTCGCGAGGAGTTGACCATTGGTGGTCAGGCTGATGTCGTCGAGGCCCATCTGGCCGACGGCAGTCATGAACGATTCGAGTTTGGGGCTGACCAGTGGCTCGCCGCCAGTGATGCGCAGGCGCTCGATGCCGGCCGCTTCGATCAGGTATTCGACGCCGCGCGCCATGGCTTCGGCCGACAGTTCATCCTGCGCAGCGACCAACCGCTTGCCGTTGGGCACGCAGTAGGTACAGGCGTAATTGCAGGCAGAGGTCAGGCTGATGCGCAGATTGCGAAAACGCCTGCCTTGACGGTCAACGATCATGAAACACTCCGGCGAAAGAAAATCGAGCGAGCAAAACTTGACTGAGAAATCAGGTTTTAGCAAGCCCTATGCCTGAGTATATTCCTGCGCTATTGCGCCATGTTGTGAAAACACGGCGCAATCAGCCCGCTGAATGACTTATGTGCTCGGGGTTTCCGGGTCGCGCTTGCGCTTGTTGCCCATGCGCACGCCGATGTCCATCAGGAACTGGAAGAAGCCTTCCTGATCTTCCAGCACGTTGCTCCAGAACGGCGAGTGATACAGCGCCACCGCGCCGTGCACCAGCGCCCAGGATGCGCAGTAGTGGAAGTACGGCGGCACGTCTTCGAGCTTGCCTTCGCTGATGCGACCCTTGATCAGCAGGGTCAGGCGTTCGAAGTTCGAGGCACGGATCTTGTGCAGCTCCTCGACCATCTCCGGCACCTGATTGCCCTTGACCACTTTCTCTTCGAGACGGTCGAACAGGCGATAGCGCTGCGGGTCGCGCATGCGGAATTCGAAGTAGGCGCGCGACAGCGCTTCCTTGTCCTTGTCGACATCCGCCGAATGCAGCAGCTCGTTCAGATCGCGCTCGTAGTCGAGCATCAGGCGCAAGTAGATCTCCGCCTTGGATTTGAAGTGCTTGTAGATCGTGCCTTTGCCGATACCCACGGCATCAGCAATCATCTCGACGGTGACACTGTCTTCACCCTGGTCGAGGAACAGCTTGAGCGCGGTATCGAGAATTTCCTGCTCGCGGCGACGAAATTCACGGACCTTACGAGGTTCTTTATGCATAAGAAAAAGGTCTGAAGGGTCAAAATTCGAAGCCGCGTATTATGCCTAACTTGCGCAAAAAAGCACGGTTCATCGACCAAATCTGTGTTTCTTGTTCATTTCGAGAACGATTCGGGTGCAATGAGAACTCAACTGAAGCAAACGTATTCCAAATTTGTTTAAAAACCCCGACCGGCTCACTGGACTGCACGCCAGACTGATCAATACTTGAACTGTCGGGCGACATCTCCCCCAAGTGTCGCGCCGGTAAAGGTACCAACGGACCGCGTGCCTTTGTTTTACTCCTAATGGTCTTAACCCGGATTCACCCCCCAGAACCCGGGTTTTTTTTGCCTGCGATTTGGCCAGCCGTCATACGGCAGATTTAACACTCGCCAGCGGGAACAGACGCTTGAAGTTCTCTGTGGTCTGCTCGGCAAAGCGCTCGTAGTTCTCACCACGCAGCATCGCCAGAAACTCCGCCACTTCGCGCACGTACTGCGGCAGGTTCGGCTTGCCGCGATACGGGATCGGCGCCAGGTACGGCGAGTCGGTTTCCACCAGCAGGCGATCGGCCGGCACTTTGCTCGCCACGTCACGCAAGGCGTCGGCATTGCGGAACGTGACAATGCCCGAGAGGGAAATGTAATAGCCCATGTCCAGCGCCGCTTTGGCCATGTCCCAGTCTTCGGTGAAGCAATGCAACACACCCGCCTGGGGCAGCGCCGCTTCGCGCAGCAGTTCCAGGGTGTCGGCACGAGCGCCACGGGTGTGGATGATCACCGGTTTGCCGGTCTGCTGCGCCGCTTGCAGGTGCAGGCGAAACGATTCCTGCTGCAACTCGGCAGCTTCCGGCTCGTAGTGATAGTCGAGACCGGTTTCGCCGATCGCCACCACTTTCGGGTGATCGAGTTCGTGCAGCAGCCAGTCCAGCGCTGGTGCCGCCCCCGGCTGCACATCCAGCGGATGCACACCGACCGAGCAATCGACATCGGCATACCGCTCGGCGAGGGCTTTGACGTCGGCGGCATTGTCGGCACTGACGCCGATGCACAGAAAATGTCCGACCCCGCGCTCGCGGGCCGCAGCGAGTGCGGCATCCAGCGAGCCGTCATGGGCGGCGAGGTCGAGACGATCAAGGTGACAATGGGAATCTACGAGCATAAAAAGGACTGCAACTTACATCGTATGAGTGGGACGGTCGGATTTCAGCGCTCCGGCCAGATGAGTTTCGATGCGACTGCGCGCGGTGTCGTCGCCGTCGTTGAACTGCACGCCGACACCGGCGGCGCGATTGCCTTGTGCGCCTTTGGGGGTGATCCAGGCGACTTTGCCGGCGACGGGGATTTTTTCCGCTTCATCCATCAGGTGCAACAGCATGAACACCTCGTCGCCCAACCGGTAGCTTTTGTTGGTCGGGATGAACAGACCACCATTCTTGATGAACGGCATGTAGGCGGCGTAGAGCACCGACTTGTCCTTGATGGTCAGGGACAAGATGCCGTTACGCGGCCCCGGGCTGACAGGTTCAATCATGTTCACCTCCACTGCTGATCTTCAGAGTCTAGGTACACATTCTTATCTTTGACCAGGCAATCCCACCCATTGCACCAACAATGCTTCCAGCAAAAGCGCCGGATTGAGGTTGGCCTTGCTCAACACTTTCTGCCGTTGGGCGAGAATCCAGTCCTGAATATCCAGCACTTTGCCCTGCGCGCTTTTCTGCGCCAGATACTGCACGACCTTGCGCATATCGGCCAGGCCGAGGCCGCCTTCGTCCTGTGTCAGTTGATAGCGCAGGATCAGGCTCGACCAGTCGCAGAACCAGTCGAACAGACGCAACATCGGAATACTTTTCCACTCTTCCGCCAGTTGCGTCGGCGATTGCTGGCCCTTGAGCAACTTCTTCACGCCTTCGACAACTTGCGCGCGCTGTTCACGCACACCTTGCGATTGCAGGCTGACCGCCATCAGCGGCGACCCGGCGGCCAGCGTCAGCAGTTCGACACGTTCGTCTTCCGCGCAATCCGGCAGCGCCTGGGCCAGCCATTGCAGGCTCATCGCCTCGCCCGGCAGCGGGCAGGCCTGCTGCACGCAACGGCTCTTGATGGTTGGCAACAAACGGCTCGGCTGGTGACTGACCAACAGCAGAACAGTATCGCCGGACGGCTCTTCAAGGCTTTTGAGCAAGGCGTTGGCAGCGTTGATGTTCATCGACTCGACCGGCTCGATCAACACCACTTTGCGCCCGCCGAGCTGCGCAGTCTGCACGACGAAACTGACCAGATCACGAACCTGATCGACCTTGATCGCCTTGTCCGCCTCTTCCGGCTCCAGGATGTAATTGTCCGGATGACTGCCGGCCTTGAGCAGCAAGCAGGATTTGCACTCGCCACACGCCTCAGGCGTAGGACGCTGACACAGCAGGCTGGCCATCAAGCGTTCGGCCAGAGCACGTTTGCCGATACCGGCGGGACCGTGCAGCAGGTACGCGTGGGCATGCTGACTGCGGCCGGCCAGTTGCTGCCAGAGGCTGTCCTGCCATGGATAGGCCTCAGCCACGGGCCAGCTCCAGCAGATTCGGCAGCAAGGTGTCCAGCGATTGCTGGACCTTGGCCAATGGCTGACCGGCATCGATGCGCACATAGCGCGAAGGATCGGCTTCGGCGCGCTTCAGGAACGCATTGCGCACGTTTTCGAAAAACGCCCGGCCTTCGAGTTCGAAACGATCCAGTCGGCCACGGGCACTGGCGCGGGCCAGACCGATCTCTACGGGCAGATCGAAAATAAGTGTCAGATCGGGCCGCAAGTCACCCTGCACGAAAGTTTCCAGGGTGGCGATGCGTTCCAGCGACAAACCACGACCGCCGCCCTGGTAGGCGTATGTCGAGTCGGTGAAACGATCACACAGCACCACAGCGCCACGGGCCAGCGCCGGGCGAATCACCTCGGCCAGGTGCTGGGCGCGGGCGGCGAACACCAGCAACAGCTCGGCGTCCGGATGCATCACTTCGTCGGCCGGGGTCAGCAACACGTCACGAATCCGCTCGGCCAGCGGCGTACCGCCGGGCTCACGGGTGAGCAGCACTTCGATACCGGCGGCGCGCAGGCGCTCGGCGAGGTATTCGCGATTGGTGCTCTTGCCCGCGCCTTCCGGGCCTTCCAGGGTAATAAACAAGCCAGTCACAGGCAGTCCTTCATCAAAGTCATTGCGCGTTCTGTGGTGCAGCGGCGTCCGGTTCCGGGGCTGGCGCAGGTTCTTGCGACGGCACTTGCGGCAGCGCCTCGGGCGCGGTGTTCGGCGAGGCCGCCGGAATCGCCTCATCGGTGGCCGGCGCGGTTACTGGTGCCGGGCTGGAACGGTAATCGGCACGGCGCTTGAGCTGGTATTCGCGCACTGCGTTGTTGTGCGCATCCAGATCATCGGAGAACACATGGCTGCCATCGCCACGGGCGACGAAATACAGGCTGCTGCCCTCCACCGGGTTGAGCGCAGCATGAATCGCCTCGCGCCCGACCATCGCAATCGGCGTCGGCGGCAAGCCTGGAATCACGTAGGTGTTATAGGGTGTCGGTTCTTTCAGATGCGCGCGGGTCAGCTTGCCGGTGTAGCGATCGCCGAGGCCATAAATCACCGTCGGATCGGTCTGCAACTGCATGCCCAGCGCCATGCGCCGTACGAACACACCGGCAATCTGCCCGCGCTCCTGCGGAACGCCGGTCTCTTTCTCGACCAGCGAGGCCATGATCAGCGCTTGATAAGGTTCGCTGTAAGGCACGTCGGCAGAACGCTGCGCCCACTCTTTGGCGAGCACCTCATCGAGACGATCAAAGGCTTTCTTCAACAGCTCGGCATCGGACATGCCGCGCACGAAGCGATAGGTATCCGGGAAAAACCGGCCTTCCGGGAACAAGCCTTTGTGGCCGATCTTCGCCATGACGTCGCTGTCGCTCAGGCCGGTGAGGGTCTGCTCGAGCTTGTCGTCCTTGGCCAGGGCGGCGCGCACTTGATGGAAAGTCCAGCCTTCGACCAGGGTCAGGCTGTACTGAACCACGTCGCCGCGCTTCCACGAATCGATCAGACCGTTGACGGTCATGCCCGGCTGCATGCGGTACTCGCCGCTGTGAATCGGCGTGCCGGCAAGATTGAAGCGCCAGTAGACGCGCAGCCAGAACGCGTCCTTGATGACGCCATCGGTTTCGAGTTCAAGGAAGGTACGGGTCGGTGTAGAGCCTTTCGGCACATCCAGCAGTTGTTCCTGCGGGATGTTCAGGGGCTGTTCCAGCGCCGAATGAATTTTCCAGGCGCTGGCGCCCAACAGCAGCCCTGCCAGAACCAGTCCGGTTTCCAGCAGCAGCAAAAGTTTACGTCTCACGAATCAAGCATCCAGTAGCGCGCGGGCAATGGTTTGCAGTTTACGGGTGAGCGGGCCAACCGGCCAGCTCAGTGCGGCACAGGCGCGTACCGGCCAGACGCCATAAACGCTGTTGCAGACAAACACTTCATCAGCCCATTGCAGCTGTTCGAGGCTGATATCGGCGATTTGCGTGGGGATGGCCAGTGACTCGGCCTGAAACAAAATTTCCGCGCGCATCACACCTGCGACGCCGCAGCGTTTCAAGTCGGGCGTGATCAAGCCACCGTCGCGCACCAGGAAAATATTGCTGTACACGCCCTCAACGACGCGCCCGGCCTGATCAAGCATCAAGCCTTCGGCATGCTCGCTGTCCTGCCATTCGGCGCGGGCGAGTACCTGTTCCAGTCGATTCAGATGTTTGAGCCCGGCCAACAACGGCTGCGTAGATAAACGCGTGCTGCAGGGAAACAGGCGGATGCCGTACTCGGCATGGGCAGCGGGATACGATGCCGGCGGATTGCCTTGCAGTATGCGTCGGCCCTGCGCCGCAGGATCGGGCGCATAACCGCGCAAGCCGTCGCCACGCGTGAGGATGAGCTTGAGCACGCCCTCGCCCATCGCAGCGGCATAGCTGAGCAGCTCATGGCGAACCAGCTCGAGGTCGGTCGCAATGGCCAGACGCGCGCAGCCATCGGCCAGGCGCGTCAGGTGTCGATCCAGCAGGACCGGCTGTCCACTGCGCACGGCAATGGTCTCGAACAGACCATCGCCGTAAGCCAGGCCGCGATCTTTCAGCGACAGCGCGTCAGCCGGTTGACCGTCGACCCAGCTGTCCATCAGCCGGCGAACCGACGGAACGCCAGCGTGCCGTTGGTGCCGCCAAAACCGAAGGAGTTGGACAGCACGACATCGATGTCCATGTTACGCGCGGTGTGCGCGACGAAATCGAGATCGCAGCCTTCGTCGGGCTCATCGAGGTTGATGGTCGGCGGCGCCACCTGGCTGTTGATCGCCAGCACGCTGAAAATCGCTTCGACCGCGCCCGCCGCACCCAACAGGTGGCCGGTCATCGACTTGGTCGAGCTGACGGCCAGCTTGTAGGCGTGATCGCCGAACACCGACTTGATCGCATTGGCTTCGGCAAGGTCGCCGGCCGGGGTCGAGGTGCCGTGGGCGTTGATGTACTGCACTTGATCGACATTGATCTTCGCGTCGCGCAGGGCATTGGTGATACAGCGCGCGGCACCGGCGCCATCGGCGGGTGGCGAGGTCATGTGGAACGCGTCGCCACTGGTGCCGAAACCGATCAGCTCGGCGTAGATCGTCGCGCCACGGGCCTTGGCGTGCTCCAGCTCTTCAAGGACCAGCGCACCGGCGCCGTCGGACAGGACGAAGCCGTCACGGCCCTTGTCCCAAGGACGACTAGCACGGGTCGGCTCGTCGTTACGGGTCGACAGCGCACGGGACGCGCCGAAGCCGCCCATGCCCAGACCGCAAGCGGCCATTTCCGCACCGCCGGCAATCATCACGTCGGCTTCGTCGTACATGATGTTGCGCGCGGCCATGCCGATGCAGTGCGTACCGGTGGTGCACGCGGTGGCGATGGCGTAGTTGGGTCCCTGTGCGCCCAGATGGATCGACAGGAAACCGGAAATCATATTGATGATCGAGCCAGGCACAAAGAACGGCGAGATCCGTCGCGGACCGGTCTCGTGCAGGGTGCGGCTGGTCTCTTCGATGTTGGTCAGACCGCCAATCCCCGAACCCATGGCCACGCCAATGCGTTCACGGTTGGCATCGGTGACTTCCAGACCGGCGTTGCGCACGGCTTGAAAGCCTGCGGCGAGGCCGTACTGAATGAACAGGTCGAGCTTGCGCGCTTCCTTGACCGACAGGTATTCCTCGACATTGAAGCCTTTGACCGAACCGCCGAAGCGGGTCGAATAGGCAGAAAGGTCGGTGTGTTCGATCAGACCAATGCCACTGCGGCCAGCCAGAATGCCCTGCCAACTGCTCGGCACATCCGTGCCCAGTGGCGACAACATACCCATACCGGTGACTACGACGCGTCTACGCGACACAGCACTCTCCTTTTTCAAATGACGACTTTGCATCAGGCCTAAAGAAAAAACCGCACGCCATGATGGCAGTGCGGTTTTTCCATGACAGCAAGCAACGATTACAAACTGTTACGCCTGGTGGCTGGTAACGTAGTCGATTGCAGCTTGTACAGTAGTGATCTTTTCAGCTTCTTCGTCAGGGATTTCGGTCTCGAATTCCTCTTCCAGAGCCATCACCAGCTCAACGGTGTCAAGGGAGTCGGCACCCAGGTCTTCTACGAAGGAAGCGGTGTTGACCACTTCTTCTTCTTTAACACCCAGTTGCTCGGCAACGATTTTCTTGACGCGCTCTTCGATGGTGCTCATACCTTGTTTTCACTCCTAATGGACAAATTCAGGCAGCTGGCCAGTGGGTAAGTGTATAGAAAGCCTTTTCAGTTTTTCAACTGAAAGCTTCACTCCTCAAACCCTGCGGCCCTCTGCCTATAAATAGATTGCAGCTTTATAACGGATTTTAGACAGCTCGTATGACATTTTTTTGAAGCAATCCGTCACATTTTACTTACATGTACATCCCACCGTTCACCGGGATTGTAGCCCCGGTAACGTATGCCGCACCGTCGGATGCAAGAAAAGCGACCACGGACGCGATCTCTTGAGCTTGCCCCAGACGACCCAGCGGAATCTGCGTCTGCAAGGCTTCACGCTGTGCTTCAGGCAGTTCGCGGGTCATATCGGTGTCGATGAACCCTGGGGTTACCGAGTTGACCGTAATCGAACGCGAACCGACTTCACGCGCCATCGCCCGGCTGAAACCTTCCAGACCGGCCTTGGCGGCTGCATAGTTTACTTGGCCGGCGTTGCCCATGGCACCCACCACCGAGCCAATACTGATAATTCGACCCCAGCGCGCCTTGGTCATGCCACGCAAAACGCCCTTGGACAGGCGATACAGACTGTTCAAGTTAGTATCGATCACGTCGTACCACTCGTCGTCTTTCATGCGCATCATCAGGTTATCGCGGGTGATACCGGCATTATTGACCAGAATCGCCACCGGAGCACCGAACTGCTCCTGAATGCCTGCCAGCACGGCGCTGACCGATTCGTCGCTGGTGACATTGAGTTCGAAACCGGCGCCCTGAATACCGTTTTCCTTCAGGGTCGCGGCAATGCGCTCGGCGCCCGACGCGGAGGTCGCGGTGCCGACAACGATGGCGCCCTGACGACCCAGTTCCAGCGCGATGGCCTGGCCGATACCGCGGCTTGCACCGGTAACCAGTGCAACTTTACCTTGCAGACTCATGCAAGTTTCTCCTGATTCAGGCCTGCGCTGCGCGAGCGGCAGCGAAGGCGTCTGGGGTATTGAGATTGGAAGTCGAAACGCCTTCGGCGCAACGTTTGTTCAGGCCAGCGAGGACTTTGCCCGGGCCGCACTCGACCAGATTGGTCGCGCCCTTGGCGGCCAACGTCTGTACCGATTCAACCCAGCGCACTGGCTTGTAGAGCTGTTCGAGCAGATCACGCTTGAGGGTTTCCAGATCGGCCGGCACTTGTGCGCTGACGTTCTGCACCACGGGGATCTGCGGCGCCTGCCAGTCGATGGCGGCGATGGATTCAGCGAAACGGTCGGCAGCCGGACGCATCAGCTCGCAGTGCGACGGCACGCTCACCGGCAACGGCATGGCGCGTTTGGCACCACGGGCCTTGCAACCTTCGATGGCGCGCTCGACAGCCGCCTTGGCACCGGCGATCACCACTTGGCCCGGCGAGTTGAAATTCACCGCGCTGACGACTTCGCCTTGCGCCGCTTCGGCGCAGGCAGCCAGCACGTCGGCATCTTCCAGGCCGAGGATCGCGGCCATGCCGCCCTGCCCGGCCGGCACCGCTTCCTGCATCAACTGGCCACGGCGCTCGACGAGCTTGACCGCGTCAGCCAGGCTCAGGCTGCCGGCGGCAACCAGCGCGCTGTATTCACCCAGGCTGTGGCCGGCGACAAACGCCGGACGCGCGCCGCCTTCGGCCAGCCACAGACGCCACAGGGCGATCGAAGCGGTCAGAATGGCCGGCTGGGTTTTGTCGGTTTGATTGAGCAGCTCTTCCGGGCCCTGCTGGGTAAGTGCCCATAGGTCGTAGCCCAGCGCAGCAGAGGCTTCTTGAAAGGTTTCAAGGATCAGCGGATGTTGCGCGCCCAGCTCGGCCAGCATGCCGAGGGACTGCGAACCCTGTCCTGGAAAGACGAATGCGAGGGAAGCAGACATGTAACAAGCCCCTAATGATCTTGTCGTCGGAAAATAACGCCCCGTTGGGGACGCCAGAAACTGACAGTTTGGATGGCCCTTTGAACCGGGCGGTCACATTTAAGCATTGTCCGACGAAAACGCCTAAGACAACAGTTCCTCCAGACGACCGTGGAGACGCTCGGGCAGGTTCTCCTGAATCTCGATCAGCGCCCGTTGAATCGCACTCTGAAAGCCTTGAACCCCGGCCGATCCGTGGCTTTTCACGACGATGCCCTGCAAACCGAGAAAGCTTGCGCCATTATGTCGCGCCGGGGCCAGATCAGCCTGCAGACGCTTCATTAACGGCAGCGCGAGAGCGCCGACAGCGCGCGAGGCCAAGTTTTTCTTGAACAGGGCCTCGATGCGCATCGCAATCATCGTCGCCAGGCCTTCGCTGGACTTGAGCAGGATATTGCCGACGAAGCCGTCACACACCACCACGTCGGCCTCACCGCGGTACAAGCCGTCACCTTCGATGAAGCCGATGTAGTTGATCCCGCGCGCAGCCTGCAACAGCGTTGCGGCCAGTTTGACCTGCTGATTGCCCTTGATGTCTTCGGTGCCGATGTTCAGCAACGCAACACGTGGACGGGCGATGCCCAAAGTCTGCGCGGCCACCGAACCCATCACCGCGAACTGCAACAGATGCTCGGCACTGCAATCGACGTTGGCGCCCAGATCGAGCAACTGGCAATAACCGGTCTGCGTCGGAATGGCCGCGACCATGGCCGGACGATCAATGCCCGGCAATGTCTTCAACACGAAACGCGACAAGGCCATCAACGCACCGGTATTGCCGGCACTGACACAGGCCTGCACCTTGCCATCGCGCAGCAGTTCGAGGGCCACACGCATCGACGAATCCGGCTTGCCACGCAGGGCCTGGGCAGGTTTCTCGTCCATGGTGATGACTTCGCTGGCCGCAACAATCGTGAGGCGCGCGCGATCGGCAGCCGACTGGCCGTGGATCAGTTCTTCAAGAAGGGAGGGTTGACCGACGAGGGTCAGGTGCAGCGAGGGTGTAGCAGACAGGCAAGCGAGACTGGCCTGAACAATGCTGCGGGGACCGAAGTCCCCGCCCATTGCGTCAATCGCGATGACTTGAGCAGACAAGTGATTACTCGTCAGCGCCCTTGTCGATCACTTTACGGCCACGGTATACGCCTTCTGGCGATACGTGGTGACGCAGGTGAACTTCACCAGTGGTTTTTTCTACAGACAGGGTGCTAGCCTCGAGAGCGTCGTGCGAACGGCGCATGTCACGGGCAGAGCGGGATTTTTTGTTCTGCTGAACAGCCATAATTGATTAACTCCTAAACGTTTGGGTCACGCTTTAACTGCGCCAATACACTGAACGGGTTGGACCGCGTTACCTCGTCCTCGCTCGGTTCGGGCTCATCTGCTCCCGCCGGCTGCTGGCATTCTTCCGGATGATGAGCAGGCACAATGGGCAAGGCGAGCAGAAGCTCCTCCTCGATCAGTGACTGCAGATCCAATGGATCTTCGCCCAGTTCCAGCACGTCATAACCTTTCGGCAACGACTGGGTATTCGCACCCTCCTTCACCACCGCGTAACTGCATTCGCTGTGGATCGGCAGGGTGACCAGCTCAAGACAACGCTGGCAAACCATTTTGACTTCGGTGTCGATAAAGCTGTGGATGACCACAGACTTACGTTCATCTCGTTCAAAAACGAATTTGGCCTGCACCGTACCGACATCGTCGGAAAGCGGGTCGCAGAGTCTCTTCAAATCGGCCAGCAGCAGTTCACCTTGAAGGGTGGTGCCACGGTCAGCCAATTTGCGCGGGTCAACGTGAGGTGGAATCGGGTCATTCAACATAGGCGCAGCATTATAGGGATGCACCCACCCATGTCAAAGGAAATTGTGCCCTGTCCGTCACTTGCGCGCCTCCGCTAGAATCCGCACCTGCCTCAGGAGACGTCCATGCTGCCTTTATTACTCGCTTCAAGCTCGACTTATCGCCGTGAATTGCTCGCCCGCCTGCACCTGCCGTTCGTCTGCAGCTCGCCGGACATCGACGAAAGCCACCGCCCGGGCGAGTCCGCGATCGATCTGGTCAAACGCCTCGCTGAGGAAAAAGCCCGCGCCCTGGCGGACAGCCACCCTGCTCATCTGATCATTGGCTCGGATCAGGTCGCCGTCCTCGGCGAACAGATCATCGGCAAGCCGCACACCTTCGAGAAGGCTCGCGAGCAATTGATGGCGGCCAGCGGTGCGAGCGTAACCTTCCTGACTGGCCTGACGCTGCTCAACAGCCAGACCGGGCAATGCCAGGTCGACTGCGTGCCGTTTACCGTGCACATGCGTCAGCTGGATCAGGCGCGCATCGAACGCTACCTGCGCATCGAGCAACCGTACGACTGCGCCGGCAGCTTCAAGGCCGAAGGACTGGGCGTGAGCCTGTTTCAATCGACCGAAGGCCCGGATGCCACCAGCCTGATCGGCCTGCCGCTGATTCGCCTGATCGATATGTTATTGGTCGAAGGCGTGCAAATCCCTTAAAAGCAAAAGATCGCAGCCTTCGGCAGCTCCACACCGATCCGTGCAAGAGTTGCCGCCGACTGCGATCTTTCGACCTTCAAACGTCTTAACGCAACGAAGGCCCGTGGAAACCCATCCACATCGCCAACTGCTCGGCCACGCTGGCGCCGAGCTTTTTCGAGAAGCGATCGAACGGCGATTCCTGCACGGTGAAGTCCACCAGCTCCTTCTCGCCAATCACATCACGCGCCACCGAACTGGCACTGCCCAAGCCATCGATCAGGCCCAGCGGCAGCGCCTGCTCACCCGACCAGACCAGTCCGGAAAACAGCTCCGGATGCTCCTTGTCTTTCAGACGATCGCCACGGCCCTGCTTGACGCTGTTGATGAACTGCTTGTGCGTGGTGTCGAGCACGCTTTGCCAGAATGCGGTTTCTTCAGGCTTTTGCGGCTGGAACGGATCCAGAAATGCCTTGTGTTCGCCCGAGGTGTAGGTGCGACGCTCAACGCCGAGTTTCTCCATGGTGCCGACGAAACCGTAACCCGCCGCCGTCACGCCGATCGAGCCGACCAGACTGGCCTTGTCGGCGTAGATCTGATCCGCCGCACTGGCGATGTAATAGGCGCCCGAAGCACCAAGATCGGAAATCACTGCGTAGAGCTTGATCTCTGGATGCAGGCCACGCAGACGCTTGATCTCGTCATAGACATAACCGGACTGCACCGGACTGCCGCCCGGACTGTTGATGCGCAGGACCACGCCTTTGACCTTCTTGTCTTCGAACGCCGCGCGCAGGCTGCCAACGATATTATCGGCGCTGGCCGGCTCCTTGTCGGCGATTACGCCGTCGATCTCGATCAACGCCGTGTAGTTCGGGCCGCGGGTGGCGCTTTTTTCCATGTCCATCAGCGGCGTGAACAGCAGCAGCGCAACAAACAGATAAACAAACGTCAGCAGCTTGAAGAAAATCCCCCAGCGCCGCGAACGGCGTTGTTCCTGCACGCCGGCCAGCAAAGTCTTTTCCAACAGCTTCCAGCTTTTCGCGTCACCGTCGTCGGCACTTGCCTTGGCCGGTGCTTTCCATTCGTCGGTCATGCCATCTACCCCAGCAAAACGTATTAAGCCCGCTGACCCAGCCAGGCGTGCAATTCAGAAAAACGGTCGATCGACAGGCGTGGCTCGAACTGCTGCAGGGACTCGATCGATTGCGCGCCATAACTGACCGCCACCGAATCCATCCCCGCGTTGCGCGCCATCAGCAGATCGAACGACGAATCACCGACCATCAACGCCTGCTCCGGGCGTACGCCGCAGTGGCTGACAATCTGCTCAAGCATCAGAGGGTGTGGCTTGCTGGCAGTTTCATCGGCAGCGCGGGTGATATCGAAATAATCTTCCCAGCCATTGGCCTTGAGCACCCGATCCAGTCCGCGACGATTCTTGCCCGTCGCTACCGCCAGGTGATAACCCTGCTCGCGAAACGATGCCATCGACTCGACCACACCCTCGAACAGCGGCGAAGGCACGGCTTCGGCAGCGATGTAGTGATCGGCGTAGTACTCGCGAAACGCGAGCATTTCTGCGTCGCTGATTTCGGGATACAGGGTGCGAATCGCTTCCGGCAAGCCAAGACCGATGATGCCTTTGACGGCGAAGTCATCGCGCAGCTCGAAACCGGAACGCCCGGACGCCGAGTGCATCGCCTCGACGATCCGATGAATGGAATCGGCAAGGGTGCCGTCCCAGTCGAAAATCAACAGCTTGTAATCAGATGGGCGCACTCAATCGCTCCACGGTCTTGGCCCACATTTCATCGACGGGCGCTTGCAGATTCAGCTTGCCGCCGTCGGGCAGCGGCACGGTCAGCATGTAGGCGTGCAGGAACAGGCGCTTACCACCCAGATCGCGGATTTCCTTGGTGAAATCCTCGTCGCCATACTTGCTGTCACCGGCAATGCAATGGCCAGCATGCAAGGTGTGCACGCGAATCTGGTGGGTACGACCGGTAACCGGTTTCGCCTCGACCATGGTGGCAAAATCGCCGAAGCGGCGCAGCACCTTGAATAGCGTCAGGGCTTCTTTGCCCTCGTCATTGACTTCGACCATGCGCTCGCCGGAGCGCAGATTGCTCTTGAGCAACGGTGCGCGAACCTGCTTGATCGAGGTTGCCCAGTTGCCACGGACCAGCGCCATGTAGCGCTTGTCGACGCCATCGCCACGCAGCTGCTCGTGCAGATGGCGCAACATGCTGCGTTTTTTGGCGATCATCAGCAGGCCGGAGGTGTCACGGTCGAGACGGTGAACCAGCTCCAGCTCCTTGGCGTCGGGACGCAGCTGACGAAAGGCTTCGATCACGCCGAAATTCAGCCCGCTGCCGCCATGAACCGCAATGCCGGCGGGCTTGTTGATCACGATCAGGGCCTTGTCTTCGAAGACGATCGAGGCTTCCAGGCGCTGCAACAGCCCTTGCGCCAGCGGCACCGGTTCGTCGCGCTCAGGCACGCGAACCGGCGGCACGCGCACGATGTCGCCGGCCTGCAGCTTGTATTCGGGCTTGATCCGACCTTTGTTCACGCGCACTTCGCCTTTGCGCAAAATGCGGTAAATCAAGGTCTTGGGCACGCCTTTGAGCCGGGCGAGGAGAAAGTTGTCGATTCGTTGGCCGGCATACTCCGGCGAGACTTCAAGCAGTTGAACGCCTGGAGTCGAAGGGGCAGTAGTTGTCATGCCGCGGATGATAACAATTTTTATGGAATTGAAGCACTTAATCATTGCTGCTATAGTCGCGAACGCCGCCAAAAGCGGCCTGGACAGCGGAACCACGGTCAACGACCGGCCCTGACCAACGCAATTCACCAGGGCGCGAGGCCGTCCTACGGGGCTTTCGCTACGTAACGGTGGAGTTTGCGGTTGTAACGAGCGCAGGTGACATGAGGCCTGAATTACACCGCCGAGCAGAGTTCTCACTCGCCCGGCAGGCAACATTCAAGGCCAGTTCACAAAGTGCAGTCGACTGCGAATGACCCCGAGCGATTGCTTCGGAAACATCGCCTGAATTAGCCATGATGCGTGACCTCCCCTTTCGGAGCTCACGGTAAATGCCAACCCGCTGCGGATTCTGCGCGCGGCAGCACCCGAATTATCAGGGATACGTGTAGGGTGGAGATGCACAACCGCCGGACTGTGTAGCAACAAGCTTTGATCAAGACGCTTCATCTCGTCCACAGCCGCTGGTTGATTCCTCCTCCTGACTGAGTGCTTAAGTAGCCACAGCAAGCAGGACGCGTACGTCGCGGTATCGGCCCAATTGGCCGCACATCGCTGGACACGGGAATGGCCAACCACTCCCGACGCACCTGACACCGACCGTGAGAAGTCGTGTGTGCCGAACGCCGTTTCCGGCAGCCCGGAAACCGACGGTACTACATGAAAAGAATGCTGATTAACGCAACTCAACCCGAAGAGTTGCGTGTTGCACTGGTAGATGGCCAGCGCCTCTACGACCTGGACATCGAATCCGGTGCACGCGAGCAGAAGAAGGCCAACATCTATAAAGGCCGTATCACTCGCATCGAACCAAGCCTTGAGGCTGCCTTTGTCGATTTCGGCTCCGAGCGCCACGGCTTCCTGCCCCTCAAAGAAATCTCCCGCGAATACTTCAAGAAAGCCCCCGAAGGCCGCGTCAACATCAAGGACGTCCTGAGCGAAGGCCAGGAAGTCATCGTTCAGGTCGAGAAAGAAGAACGTGGCAACAAGGGCGCCGCCCTGACCACCTTCATCAGCCTGGCCGGTCGTTACCTCGTGCTGATGCCGAACAACCCGCGTGCCGGCGGCATCTCCCGTCGCATCGAAGGCGAAGAGCGCAACGAACTGCGTGAAGCGCTGAACGGCCTGGTCGCTCCGGCCGACATGGGTCTGATCGTGCGCACTGCCGGCCTGGGCCGCAGCAGCGAAGAAATGCAGTGGGACCTCGACTACCTGCTGCAACTGTGGACCGCCATCAAAGAAGCCTCGCTGGAT
The DNA here is from genome assembly GCF_040310465.1 of Pseudomonas sp. H26/SER47-MNA-CIBAN-0231. Classification (NCBI taxonomy): domain Bacteria; kingdom Pseudomonadati; phylum Pseudomonadota; class Gammaproteobacteria; order Pseudomonadales; family Pseudomonadaceae; genus Pseudomonas; species Pseudomonas sp. H26/SER47-MNA-CIBAN-0231. The sequence continues at coordinate 131,689 of NZ_JBEOPW010000005.1, read as the reverse complement.
CGCTCTGCGCCATTCCTGATCTACCAGGAAAGCAACGTGATCATCCGCGCCATCCGCGATTACCTGCGCCAGGACATCGGCGAAGTGCTGATCGACAGCGTTGAAGCCCAGGACGAAGCCCTGACCTTCATCCGCCAGGTGATGCCGCAGTACGCCAGCAAAATCAAGCTGTACGAAGACAGCGTGCCGCTGTTCAACCGTTTCCAGATCGAAAGCCAGATCGAGACCGCATTCCAGCGCGTCGTCGAACTGCCTTCCGGCGGCTCCATTGTGATCGATCCGACCGAAGCCCTGGTGTCCATCGACATCAACTCGGCGCGTGCCACCAAAGGCAGCGACATCGAAGAAACCGCCCTGCAGACCAACCTTGAAGCCGCCGAAGAAATCGCCCGTCAGTTGCGCCTGCGCGACATCGGCGGCCTGATCGTCATCGACTTCATCGACATGACCCCGGCCAAGAACCAGCGCGCCGTGGAAGAAAAAGTCCGTGAATGCCTGGAAGCTGACCGCGCCCGCGTGCAGATCGGTCGCATCTCGCGTTTCGGCCTGCTGGAAATGTCCCGTCAGCGCCTGCGTCCATCGCTGGGCGAAAGCAGCGGCATCGTCTGCCCGCGTTGCAACGGCACCGGCATCATCCGTGACGTTGAATCGCTGTCGCTGGCCATTCTGCGCCTGATCGAAGAAGAAGCCCTGAAAGACCGCACCGCCGAAGTTCGCGCGCAAGTGCCGATCCCGGTCGCCGCGTTCCTGCTCAACGAAAAACGCAACTCGATCACCAAAATCGAACTGCGCACCCGTGCCCGTATCGTCATTCTGCCGAACGATCACCTCGAGACGCCGCACTTCGAAGTTCAGCGTCTGCGTGACGACAGCCCGGAAGCCGCGACCAACCAGTCCAGCTACGAAATCGCTGCCGCCGCTGCCGAAGTCGAAGAAGTCCAGCCAGCCGCTGCGACCCGCACTCTGGTTCGCCAGGAAGCTGCAGTGAAAACTGCGCCGGCCCGTGCCAACGCACCGGTGCCGACTGAAGTTGCTCCTGCCGCACCTGCTCCGGCACCCGCTGCCGCGCCTGAGCCAAGCCTGTTCAAGGGTCTGGTGAAGTCGCTGGTCAGCCTGTTCGCCACCAAGGAAGAGCCAGCCGCACCGGTCGCCGTTGCGAAACCGGCTGCCACCGAGCGTCCTGCCCGCAACGAAGAGCGCCGCAACGGTCGTCAGCAGAGCCGCAACCGTAACGGTCGCCGCGATGAAGAACGCAAGCCGCGCGAAGAACGTGCTCCACGTGAAGAGCGCGCACCACGCGAGCCGCGCGAAGAGCGCCAGCCACGTGAAGCCCGCGAGCCGCGTGAAACCCGCAGCGAAGCGCCGGTAGCCCGCGAAGAGCGCGCACCACGTGCCCCGCGTGAAGAACGTGCACCGCGTGCTCCGCGTGAAGATCGCAAGCCGCGTGGCGAGCGTGAAGAGCGTGTGCGTGAACTGCGCGAGCCACTGGACGCCGCGCCAGCCGCAGCCGCAGCTGTTGCTGCCGTGACCGCTGAAGAGCGTCCGGCCCGTCAGCCACGCGAAGAACGCGCTCCGCGTCCGCCGCGTGAAGAGCGTCAACCGCGTGCCGAGCAGGCCGCTGCTGCCGTCGCTGAAGAAGAAGTGAACAGCAACAACGAAGAGCAACTGCCGGAAGACGGTCAGGACAACGCCGAAGGCGATCGTCCACGTCGTCGCTCCCGTGGCCAGCGTCGTCGCAGCAACCGTCGCGAGCGTCAACGTGATGCCAACGGCAACGTGATCGAAGGTTCGGAAGAATCCGAGTCCGCTGAAAACGCTGGCGAGCCAAGCACTGCCGATCTGGCCGCTGGCCTGGCCGTCACCGCCGCCGTTGCCAGCAGCACCATCAGCGCTCCGGCAGAAGCCGAAGCTCACGAGCAGGCTGAACGCGCCACCGCCGCCACACTGGAAACTGCTCCAGTCGAAGCGCCGGTTGTCGAAGCCACCACTCCAGTGGAAGCGACTGCTGCACCGGAAATCGAAGTCGCTCCGGTCCGCGAAGCTCAGCCTCAGGTTGAAGCAACTGCCGAACCGGAAGCTGTCGTCGAAGCACCAACGGCCATCACTGAGCCAGCGGTAGAAACCGTCAGCGAAAACGTGACCAAAACCGTGCGTGAAGTTCGTGAAGAGCAGACTGCGTTCAACTGGGTTGCCGAGCCAGCCGTCACCGAAGCCCCAGCGCCAGTCGCTGAAGCCGAAGTGCCGCAAGCCATGGTTTCCGAGCCAGTAGTTGCAGCAGCAGAGCCGGCGCCGACACCAGTGGTTGAAACTCCGGTTGCCGAAGCTCAGGTTGAAGAAGCGCCAGCCGCAGTCGAAGCGCCAGCGCCAGTGGTTGAAGCGCCGGCTCCGGTCAGCGCCCTGACGCCGAACGGCCGCGCGCCAAACGACCCGCGTGAAGTGCGTCGTCGCAAGCGTGAAGCCGAGCGTCTGCAGAAGGAAGCCGAACTGGCTGCCGCTGCGGCTGCGGTTGCTGCCGAACCAGCCCCTGCAGCTGAAGTGATCGAGGCAGCCCCTGCCCCGGTCGCGGAGGAAGCATCGGTTGAAGCGGTGATCGCTGAAGCACCACGCTCCGTTCAGGATGCAGTTGAACAGCGCGAAGAGGCCCAGGAAAAAGAGCACGAGCCTAAACCACTCGTGTAATTCCTGAAGCCAATAAAAAGCCCCGCCTGGTGAAAGCCTGGCGGGGCTTTTTTATGCCTGAAATTCCAGCATCATCCACAACCTTTGTGGGAGCAAGCCTGCTCGCGAAAGCGCTGGGTCAGACAATATTCATGTAACTGAACCATCGCATTCGCGAGCAGGCTCGCTCCCACAAGGGATTTCAACACGGCTCAGGACTGAGGAAATACCAAAGATTCAGGCACATCGATATCCCACAACACCCCCGGATCATCCACCGCCACTTCCACCACCCGCCCCTGCGCAAACAACGGCCGTGCGCCACGGTCACCGGTCAGCGCCTGCAATTGCGCGCCAAACGAACGACCAAACCCCACGGGATGGCCAAATTCGCCACCCAGCACCGGCACGCTCACCGCGTCATCAGCCATCGCCGCGAGCACTCGCTCGATACTCGAAGATAGGATAAACGGCATATCGCCGAGCACAATCAACCAGCCATCAGCGTCCGGGCAAGCAGCAACACCTGCGGCAATGCTGTCGCCCATGCCGGTCGATTCGATCGACACCACGTCGCAGCCATGAGCCTGGGCCATGCGCATCGCCTGCGGTCGAGACTCGGTGGTGACCAGCACGCGCTTGTCGAGACTGGCCGGCAGGTTCACCAGCACCTGCTCGATGACCGAGCGCACGGCGCCGTCACGCCCGGTACAGTCAGCGAGCAATTTGTCTTTGTCGGGGCCGGCGATCTGGCGAAAGCGTTTGCCCTCGCCCGCCGCCAGCACAATCACTGCGATGGATTGGCTCACGCACCCTCCAGCGGTTTTTTCTGTTTCAGCTCCACACCGTTCTTGATCGCAACAATTTCCGCCAGCAAGGACAAGGCGATTTCAGCCGGCGAATGACTGCCGATGTGCAAGCCGATCGGTCCGTGCAGGCGATCAATCGACGCTTGCGACAAGCCTAGCTGAGCCAGATTTTCCCGGCGCTTCTGGCTGTTGACCCGCGAACCGAGCGCGCCGACGTAGAACGCCGGCGAGTCGAGCGCGGTGAGCAAAGCCATGTCGTCCAAGCGTGGATCGTGAGTCAAGGCGACAATCGCCGTGCGCTCGTCGGTCTGGATGTTCAACACCGCCTCGTCCGGCATGCCGGGGACGAAACGGCCATGCTGCTCTTCCCAGCCGTAAACGAACTCGGTGCGCGGATCGCAGATCAGCACTTCGAAATCCAGCAGCCGCGCCATGTCGGCGACGTAGCGCGACAACTGCCCGGCACCGATCAGCAACAAGCGCCAGCGCGGGCCGTAAATCGCTCGCAGAGTCTTGCCGTCGAACACCAGCGAATCGGACTTGCTCGCCGGAGCCAGCCGCACCTCGCCGGTTTCGATGTTCAGTTCTCGGGCAACGATTTCATGGTTTTCGCAACGCTGCAGCAACTCGGCGACCCACGCCGGGTCACCGACGCGCTCTTCGGTCAGGCGCAGAGTACCGCCGCAAGGCAGGCCGAAACGCGCGGCCTCCTCGCGGGTCACGCCATAAGTGATCATCTGCACCGGCGGGCCGTCGGTGGCAATGCGGCCGTCGTGCAGCCGCGCGATCAAGTCATCCTCGACACAGCCGCCCGACACCGAGCCGATCACCACGCCGTCCTCGCGCAAGGCGAGCATGGCACCGGGCGAGCGCGGCGCAGTGCCCCAGGTCTGCACCACGCTGAACAGCACCACCCGTTGCCCTGCGCGACGCCACTCGAGGACGCTGCGCAAGACGTTGAGATCGACGCTGTCCATTTACGCCTCCGCCTTCTGCCAGCCTTGCAACTGATACCGCACCGGCAGATTGCGGATGCGCTTGCCGGTGGCGGCGAAGATCGCATTGCACAGCGCCGGAGCAATCGGCGGCACGCCCGGCTCACCAACGCCACCCAACGGCACGTCACCCGGCGGCGTCACCAGATGCACCGCGACTTCCTTGGGCGCCAGCGACATGCGCGCGACCTCGTACATATGGAAGTTGTCCTGCTGGACTTTGCCTTCCTTGAAGCTGATCTCACCGAGCACAGCGTTGCCCAGGCCCATGACGCACGCACCTTCGAACTGCGAACGGATGCGCTCAGGGTTGATCTGCGGCCCGCAGTCCACGGCGATGTCGGCCTTGTGCACGATCAGCGAACCGTCGTCCTTGACCTCGACTTCGATCACTGCCGCGACATAGGTGACGAAGCTGTAATGCACCGCCAGACCGAGACCACGGCCCTTGGGCAGTTTGCGCCCCCAACCGGCGGCCTTGGCGGCAGTTTCCAGCACCGTGCGCATGCGCCCGGTGTCGATCGGATAACGCTCGGGCGATTCGCCGTAGTTCCACTCTTCGCTCAAGGTGCGCGGATCGATCTGCCGGTCCGGGCCGAGCAATTTGATCTGGTACTTGAGCGGATCTTCCCCGGCCTTGTGCGCCAGTTCGTCGACGAAGCTCTGAATCGCGAAGCCGTGGGGAATGTTCGACACCGAGCGATACCAGCCAACCCGCGTGTGTACCTTGGCTTCGGGGTTTTCCAGGCGCACGTTGGGAATCGCATAGGCCATGTTGGTAAAGCCCATGCCCAGCTCGAACGCCGCCTCATGGTTCATGTCCGGCGCAAACAACGCGGTGATGCTCGGCGCCACGGTACGATGCAGCCAGCCGGACGGCATGCCGTTCTTGTCGATGCCGGCCTTGAGATATTCCGCCGACACGGTGTGGAAATACGAATTGTGGATGTCGTCTTCGCGGGTCCACTGCACCCGTACAGCCTTGCCCGGAAACTCCTTGGCGAGGATCGCGGCTTCAACGACGAAGTCCGGTTTCGACTTGCGCCCGAAACCACCGCCCAGCAATGTCACATTGAAGGTGACCTTTTCGAACGGGACGCCCAGGCGCTCGGCGATGCGCTCACGGGTGACCTGCGGTGCCTGACTCGGCGCCCAGGCCTCGCAGACGCCGTCCTTGTAACGGGCGATGGCAACCATCGGTTCCATCGGTGCCTGCGCCAGATGCGGCAGGTAATACGAGGCTTCGAGGGTGCTGGGGGCACCGCTCAAGGCTTTGTCGATATCACCGGTGTTGCGCACCACTTTGCCGGCCTTCAGCGACGCCGCTTCAAGCTCCTTGCGATAGGCAATCGAGTCATAACTGGCATTCGGGCCGTCGTCCCATTCGATCTTCAGCGCCTCGCGGCCCTTGATCGCCGCCCAAGTATTGCTGGCCACAACCGCGACGCCGCCCAGTGGCTGGAACTCTGACGGCAACGGCCGGCCTTCGATCTGCATGACTTTTAGCACGCCGGGGACTTTCAGCGCGGCGCTGTCATCGAGGCTTTTGACCTTGCCGCCGTACACTGCCGGGCGAGCGATAGTGGCGTAGAGCATGCCGTCGAAATGCACGTCGGCGCCGTACACTGCGCGGCCATTGACGATATCGGCACCGTCGATGGCCTTGGTGCCTTCCTTACCGATGTAGCGAAATTCCGACGGCTGCTTGAGTCGCAGGCTGTCACGCGCCGGTACTGCCAGCGCACTGGCCGCAGCGGCGAGTTCGCCGTAGCCCAGTTCGCGGCCGGACGGTTTGTGAATGACTTTGTGCAGCTGCGCATGGCATTCGCCAACCGGCACTTTCCACTGCGCAGCGGCGGCCTGTTCGAGCATGGTCCGCGCGGCGGCGCCGCAACGACGCATCGGCTCGTACCAGTGACGCATGCTGCGCGAACCATCGGTGTCCTGGTTGCCGAAGCGCACTTCGTCACCCGGCGCCTGCTGCACTTTGACCTGAGCCCAATCGGCCTCAAGTTCATCGGCAACGACCATGCTCAGGCTGGTGCGCACGCCCTGGCCCATTTCCGAACGGTTGCACACCACGGTGACGCTGCCATCGGCAGCAATGCTCACGTAAACCTTGGGATCGTCTATCCAGCCATTGGGCATGCCGTCGGCACCGAACTTCTTCGGCGCGTCATCGGCCAGCGCATCCTGCCAGCCCCAGCTCGCGGCGAGGACCAGCGCGCTGGTGGCGCCGACGCCTTTGAGAAAACCACGGCGGCTGAGGTTGCTCAGGGCGAAATCATTCGGGACGCGGCTCATGCCTTCACCTCCTTCAGATGGGTGGAGGCCTGGCGGATCGCGGTTTTGATCCGGTTGTAGGTGCCGCAGCGGCAGATGTTGCCGACCATGGCTTCTTCGATCTGCTCGTCGCTCGGGTTGGGGTTGGTTTTCAGCAGAGCGGTGGCCGACATGATCTGCCCGCCCTGGCAATAACCGCATTGAGCCACAGCGCTGTCGAGCCAGGCTTGCTGCACGACCTTGCCTACCGGGTCGGCGTGGAGATTATCGATGGTGGTGACGTTCTGGCCGATTACCGAGCCGATCGGCGTGATGCAACTGCGTGCTGGCAAACCGTCGATATGGATGGTGCAGGCGCCGCACAGGCCCATGCCGCAACCGAATTTGGTGCCGTTGTAACCGGCGACGTCACGAATCGCCCACAACAGCGGCATGTCTTCGGTGACATCGAGGGAGTGGTCTTGACCGTTGAGTTTCAGGGTAATCATGGGCACGCCCGCATATTTTTTAGTGGTTATGGGTTACATCTTAGCGGCAAGCTGCAAGCTGCAAGCTCAAAGTGAAGGCGCGTCTGATTCGCTCGCAGATTGCAGCTCGCAACCGCGCCTTGGGTGAAGCAAATGATTGGTATCGTTAGGCGGCTAAGTTAACCCAGCATTAACAAAAAAGCCCTGCTTATACAGGGCTTTTTAGCTGCAAGTTTCTAGCTACAAGCTGCAAGCAAGAGCGGCAGATAGCTCATGACGCAGTGCAGCTTGCCGCTCGAAGCTTGAAACTTGCAGCTGCTTCAATACCGATTGGGCTCCATTTCCAGTTCGACATGAAACCGTTCGGCGATGTCTTTCTGGATACGTTGCGCCAGGTCGAGCAGTTGCAGGCCGGTGGCCGTGCCGTAGTTGACCAGCACCAGCGCCTGCAACTTGTGCACGCCGGCATCGCCATCGCGGAAGCCTTTCCAGCCAGCGCGTTCGATCAGCCAGCCAGCGGCCAGTTTCATCTGCCCATCCGCTTGCGGGTAAGCCACCAGATCCGGGTGCTGCGCTTTGATCTGCGTGACCACAGCGGCAGGCACCAGCGGATTCTTGAAAAAGCTGCCGGCATTGCCGAGCACCGCCGGGTCCGGCAGTTTTTCGCTGCGGATGCTGCAGATGGCGCGGCTGACGTCGCTGGGCGTCGGCTGCTCGATGCCCTGCTCGCTCAGGCGCTGACGGACCGGGCCGTATTCCAGATGCAGGTGCGCGGCGCGATCAAGCTTGAAGCGCACCCGCAGGATCAGCCAACGTCCCGGCTGCTGCTTGAACAGGCTGTCGCGGTAGCCGAAATTGCACTGCTCCAGGCTGAAATCCCGCAGCTCGCCGCTCTCGCGGTCCAGCGCAGTCAGGCCGGCAAACACGTCCTTGATCTCGACACCATAGGCACCGATGTTCTGCATCGGCGCGGCGCCGACGGTGCCGGGAATCAGGCTGAGGTTTTCCAGCCCGGCAAAACCCTGGGCCAGCGTGTGCTGCACGAACGGATGCCACGGTTCGCCCGCTTCCGCCTCGACCACCACACGACTGCCATCGTCGCTGAGCACGCGGATGCCGCGCGTAGCCATGCGCAATACCAACGCCGGAATATCCGCCGTGAGCAGCAAGTTGCTGCCACCGCCGATCACCAGCAACGGCACGTCATGGGACGCGGCATAGGCCAGCGCTTCGCGGACATCGTCATCACTGTGGGCTTCGGCAAACAGCTGCGCGCGCACATCGACGCCGAACGTATTGAAGGCCTGCAAAGATACTTGCGGTTGCACCTGCAAACTCATAAACGGCCCTTCACTTCGATCAGCAACTGGTCGCAGGCCGCTTCGATCAGATCGAGCACCTGCTCGAAACCCTGATCGCCGTCGTAATACGGGTCCGGCACTTCATCGACCAGCCCGGCATAACGACGCAGGAACAGATCCAGCTCGGCCCTGCCGGTGGACGGCTGCAAGGCCTTGAGGTTGCGCAGATTGCTGTTATCCATGGCGAGAATCAGGTCGTAGCTGGCGAAATCGGCCCGGCTGACCTGCTGCGCGCGTTGCGTCGACAAGTCATAACCGCGCACTTTCGCCGCGGCCTGGCTGCGCTTGTCCGGCGGGTTGCCGACGTGCCAGTCACCGGTGCCGGCGGAGGCCACTTCGACCACATCGGCCAGCCCGGCTTCACGCAACTTGTGGCGCAACACGCCTTCAGCGGTGGGCGAACGGCAGATGTTGCCCAGGCACACAAACAGAACGCGCATCAGGCCCCCAGCAGGCGACGAACCCGCTCAAGGTCTTCAACGGTGTCGACACCGGTCGGCGGCGCGATCAGCGCGTCGGCAACATGGATACGCACGCCGTGCCACAAGGCACGCAGTTGCTCAAGAGATTCGGTATTTTCCAGCCAGCACGGCCCCCAGCTCACGAAGTCGTGGAGGAACCCGGCGCGATAGGCATAAATACCGATGTGGCGGCGATAGGGCACGCCTTCGGGCAGCTGCTCGCGGCTCTTGGCAAATGCATCGCGAGCCCACGGCAAGGTTGCACGACTGAACGTCAGGGCCAGACCGTTGATATCGCTGGAAACCTTCACAACGTTGGGGTTGAACAGGGTTTCCACGTCTTCGATCGGCTCGGCCAGCGTGGCCATGCGCGCTTCGGTGTGGGCAGCAAGGTTGGCGGCGACCTGGTCGATCACGCTTGGCGGAATCAGCGGCTCATCGCCCTGGACGTTGACCACGATCGCATCAGGCGCAAGACCGAGTTTCGCTGCGACCTCGGCCAGACGATCAGTGCCGGAGTTGTGATCTTCACGGGTCAGCACCACTTCGGCGCCAAAGCTTTTGCATGCCTCGACGATGCGCGCGTCATCGGTGGCAACCACGACGCGGGTCGCGCTGCTTTTGCTCGCCTGTTCCCAGACATGTTGGATCATCGGCTTGCCGGCAATATCCAGCAACGGCTTGCCCGGCAGACGGGTCGAGGCGAACCGCGACGGGATGACAACGGTGAAGGCTGTGGTCATTTATCCAGACGCTCGTCGGTGGTCAGGGTGCGCGCTTCGCTTTCCAGCATCACCGGGATGCCGTCGCGGATCGGATAGGCCAGACCGGCGCCCTTGCTGATCAGCTCGGTCTTGTCGGCACTGAGCTTGAGCGGACCTTTGCACACGGGGCAAGCGAGGATGTCGAGCAGTTTGGTGTCCATGAACATTCCCAGAAATAAAAACAGTTAAGGCAGCAGACGATCCGGCAACAGGCGCATCATCTGAGTGTCGAACCAGGCCACGAAGGCTGGCGACGGCACGGCATCGACCGCCAGATACCACCAGTCGGCAGCAGCAAAGGCACGGCACTTCACCGCGTCCTTTTCGGTCATCACCAACGGCAATGACGGGATGAAATTCAACGCCTGCACGCTGTACTCGGCGTGGTCGGCAAATGCATGGGCGATCGGCCGCCAGTCTAGCGCTTCGAGGGTATTGAAGAAACGTTGCGGGTTGCCGATCCCGGCCACCGCATGCAGCGCTTGCCCGGGCGGAAAATGCTCGAGCGACTGACGTTCGCCGCTGCGCAGGTTGACCAGCGCGGTGGGTTGCAGGCGAAAGGCGAAACCATCGTCGCGATCATCAAGGGCACCGTTGAACAGCACGCCATCGACGCTTTGCAGGCGCTCGACCGGCTCCCGCAACGGCCCGGCCGGCAGACAGCGCTGGTTGCCCAGGCCCCGTGCGGCATCGATCAGCACCAGTTCCAGATCCCGCGCGAGGCGATAATGCTGCATGCCGTCGTCAGACAGAATCAGGTCCAGTGGCTCACTGGCGATCAAGGCTTTGACGGCGGCGCTGCGATCAGGGTCGATCATCAGCGGCACGCCGGTGCGCTGGACAATCAGCAGCGGCTCGTCACCGGCAATCTCGGCACTGTGCTCGGCCTCAACCCGCCACGGCAGTTGCGGCGGTTTGGCGCCGTAACCGCGACTGACCACGCCGACGCGCAGTCCACGGCGTCGGCAATGTTCGATCAGCCAGAGAATCATCGGCGTCTTGCCGGTACCGCCAACGGTGATATTGCCGACCACGATCAACGGAACCGGCGATTGGTAGATTTCACCTTCGCCGTCGAGAAAGCGCTGACGCTTGTTGATCACCACGCGGCGATACAGCATTTCCAGTGGCCGCAGCAGCGTCAGGGCCGGATGCCCCTGATACCACGCGGCGAGCAGGCGATCGGACAGGCTCATCAGGATTTCGGCGCCGCCTCGACCGTGGTCATGCGCAGATGGCTGAAACCGAGCTTGCCGGCCGCGTCCATGGCGGTGATCACCGATTGATGCTGGGCCTTGCCATCGGCACTGATCGACAGCGGCATATTGGTGTCGCCGTTGGATTCTTTCTGCATGGCTTCCATCAGCGTCGCCAGATCATTCTTCGGCAGAATCTTGTTGTTCACCGAGAACACGCCTTCGGCACTGATCGCGACGTCCAGCTGTTTGACCTGCTGATCTTCGGCAGGCGAACCGCTGACCGCTTCCGGCAGATCCACGCGCAACTGGGTTTCCCGAGTGAAAGTGGTAGTCACCACGAAAAACAGCAGCAGGATAAACACCACGTCGATCAGCGACGCGAGGTTGATGTCCACGGTTTCCCGGGGCTTGCGACGGAATTTCACGCTTTGCCCTCGGCCAGATCGACATCACGGTCGCCCTGCACTACTTCCACCAGTTTGATCGCTTCCTGCTCCATACCGACCACCAGCTCGTCGATGCGGCGCTGCAAAAACCGGTGGAAGAACACCGCTGGAATCCCGACCATCAGGCCCGCTGCGGTCGTGATCAGCGCTTTGGAAATACCGCCGGCCAGTACCGAAGCATTGGTAGTCATGCCGGAGCCGGTGAAGGCACTGAAAATGTCGATCATGCCCAACACGGTGCCGAGCAGGCCGAGCAGCGGCGCCATGGCGGCGATGGTGCCGAGTGCGTTGATGTAGCGTTCGAGTTCATGAATGACCCGCGCGGCGGCCTCTTCGATGCACTCTTTCATGATCTCGCGACCATGCTTGGAATTGGCCAGGCCTGCGGCGAGAATTTCCCCCAGCGGCGAATTGGCGCGCAATTCCTTGAGTTTTTCCTTGTTGAACTGCTTGTCCTTGATCCAGACCCAGACCTGACCCAGCAGATGCTCGGGGGTGACGCGACTGGCGCGCAGTGTCCACAGGCGCTCGGCAACAATCGCCATGGCCGCGATGGAACTCAGAATGATCGGCAACATCATCCAGCCGCCGGATTTGACCAATTCCCACACAGTGACAGTCCCCTCGAAAAAGTGCGCCACTTTACCATACCGATCCGCGATTAAGAGTCGCCGCCCCGACGACCGTGAGGTGGCACTCATGCTGGCACCGATCAACGGCCAGCCATCGGTGGATCGCGCCAGAAACGCCGCTGTTGACGCATCGTCCACGGCGGTTTGAAGCTGCCCAGTTGCAGATGAATGGCACCGTGCTCGGCGCTGTCGTAGATGCGCAGGCCTTGCTTGCGGTAGCGCGCCAGTACGGTTGGATGCGGATGACCGAAGGAGTTGCCGTGGCCACGGGAGATCAGCACCGCTTCGGGCTGCAAGGTTTTGAGCAGGGCCATCGATGATGAACTGCGACTGCCGTGATGGGGCGATTGCAGCCACTGAGTCGGCACGGCCAGTGGGCTGTCGAGCAGGACGCGCTCGGCATGAGTGTCGATGTCGCCGGTGAGCAGCAGGCGTTCGCCGTTGGCCTCGATCTGCAACACACAGGAACGCTGGTTACTGTCATCGGCTGCCGACCATTGCCAGAGCTGGAACTGCACGCCGTCCCACTGCCACCGTTCGCCACTCGCGCAGGCTTCGGCGTTCAGCTCCGGCGGCAGGTTTGGCGGATCGCCGCTGACCACTCGGTGCACGTTGAAGCCACGCATGACCGCCCGGGCGCCGCCAGCGTGATCGGCGTCGGCATGGCTGAGCAGCATCAAATCGAGCGCTTGCACATTGAGTTTACGTAACGCTGGCAGCACCACCCGCTCGCCGAGATCGAACTCGCCGAAACGCGGGCCGGCGTCATAGAGCAATGCGTGATGTCGCGTGCGCACAAAAATCGCCAAGCCTTGGCCGACGTCGATTTGCCAGACATCGGCTCGCCCTTCCTCTATTCGCTCTTGAGGCGGCAGTGCCAAGAGCAACAGCAGCGGCCAGCCCAACGGACGCATTGGCACGCCTCGGGGCAACAGCAATAAAATCGCGCCAAGGCTGCCCAGGACCAACACCCAAAATGGAATGGCGGCAGGTATCCACGCCGGCCATTGCCCGGCAATCAGCGCCAGCCCGATAAACAGCCAGTCGATCAAACCACCGGCCAGCCACAACAGCCCTTCGCCAACATAAGGCACGGGCAGCAATAGCGTGCCGAGCAATGCCGGCGGCAGCACCACGAGGCTGACCCACGGAACGGCCAGCAGATTGGCTACAGGCCCGCTGACGCTGATGGGCAAGCTCAGCGCCAGCAACACCGGACACAAGCCGATCGCGATCAGCCACTGCGCGCGGGTCCAGGTCTGCCACCACCGCCAGGCCCCCAGCCGACCGCCGAAGGTGAAGATCAACACTGCCACCGCCGCGAAGGACAGCCAGAAACCCGGACGCAAACTGGCCAGCGGATCAAGCAGCAGCACGCCATTGAATGCCAGCAGCAACGGCCACCACGCGCCGAGATGACGAAAACGCAAGCGCCACAGCAGCACCAGCGCCACCATCACGCAGGCGCGCTGCACCGGCACATCGAAACCGGCGAGCAAGCCGTAACCCAGCGCTGCCGCGAACGCCAGACCACAGGCCCACGGCAGCCACGGCCAGCGCACCGGCCAGATTCCGAAACGCGCCAGCCCGGCGACCAGCAGATACATCACCGCCGCCAGCAAACCGATGTGCTGGCCGGAGATCACCAGCAAATGCACGGTGCCGGTGTCTTGCAGCACCTGCCAATCCTCGCGACTGAGGCCTGAACCGTCGCCAAGCACCAGCGCCGCCAGCGCGCCCTCGCGTCCTTGCGCATCCACCGCCAGCAGGCGTTGGCGAACGCCGTCGCGCCATGCATGGCGGGCCTCAGCCAAGCGCTGGCCATCCTTGATCGTGCCGGTTGCCCCGATCCGTTGCGCCAGCAGCCAGGCCTCGTAATCGAAGGCGTCCGGGTTGAGCAAGCCACTCGGGCGCTTCAACTTCACCGCCAGTCGCCAGCGTTCGCCGCTGTTGACCGGCGGCCCGGCGTACCAGGCCAGGCGCAGCAGCGATGGCAATTTTTCGTGGCGTGAACGCGCATCAGCCAGCTCGAAACGCACCACGCCATCGCTGTGCTGCGGCAAGCCGACCACACGCCCTTCCAGCCAACGGGTTTCGCCGTCCAGACTCGGTGGCAAGCGGTCAGTCAGCGCCCACTGCGCACTGAAACAAGCCCACGTGAAACCAAACAGCAAAAAAGCCAATGGATAGCTGCGAAACGGCAGCAGCATCAGCGCCGCCACTGGCAGCACTGCCAGCAAGCCGACCGGCGGCAAGGCCGGCAATAAAACCGGGGCCAGCAGACCGACTGCCAGCGCCATCATCCCTGTGCGCATATGCCCGTCCTTGAGAGTCCCCTCCTTAGGCATAGCGGGTCTGCGGCACCACCGTCGTCAACAATTGTCACAAAGTCTGAATGGGCGGTTCGTAGAATCCAGACATACTTGCCGCCTTAACCGACCGAGAAGCCTTATGCCCCGGCGCTTATTCAAACGTTACATGCCCGACCCGACGAGCATCAGGGAACACAAGTCCTTACGCTTTCTCGGCACGTTGCTGCATGACCCGAACCTCTGGCATCTCAACCGCCACTCGGTCGCCCGGGCTATGGCGGTCGGCCTGTTTGCGGCATTCCTGCCGATCCCGGCACAGATGCTGGTGGCGGCGGCATTGGCGGTGATGGTGCGCGGCAATATGCCGATCGCGGTGAGTCTGGTCTGGCTGACCAATCCGATCACCATGCCGGCGGTGTTTTTCTGCACCTACCAGGCCGGGGCGTTCCTGATGGATGTGCCAGCGCGGCATCTGCCGGACGAGCTGACCTGGGAATGGATCAGCGGTGAGCTGTCGACGCTGTGGCAGCCGTTCCTGCTCGGCTCGGTGGTCGTCGGTCTGGTGCTGGGCGTCCTCGCCTACTTTCTGGTGATGCTGTACTGGCGCTGGTGGGTGGCCCGGCAATGGCGGCGGCGCAAGAAAAGCCGGCAGAAATGAATGCAAAACGGCCTCCGCGATGGGAGGCCGTTTTTTGTTGTGTCTGGGCTGGCCCCTTCGCGAGCAGGCTCGCTCCACAGAGAACATCATTCCAATGTGGGAGCGAGCCTGCTCGCGAAGAAAGCGACGCGGTCGGATCAGGTACGCATCCCGCGCCCGCTCACCAGCAACCGCGCACAGCCGAGATACAGCACCACGGTCGCCACCAGCATGAAGGTGATGGCGATGCCGATACGGATATCCGAGACGCCAAGGATGCCGTAGCGGAAGGCGTTGACCATGTGCAGCACCGGGTTGGCCAGCGACACGGTCTGCCAGAACGGTGGCAGCAAAGTGATCGAGTAGAACACGCCGCCCAGGTAAGTCAGCGGGGTCAGCACAAAGGTCGGAATGATCGATATATCATCGAAGTTGCGCGCAAACACCGCGTTGATAAAGCCCAGCAGCGAAAAGATCGTCGCGGTCAGTACCACCACCAGGATGGTCACGCCGAGGTGATGCACCTGCAGATGGGTGAAGAACAGCGACAGGATCGTCACGATCAGACCCACCGCCAGACCGCGCAATACCCCACCAATGGTGAAGCCGATCAGGATCGTGTGCGGTGACACCGGCGAAACCATCAGCTCTTCGATCGAGCGCTGGAACTTGCTGCCGAAGAAGCTCGAGACCACGTTGCCGTAGGAGTTGGTGATCACCGACATCATGATCAGCCCCGGCACGATGTACTCCATGTAGGTGAAGCCACCCATGTCGCCGATCTGCCGGCCGATCAGGTTGCCGAAAATCACGAAGTACAGAACCATGGTGATCGCCGGCGGCAGCAACGTCTGCGGCCAGATCCGCATGAAGCGTTTGACCTCGCGGTAGACGATGGTTTGCAGGGCAACGAGGTTGGGACCGAACTCGGAACTCATACCGCCACCTTCGACAGATTTTTCTCCACCAGGGACACGAACAACTCCTCGAGGCGATTGGTTTTGTTACGCAGGCTCAGCACTTCGATGTTCTGCTGCGCCAGCTGGGTGAACAACGCCGTGATGCCCATGGATTTGTCGACCTGCACTTCCAGGGTATGGCCGTCGAGCAATCGGGCCGGGTAGCCGAGCAATTGCGGCGCCGCGCTCAAGTCGTTCTTCAGGTCAAGCAAAAAGGTCTCCACATGCAACTGGCCCAGCAACTGTTTCATGCTGGTGTTTTCGACGATGGTGCCGTGGTCGATGATGCCGATATTGCGGCACAGCTGCTCGGCCTCTTCCAGATAATGCGTGGTCAAAATGATGGTGATGCCTTTCTGGTTCAGCTCGGTGAGGAAGGTCCACATCGAACGGCGCAGTTCGATATCGACGCCCGCAGTCGGCTCATCGAGGATCAGCAGGCGCGGTTCATGCACCAGCGCACGGGCAATCATCAGACGCCGTTTCATGCCGCCGGACAGCGAACGCGAAGGCACATCGCGCTTGTCCCACAGGCCGAGCTGGGTCAGGTACTGCTCGGCGCGTTCCTTGGCGACTTTCGCCGGAATGCCGTAGTAACCGGCCTGGGTCACGACGATGTCGAAGGTCTTTTCGAACTGGTTGAAGTTGAATTCCTGCGGCACCACGCCGATCGAGCGCTTGAGCGCCGCCGGGTTCTTGTCCAGGTCATTGCCGAAAATATTCACGGTGCCGCTGGTCTTGTTGACCAGGGTCGAGAGGATGCCGATGGTGGTGGATTTGCCGGCGCCGTTGGGGCCGAGCAAGGCGAAAAAGTCACCTTCGGCGACGTCCAGATCGATACCACTCAAGGCCTGGAACCCGTTGCCGTAGGTTTTGGTTAGCTGCCGGATGGACAGAGCGGAACTCATATCGGATTTACGCACCAAGAAGGAAGGAAAGAAGTAAATAAGGGCGGGCGGCGAGGGAAACAACCGCAGCGCAAGTTCGCAATGGTGCTTGCCGCCGCCGCACAAGTACAGTCAAGTGTGTCGATAGTAATTATCAAGTCAACGCGGTCATGACCGCTTTCTGATAGGCCGGACGCTGTTTCAAGCGTTCATACCAGGCTTGCAGATGCGGTTGCGGCGCGCGCTCGATGGGCATTTCGAACCAGGCATAAATGAAGCTGCCCAGCGGGATGTCGCCCATGCCGATGTCATTGCCGGAGAGATAAGGCTGGCTGATCAAGGCATGGTCGGCCATGTTCAGCAATTCATCGCATTCCTTGATCGCCGCGTTGATCGCCTTCCAGTCCTGCTTCTCGGCAGGCGTACGCAGCACACCCCAGAACACCGTGCGAAACGGCCCGGCGAAACTGGAAGTGGTCCAGTCCATCCACTTGTCCGCTGCGGCGCGGGCTTGCGCATCCGCCGGATACCAGGCGCTGTCCGGGGCGTGTTTGGCCAGCAGATAGCGCACGATGGCGTTGGATTCCCACAGCACGAAACCGTCATCCTCGATCACCGGCACCCGGCCATTCGGGTTCATCGCGCGGTACTCGGGCGTGTCGACCACACCGAACGCGCCGCCGGCATCGATGGCCTCGTACGCCAGGCCCAGCTCTTCGGCAGCCCATAAGGGCTTTCTGACGTTCGATGAATTTTTCCGTCCCCAGATCTTCAGCATGACCGCCTCTTTGCAAGTGAGTGGACGGCCAGCATACGCCGGATCAGGTGCGACTCAAATCGGCCTGCATGTCGCCCAACAGCACCGGCAGTTGCTCACTGAACAGATGCGGATAGCACTTTTGCAGGTGCTCGAAGAAGAAGGTTTCCGGCACGTCGGTGAACTGGCCGTGATCGAGCAGATACTCCATCAACTGCGCGCCGTCACGGTTGAACGGGTGGAAAACGCTATCGTTGACCCCGTCGAATTCCAGCGCTGCGACATTGAACAGCTCGCACAGTTGCTGGTTGAACGCCGGCGTCGCCTTGACCCAGCGGCCGTCGAGAAACAGCTCGGTGTAGCCATGCATGGCAAACACATCGCTTTTCAGCAACTCGAGCAGACGTGGCGTCGACAAATGATTGCGCACATCGGCCAGACCGATGCGCGCCGGAATCCCGCAATGCCGCGCACAACCGGCGAGCAGCGTGGCTTTCGGCACGCAATAACTCTCCCCCGCCGCCAGTGCATAACTGCCACACAAAGTTTGCGGATCACGACTGAAGGTGTAGGGGTTGTAGCGCACCGCCTCGCGCACGGCGTAATACAGACTGACCGCCTGCTCGCGCGGATCATTACTGGCGCCGCGATGCTGCTCGGCGAACTCCACCACCGCCGGGTGGTCACTATCGATGAAGCGGCCGGGGCTCAGATACTCGTGCATGGCGGCAATCTCCTGGATGAGTCACGAGTCTAGCGACAGCCTGAGCACAGAGATAACGACGTTTCGGCCAAACCTGAAAGCAAAGCTGCGCAGCAACGAACGATTTCCCACACGTGTTGCCCACCGAACCTACGAAAACCATCCGGGGTTTCCCACGATTTCAATCACCATGCTCTGACCACCCTTGTTTGCAGATGCCGTCTAAGCTCTGGAGGGTCGATTTGCTTTGGTTCACGGAGGACTGAATATGCTGTTGTTGTGGATACTGGTTTTGATCGTCGGCGTGGCGTATCTCGCCCATCGACGCATCGCCCCGCTGCCCGCGTTGGGCATCGTTGCGGCCTATCTGGTCGCCATGGGGATTTTCAGTCACGCGCCGGGCTGGCTGCTGTTTGTCTTCTGGGTCCTGTTGGCGGTGGTCGCCGCGCCATTGTTGCTGCCTGACCTGCGCCGCAAGCACTTCACCGCGCCGCTGTTCAACTGGTTCCAGAAAACCCTGCCGCCCATGTCGCAGACCGAACGCGACGCGATCGATGCCGGCACCGTGTGGTGGGACGGCGAGCTGTTCAGCGGCCGTCCGGACTGGGACAAACTGCTGTCCTATCCCAAGGTGCAACTGACTGAAGAAGAACAGGCTTTCATCGATGGCCCGACCGAAGAACTCTGCGCGATGGTCAGCGACTGGCAGATCGGCCAGTCCATGGACCTGCCGCCCGAGGCCTGGACGCACATCAAGGAACATGGCTTTTTCGCCCTGATCATTCCCAAGGAATACGGCGGCAAAGGCTTCTCGGCCTACGCTCACTCACAAGTGGCAATGAAACTGGCGACACGCAGTGGCGACCTCGCCTCCACCGTGATGGTCCCGAACTCCCTCGGCCCTGCCGAACTATTGCTGCATTACGGCACCGACGAACAACGTAATCACTACCTGCCGCGACTGGCCCGTGGCGACGATATTCCGTGCTTCGCCCTCACCGGCCCGCTGGCCGGTTCCGATGCCGGCGCGATGCCCGACACCGGGATCATCTGCAAAGGCCAGTGGCAAGGTGAGGAAGTCATCGGCCTGCGCCTGAATTGGGAAAAGCGCTACATCACCCTCGGCCCGGTTGCGACCCTGCTTGGCCTGGCATTCAAGGCTTATGACCCGGATCATCTGCTCGGTGAAGAGGAAGACCTCGGCATCAGTCTGGCGCTGATCCCGACCGATACCGCAGGTGTGGAAATCGGTCGTCGGCACCTGCCGCTGGGCGCCGCGTTCATGAACGGCCCGAACTCCGGCAAGGACGTGTTCATTCCTCTGGACTACCTCATCGGTGGTCAGGAAATGCTCGGCAAGGGCTGGATGATGCTGATGAACTGCCTGTCCGTCGGGCGTTCGATCTCGCTGCCAGCCGTGGGCACCGGCGCGGCCAAGTTCACCAGTCTGGTCACCGGCCAGTACGCGCAGATTCGCGAGCAGTTCAATGTACCGCTGTCCGCTTTCGAAGGCATCCAGGAAGCCATGGCGCGCATCGGCGGTAACGCGTGGATGATGGACGCCGCCCGCATGCTCACCGCCAACGCGGTGGACCTCGGTGAAAAACCTTCGGTGCTGTCGGCGATCCTCAAATACCACCTCACCGAACGCGGCCGCGAATGCATCAGCCACGCCATGGATGTGCATGGTGGTAAAGCGATCATCATGGGGCCGAACAA
This sequence comes from Pseudomonas sp. H26/SER47-MNA-CIBAN-0231, assembly GCF_040310465.1. Lineage (NCBI taxonomy): Bacteria > Pseudomonadati > Pseudomonadota > Gammaproteobacteria > Pseudomonadales > Pseudomonadaceae > Pseudomonas > Pseudomonas sp. H26/SER47-MNA-CIBAN-0231. The sequence goes on along the minus strand of NZ_JBEOPW010000005.1, from coordinate 111,640 downwards.
CTACCTGGGCCGCAGCTGGAACGGCGCGCCGATCTTCATCACCGTCGAAGGCGCGAACATCCTGTCGCGCAACCTGATGATCTTCGGTCAGGGCGCGATCCGCTGCCATCCGTTCGTACTCAAGGAAATGGCCCTGGCCGGTCGCGAGGACAAGGATCAGGCGCTCAAGGAATTCGACGGCCTGTTGCTCAAGCACATCGGTTTTGCCGTCAGCAATGCCGCCAGCACACTGGTGCTGAACCTAGGTCTTGGTCACTTCGAACATGCGCCGGGCGACAGGATCAGTCAGGGCTACTTCCGCGCGCTGAACCGTCAGGCCGCCGCATTCGCCATGCTCGCCGACTTCAGCATGATGCTCCTGGGCGGCGAATTGAAACGCCGCGAACGCCTGTCGGCGCGCCTCGGCGATGTACTGAGCAACCTGTATCTGGCCTCCGCCGCGCTCAAGCGCTATCACGACCTGGATTCGCCGGCGTACATGGAGCCGCTGTTCCGCTGGGCCATGGAAGAAAGCCTCGGCCAGTCGGAGCGTGCGCTGGATGAACTGCTGAGCAACTTCCCGAACAAAGTCTTCGGCTGCCTGCTGCGGGTCATCGTCTTCCCGTTCGGTCGCCGTCACAAAGGCCCATCGGACAAACTCGGCGCCGAAGTCGCTGCGGTCATCGGTCGCGCCAAGGGCGATCCGGCACTGGAAGAACTGCTCGCCGGCTGCTACCGCCCGCAATCGGCGGACGATGCCGTGGGCGCGCTGCAACACGCCAGCGACCTGCTCAATGCCGCGCAACCGCTGCACAAGAAACTGCACACCGCACTGAAGAGCGGCCAGGTCAAACCGGCAGCCGGCGAACACGCTATCGATGCCGCGCTGGAAGCCGGCGTGCTGCAGGCCGTCGAAGCGCAAAGCCTGCGCGACGCCGAAGCGGCCCGCCGCAAGGTGATCGACGTCGATGATTTCGCCAAAGAGGAACTGACCCAGGCAGCGGGCAAAGTCCGCTGATCCCGGTTTATGTGAAAAAACGGCGCGAGGGCTTTATACTCCCGCGCCCGTTTTGCTCTTGAGGACTTATCTCGTGTCCAACGTCGTTGCCGATCATCTCGTGTTGCTCGACCACCTGCGCAGTATCCTGGTCGCCGTAGGTGAGGCCGAACAAGTGCCCGAAGAAAGCCATGCCCTGTTCCTCGAGCGCTTCGACGAACTGCTGGCCTCCCTGCCGATCGACCCTATCGAAAGCCAATACCTGGGCCAGGACATCCTCACTCAAGTCATCAGCCGCTACCCGCAAATCGCCCACCTGATCCCGCGCGACCTGCTGTGGTTCTTCGCCGGCGACTGCCTGCACTACCTCTCCGACGAAGAAATCGACCTCTACCAGGCCCTCGAAGAACGCCGCTACGAAGCCGAACAGAACGACGAACCGTTCGACTGGAACCAGGAAAAACAACTGCTGGCCATGTCTGCGCAGGACAGCAAGCATTGATATTCGACAGGTAATCGAAAGGCCCGCACTGGTGATTCCATGCGGGCCTTTTTTTCAAGATCAAAAGCCCCTCACCCTAGCCCTCTCACGGAGGAAGAGTGGACTGACCGAGGTGTTTGGGCGAGTTACGTCGATGTGAAAGTCCGAGTTGAACTCAGGATTTGAAAAGCACACAAATCAGCTCCCTCTCCTCGGGGAGAGGGCTGGGGTGAGGGGAAAATTCACCACAAAAACAGCCAGACACCACCCGCCCCTCACCACTCAAAACAATGAGCGCAAGCTCGAGTACCGCTTTTGATCTTGATTCACAGGCGACGTCGGAAGGCTGAGCGGAGGGATTGATCCGGGCGTGGGAGCGCAGCGACCGTACGACGCAGTCGTACACAGCGAGTGTAGGTGCAGCGAAGCAAACCGTAGCCGCTGCGCCGGGATCGATCCCGCAGCGAAGGAACCCGAGCCTGCGAGGGCCGAACGCAGGAGCAAGCCTTTTGGGTTACCTTTTTGGCGTTTGAAAAAGGTGACCCGCCGTAAGGGCGGAACCGTAATCCGCAACACCCGCAGAAACGGATATTCACCCAAACCACCAGAGCATGGTCGGCCCAAAGGCCGCCAAGCCCCCCCCCCCAAAAAAAACCTCAAAGCAACCCCTCACTCTCCGGCAGCTCATACGCCACAGCCGCATTGCTCCCACCGGCAGATTTCCCGGGCCTACCCAACGTCGGCTCCTTCTGCAAACACTCCACCAGATAATCAATAAACACCCGCAACTTCGGCGGCAGATACCGCGTCGGCGAATGCAGCAGCCACAACCCACCATGATAAGAGGCAAGAAACGTCCAGTCCGGCAACACCTGCACAATCAACTTCTGCTCCAACGCGTAACGCGCCGTGAAATACGGCAGACTGCCAATGCCGATGTGCTGCAATACCGCCCCCAAGCGCACGCCCGTGTGATTGGCGGCATAGCGCCCACGCACACCGACCGTCACCGCCTTGCTGCCCTTCTTGAACTTCCAGCGCGCATCGCTCGGTGTTTCGCCCAGATAAATACAACTGTGGTTGAGCAAATCGTGAGGATGCGTCGGCGTGCCATGTTCGGCCAGGTATTGCGGCGTGGCGCAAAGCAAATGATCGATGGTCAGCAACTGCCGCCCGACCAGACCGGCCGGTGGACGGTCAGTGATGCGAATCGCCAGATCGACATGATCATCGATCAGATCGACCTGACGATCTTCCAGCAGCAACTCGACGTCGACCTTGGGATAGCGGCGCAGAAACTCCGGCATGTGCGGATGAATCACAAAGCGCCCCACCGCTTTCGGCACGCTGACCCGCACCAGACCTTCGGCTTCGTGGGTGAACTGGCCGCTGATTTCCATCACCGACCTGGCCGCGCTGACCATTTCCTGGCAACGCTTGAACACCTCCTCACCGCCATCGCTCAAGCGCAGTTTGCGCGTGGTGCGTTGCAGCAAGCGCGTGGCCAACGCCTTTTCCAATCGGGAAATACTGCGACTGACCGCCGAGGGTGAGGAACCCATCTGCCGCGCCGCTTCAGAGAAGCTGCCGGTCTCGACAACCTTGACGAAAATCGCCATTTCACCCAGCAGCGGCAGCGGAAGATTGATGCTCACGACGCACAAGTCCTTTGATGTTCGAACGGATTATCACGTTATTGCACGATTCATATAATAAAAACAGAACTTCGATCAGGGCATGGAATATGACGCTTCGCCTGTTTTTTCACAGTGACGACCTCAAGGCGAATGTCGAAGTCCTCGACTGCACACCCCACGAGAACGAATTCGCCGTAGTGCTGCGCGCTACCCTGTTTCACCCCCAGGGCGGCGGTCAGCCTTGCGACACCGGCTGGATCGGTGAAAGCCGGGTGTCGCGCGTGGTGCAGGAACCTGAGCGCATTGTGCATTTCGTCGACCGCCCGCTGCCGCTGGGCATGACCGTCATCCGCATCGACGAAGAACGCCGCCGCTTCAACACACGCATGCACTCGGCCGGGCACCTGATCGGTCATTTCATTCAGGCCATGGGCTGGATGCCGATCAAGGCGCACCACTGGCCGGACGAAGGCCGGGTGCAATTTAAGCCGGGCGATGGCGCAGAAGAAGTCGATGCGCCAACCGTGCAAACCGGCATCGAGCAGTGGATCGAACACGATCTGCCGCGTCTGACTTCACTGCGCGAGGGCGCGCGGGAAATCAGTTTCGGTGAACTGCCAGCCTATGGCTGCGGTGGCACCCACGTACGCAGCCTGAAGGATTTGGGCACAGTCACGATCGCGTCGCTTTCGCAGAAGAAAGGCACGCTGTCCGTCCACTACAGCGTGGATTGAGCATTTCGGACGTTGCCATCGCGCAGCGTCCGACGCCGGGGAACCGCACTCGCCGGTTCCGTTGACTATCGATAGATGGACCTAAAACAAATGATGCTAGACGTCGAGCGTCTCGATGAGACGTGCATAAAAAAACTGGCCAACGAAGAAGTCCTCGCCATCCGCGTCAAACGCTTTCTGCCCGAGCCGCTGGCGATCGAGATCGGCGACAAGATCCTCGCCCCGGGCTTTGAAGGCTACATCAACGCACCGAGCATCGGCCGCATCGGCATGGCCTTTTACGAGGCGGAAAACCAGCCGCTGCTGATCGAGGATTACTTCGAACGCGCCACCCGCAACATCGCCGAACTGCGCCAGCGCTGCGCGCCCTACTCTTCGCCGATCGACACGTTGCGCTGCATGCTCGACGAGTCCTGGCCCGCTGGCGCGCATCTGGAAAATCTCTACGGGCGCAAGATGTATGTCGGCTTGTCGCGCGTGGTCAAACCCGGCGTGTGCTTTCTTGCTCATCACGACATCTTCGCCAAGGACGCCCCGGACAGTTTTCAGGCGCGCAGCCTCGAGGCGCAATTTGCCTGCAACGTCTACCTGAACATGCCCACCGAGGGTGGCGCCTTGCAGATGTGGAACGACCACATCACCCCGGATCAATTCGACGAAATGCGCGGCGACAGTTATGGCATCGAGCCGTCGCTGCTGGGGCCGCCCGCCCTCGAAGTACGACCGCAGCCCGGCGATTTCATCATGTTCAATTCGCGGCGCATGCACTCGGTGACTCCGGGCGTGGCCGATCCGCGTTTGAGCCTGTCGTTCTTTGTCGGCTATCGCGGCAATGCCTCCCCTCTGACTTTCTGGAGCTGACATGCTTTCCAATTACCTGGGCGAGTTTCTCGCATTGGCCACCATCCACTTTCTCGCCGTGGTTGCACCCGGCCCGGACTTCGCCGTGACCATCCGCCAAAGCGTGCGCTTCGGTCGGCTCGTCGGCATCTGCACCGCGCTGGGCATCGGCGCGGGGATTTCCGTGCATGTGCTGTATACCTTGCTTGGCGTCGGCGCCTTGATGCACACCACGCCGTGGCTGCTCACCGTCGCCAAGGTTGTCGGCGGTGCCTACATCCTTTATCTGGGCGTCAGCCTGATCCGCAGCAAACCGAAAAGCAGCGTCGAAGGCGAAAAAAACGCTGACGAGCCGCTGGTCGAACAGTCGCTGTTCAAAGCCTTCAGCACCGGTTTTCTGACCAATGCGACCAACCCCAAGGCCACGCTGTTCTTCCTGGCGATCTTCACCACGATCATCAGCGCCAGCACACCGCTGCAGATCCAGGCGTTCTATGGCTTGTGGATGTGCTTCGTCAACGCGCTGTGGTTTGTGATCGTCGCGCTGTTTTTCTCCAGCAACAAAGTGCGCCTGCTGTTCATGCGCCTTGGACACTGGTTCGAGCGCAGCATGGGCGTCATCCTGATTCTGTTTGCCGGACGCCTGATGCTGTCGATGTAACTCACACAAAAAAAGTCCCGGCATCAGCTGCCGGGACTTTTTCATTTGTGCGCCTCTTTTGCATTTCTGTGCGACAGATCAAGTTTGCGACTCCCTTTCCCAGCGCTCGCAGTGTTAGGTTTACAAAATGTTTCTGTCACAAGCGTCAGAAATACTTTCCCAATCCTTTGCAAAGGAATGCCTGTTCCATGGTCTTTTCCCTGAAAAAACTGGCCGCCGCCACTCTGGTCATGGCCAGCCTCACCGCGTTTACCAGTGCCGCACAAGCCAACATCACTGCCGAGCAAAGTGCAGCGATTCTGAAATCCCTCGACGGCAAGAACCTGACGGACTTCCGCAGCTTCCTTGGCAGCCTGGCGAAAAGCGACCTGGCCAAGTCGGATAAGCTCACCCCGTCCATCAGCGCCTTCCTCGACAACAAGACCCTGAACGCCGACCAGCAGAATGAAATTCATCGCTTGCTGGGCATTTATACCCGCGTGAAATATGGCAAGGCCGCGCTGGAAACCCTGCGCCAACTCGTCGAGATCCCGACCTTCCGCAAGGACGGCGTGGAGCAACACGACAATCCGGAATTCATCAAGATTGCCGGCGAGATCCAGAAACTCGCCGAATCCTTCGGTTTGAAGTTCCGCAATGTCGATAACCGTGTCTACGAAATTTCTCTGGACGGCAAAGGCGACGAAGTCGTCGGTATTCACGCGCACGCCGATGTGGTGCCGGTGACGCCGGAAAACTGGGTGCTGAAAGATGGCACCAAACTCGACCCGTTCAAAGTCACGCTGATTGGCGATCGCATGTACGGTCGTGGTACCGAGGATGACAAGAACGCCATTGTCGTGGCGCTGTACGCCATGAAAGTGATCAAGGACGAGAAACTGCCACTGGCGCGTAACTTCAAGCTGCTGGTCGACACCACCGAAGAAACCAGCGGCGACGCCATTCCCTATTACTTCGAGCGCAACCCGACGCCGAACTACAACATGGCGCTGGACGGCGGTTATCCGGTAGTGATCGCCGAAAAAGGTTACGGCACCGTCATGGCCAACTTTGCCAAGCGCAAAGGCGAAGGCAACGGTGCGGAAATCGTTTCGATGACTGGCGGCAAGGCGACCAACCAGATTCCGTCCGCTTCGGTGGTCACCCTGGTAACCGACAAGCCTGCCGAGCTCGCCGCCAGTCTGCAAAAGGCCGGCGATGCCTATGCCAAAGCCAACGGCGGCGACTTCGAAGTCGCTACGAAGGTTGATGGCAAAGACGTCAAACTGACCGTGACGGGGGTTTCTGCGCACTCCTCCGAACCAGAGTCCGGCGTCAACCCGGTCGCGCGAATGCTGAGTTTCATCAACAGCCTGGACGGCAAAGTCGCGCTCAAGCACAACCAGTTCACCGATGCCGCGCGTTATGCCGATGACAACTGGGGCCTGGATTATCTGGGCAAAAAACTCGGCGTCGGTTTCTCCGACTCGTTCATGGGGCCACTGACCACCTCGCTGACCTACGTCGGTGAGGATGACAAGACCTTCAAACTGGCGGTGAATCTGCGCGTACCGAAGGGCAAGTCTCCGGAAAAGCTCAAGGCTGAGATCGCTGAGAAACTGGATGCCTGGAGCAAGAAGACTCATGTTGCCGTGGCGTTCGATTACTCGGTGGCTGAACCGATGTATCGCAACCCCGAGGGTGAGTGGGTCAAGGCGCTGCTTGCCGTAGCCAGCGAAAACCTCGGCATGAAGTCGGAATTCGGTACTTCCGCCGGCGCGACGTCGGTTCACGAATTGCCGAACGGCGTGCAATTCGGCCTGGCGCGACCTGAAGCCAAATACACCGGCCACACCGATGGCGAATTCAAGACCGTCGACCAGTTCCTGCTGGATCTGCAGATCGTCACGGAAATGATGGGGCGTGTCGGGCAGTTGCCGAAGCTGTAAAGCTCTGCCTGAGCCCGATCATTGATGACCGGGCGCAAAATAAAAAAAGGACCTGTGAAAAGGTCCTTTTTTATTGCCGCCACAAAACGCGCACAAACAAAAACGCCGATCATCACTGATCGGCGTTTTTGTGAAATTGGAGCGGGAAACGAGACTCGAACTCGCGACCCCGACCTTGGCAAGGTCGTGCTCTACCAACTGAGCTATTCCCGCAAATGGCGTCCCCTAGGGGACTCGAACCCCTGTTACCGCCGTGAAAGGGCGGTGTCCTAGGCCACTAGACGAAGGGGACACGCTACCCGGAACACATGGTGTGTGTTTCGGTGTCCAGATCCGCATCCGAAGACTTGGTTCTGGTTTCACTCAGCACCGCCCGAAAGCACTGCTGTTTAAAATTGGAGCGGGAAACGAGACTCGAACTCGCGACCCCGACCTTGGCAAGGTCGTGCTCTACCAACTGAGCTATTCCCGCATTGGCGTCCCCTAGGGGACTCGAACCCCTGTTACCGCCGTGAAAGGGCGGTGTCCTAGGCCACTAGACGAAGGGGACACGCTACAACATTCACTCCCTGCCGCGTTTCGCTGTGTGCTTTACGCTGCAAGTGGCGCGCATTCTATGGATGGATTGAGGGGTCGTCAACCCCCTGATATAAATTTATTTAAATCAATGACTTCGACCTGGATTACGCGCCGCGTAGGGCTTTTCCGTCGTCCGAAACCTGACGCCTATATTCCGCCACTCGCCAAGACGTTATAGTCACCGCACAGTGATGGCAATCTGCACATCAAGCGCCAGCATTCATCTATACAGCTGGCGGCCGATACAGATTGCAGCAGCCGATCAAACCCGTTGAGCGGCGCTAGGCGCCTAAATGCCCAGCCACTACACTCGCATGCGAACCCTATAAAGAGGTCTTACCGGTGACACCACTCATGATCACCCTGCTAGTCGTAGCCGGGATCGCAATTCTGATCGCCATTGGCTACATGAACCATGTGGTGGAAAACAACAAACTGGAGAAGGCCCGCACCAAAGTCGAACTCAACGACCGCCTGCGCCGCTGCGGCGAACTGACCGAAACCTTCCCCGGCCAGTTCATGACCCCGGCGCTCAAGCTACTGCTGACCCGCCTGGAACTCAACGTCTGCCAGCGCCTGCTCAATCTGGAAAAAACCAGCGCGACGACCAAGGCCCGCATCACCGAACTCAGCGCCCTCGTTGCCCAAGGCGAATCGATCCCGGTGAACAACCCGCCCGCGCCGATCCTGACCGAAGCCAAAGCCAAAGACGTGCGCTTCCTCCTCGAAGCCCTGCATGGCCAGATCACCCGAGCCGCCCATGACGGTTTCCTGCCTCCGAACGAAGCCAAACAATGGATCCGCGAGGTGCGCCACATCCTCGTGCTGCTGCACATCGAATTCTTCAACAACCTCGGCCAACAGTCCCTGCAACAAAACCAACCCGGCCAGGCCCGCCTCGCCTTCGAACGCGGCGTGCAATATCTGCGCAAACAGCAGGACCCGCAGATGTATGCCGAGCAACTGCAATATCTGGAAAAACTCCTCGCCCGAGCCAACGCCCAGGTCATGGACAAGATCGCCCCGGTGGAAGGTGAAGAAAACCAACTGACTGCCGGTTTGAAGGATGTCGAAGCCGATGCGGACTGGAAGAAGAAAGTGATTTACGACTGAGGCGGGAATGCTGGAAGAGAAGCCACCGTTATTGGTGGCTTTTTTGTGGGCGAATTGAAAGAGGGTGTGAATTGAAGATCGCTTTCGCGAGCAGGCTCGCTCCCACATTGGGAAGTAGTGTTCTCAGGTAAAAATCGGTCGGCTGTCAGGCCGCCTTCGCTGGCAAGCCAGCTCCCACAGAACAGCAAAAGCGGATATTCATCCAAACCCCAAAAGGCTGATCGGCCCAAAGGCTGCCAAGACTCAAAGCCGAAAATGCCCAACCATCGAGCGCAACTCCCCGCCCAACTGCGCCAGCTCAACACTCGAAGCCGCATTCCCGCGCATCGCCACGGAAGAGTGATCCGCGCTCGCACGAATCTGCGTAACACTGCGATTGATCTCCTCCGCCACCGAACTCTGCTCCTCCGCCGCCGCCGCGATCTGCTGATTCATCTGCTGGATCAACGACACCGCCGCCGCAATACTCCCCAGCGCACTTTCGGTCTGCAACGCATCACTGACCGCCAGCTTCACCAGCTCGCCACTGCTGCGGATCTGCTGCACCGACGACTGCGCCGCCGCGCGCAGGGCACTGACCAGGCGCTCGATCTCCTCGGTCGATTGCTGCGTACGCCGCGCCAGCGCACGCACCTCATCGGCCACCACCGCGAATCCCCTGCCCTGCTCGCCAGCCCGCGCTGCTTCGATCGCCGCGTTCAGCGCCAACAGATTGGTCTGCTCGGCCACGCTCTTGATCACCTCCAGCACCGTGCCGATATTCTGAATCTCGGCGCTGAGGCTCTCGATGCTGGAACTGGCCGAGGTCGCTGAATCCGCCAACTGCTCGATCCGCGCCATGCTTTGGCGCACCACCTGCTGGCCGCTCTCGACCTTGTCATCCGCCGTCTGCGCCGCCAGCGCCGCCTCTTCGGCATTGCGCGCGACGTCATGTACCGTGGCGGTCATCTGGTTCATGGCGGTGGCGACCTGCTCGGTTTCCTCCTTCTGGCTGTTGACCTCCAGATTGGTCTGCTCGGTCACCGCCGACAGCGATTGCGCGGAACCGGCCAAGCGCTCGATCCCGGCCTGCAAGCCACTGACAATCGTGCCGAGGCCGGCAGCCATCTGCTGCATCGCCAACATCAGCTGCCCCATTTCATCGCGGCGCGTCACCTCGACCTTCGCCGTCAGATCACCCGCAGCAATCTGCTGCGCCACGCGAATCACACTGCGCAGCGGCGCCACGATCAGGCGCGTGATCACCCACGCGGCAAGTAATCCGACCAACAAGGCCAGCGCCGAAGAGCCAAAGATCAACACCGTGTTCTTTTTCAGCTCCGCCTGCATCGAAGCATCTTCGGCGACGTAGGCCCGATTGACGCGGTCCACCACCTGCGCAGCACGCTGATGCAGTTGGTCATAAACCGTCTTTTCTTGCGCCAGCAAACCGGTGTATTCAGCCAGTTTCTCGTTGAATCCGGCGATATGCCCCGACACTTCGTTGAGCACCGTCAGATAGCCCTCGTCCTTGACCGTGCTTTTCAACGCTTCAGCCTGCTCCTGCGCTTGCGCGGCCTGCTCGATGTTGCCTTGAGCGGCATTGTCGGCATCGCCCTTGCGGCTCTGATCCAGACGCACCCGCGCTTCGTTCATCGCTTGCAGCATCAGTCGCGAGACCTGACTGACCTGATTCGCCTGTTCGATGAACTGGGCGCCGTCCTTGCCCTCGGTGTCTTTCAAAGTGTAGGCACCATCATCGGCCAGACCGCTCTGCAACACGTCGAGGTTATTGGCCACGCTGGACACCGACCAACTGGCCATCTCCAGCGCGAGGTCCTTGGCCTGGCTCAGCGAGACGAATTCATCGAAGGCCTTGCGATACGCGCCCAGCGCTTGCTCGACATCGCTCATCACCGGGACGTTGGCCGGGGAATGCGCCTTGAGCTCACCGGCAAGGACGATCAGCCCATCGACGCCTTCGCGCAAGGCATCGGCGGTCTTCGGATTGCCGCGCAGGGCGTACTCCTGCTCGAGCAGGCGCACCTTGAGCAGGCCGCTGTTGAGCGCGGACATCTGCTTCAAGCCGTCGAAACGCAGGCTGATGGTTTGCAGCGACCAGACGCCGATCGCCGCCACCAACGCAGTCAGCAGCAAGACCAGCACGAATCCGATACCCAGTTTTTTCGCCATACCGAGGTTGGCAAAACGTCCTTGCACGGCCGAAATCATTGCGCGTAGTCCCCTGCCAAAGTCTGTGAACGAAGATTCGCAACGGGCTCTAACCAGCACAAGACTCTGGCGTCGGAATAATGGCAAAAAGCTACGCCCGCGTCGTTTTCAGAATGCTGGAGGTCGATCCGCGCAAGTATTGCGAAAAAACTGCCGAGCCCGCGGGTCGCAGGCACAGGCCACATTGATGCGCTGCCAGTCACCGCACTCACCGCTGGGACTGAAGGCGTCCGCTGCTGATAACTCCAGCCCGCAACGCTGAGCCTGCCTGCGCACCGACGCCTGGTCGCGCAAGCGTGCCCGCGCCCAGATGAACAACCCGCCAACCGGCTTGCCGAACACTTCCCACTCGGCATCTTCCAGGGCCTGCAAGGCCGCCGCGCGATCGGCATTCAAGCGCTGGCGCTGGCGCTGCACCAGTTTGCGATAGGCGCCGGTCGCCATCAGCCTGGCCAGCACCGCCTCGGCCAGCCTCGAACAGCCCAGGCCGCTGATCATCTTGACCTCCGCCAGGCGCTTCAGCAGCTCGCTGTCCGCCAGGACAAAGCCGATCCGCAACGAACTGCTCAGGGTCTTGGAAAAGCTGCCGACATAAATGACCCGGCCGCCATGGTCCAGCGCCGCCAACCGCGTACCGCTGCCGGTGTGCAGATCAGCGTAGACGTCATCTTCAATCACGCGCAGGTCGTAGGTCTTGCTCAACTGCACGATACGCTGGGCGACCGCAGGCGTCAGGCAACTGCCGGTGGGGTTGTGGTGATGGCTGCCGATGAACAAGGCAGCGGGACGAAACTGACGCAGCACTGACTCGAGCATGTCGATGTCCGGCCCGCTCGGTGTCCGACGCACTTCGAGCATCTGTACGCCGTGCAGGCGCAGCAGGTCAAACAACGGTGCATAACCGGGCGTTTCCACCACCACGCAATCGCCAGCCTTGAACAGGGTGCGCACGATCAGATCGAGCGCATGACTGGCACCGCCGGTACTCATCAGCCGGGTATTGCAGGCGTCGATATGCAGCAGTTTCAGACGCTTGGCAATTTGCTCGCGCAACGCTGGCAGGCCCAGTGGCGAGCTGTAGTTGAACAGGCTGGCCATGTCGGTGCGTGCCACCTCGCGCAGCGCGTAGCTGAGGTCGTCGGGCTCACGCCAGCTCGGCGGCAAGCCTCCTTGCCCCAAGATCAAGCGACCCGTCGAAGCGCTCACCTCATCGCACCACGCATGGCGGCCCTCGAACACTGCCAGTTCCGAGTCCGTTTCGCGCAATGCCGGCGAGGCCGCGACGATGAATCCCGCGCCCTGGCGTGTGGTCAATACGCCTTGCGAAACCAGGCGCTCGCAGGCTTCGACGACACACGACTGGCTGAGCAGATTACCCCGGGCGATTTGCCGTACGGAGGGCAACCGGGTGGCCGGCGGGATACCGCTTTGCACAATCCAGTCAGTCATTCCGTCGACGATCTGCTGCACGACCGGCACCATTGCCTGTCGGTCAATTCTCAGTTCCATGAGCTCGCAAACTCCTGTCAGTTTTGCTGGCAGCAGTAAATCACAGCCGCACCGCCGAGGCTGTGCGACAACGCCGCCAAATGCGCCAGTTCTAACGATTTGATACACATTGTTTAACGGTATTCACAGGGACCGACCGCGAGGTACAAAAAAACCCGCACGCAGGCGGGTTCTTTGTATTTCGGCAACTTTCAGAACGCCGTCACGCCGCCGTCCACCGCCAATGAGTGCCCAGTGGTGAACGCTGCGCCATCGCTGCACAGATACAGCACCGCGCTGGCGATTTCCTCGACCTTGCCAATGCGCCCGACCGGGTGCATGGCGTTGGCGAACTCCGCCTTCTTCGGGTCGGCTTCATAGGCACGGCGGAACATGTCCGTATCGATCACTGCCGGGCACACTGCGTTGACGCGGACTTTCTTTTTCGCGTATTCGATCGCCGCCGACTTGGTCAGGCCGATCACCGCATGTTTCGACGCCGCGTAGATGCTCATCTTCGGCGCGGCACCCAGCCCGGCGACCGACGCCGTGTTGACGATCGCGCCACCGCCCTGCGCCAACAGCAACGGCAACTGATACTTCATGCACAGCCAGACGCCTTTGACGTTGACGCCCATGATCGCGTCGAACTCGTCCAGCGTACCGTCGGCGAGTTTGCCCTTCTCGATTTCGATCCCGGCGTTGTTGAAGGCATAGTCGAGACGACCGTAGGTATTGATCACCTCATCCATCAGATTTTTTACATCGCTTTCCACCGTCACGTCGCAGCGCACGAAGGACGCTTCGCCACCGGCGGTACGAATCAGCGCCACCGTGCCTTCGCCTCCAGCCGCGTCGAGGTCAGCCACCACCACTTTCAGGCCTTCGGCGGCAAACGCCAGGGCTGTCGCGCGACCGATGCCGTAGGCGGCTCCCGTGATTACAACCACCTGACCGGAAAACGTCATGCTCATGGCTATGTCCTCGAATGCAAAAAAAATGGGAGATGTTGGCGTCGCAGCATAGCCAAGGGCAGCGAAAGCACGTCAGCACTATGCAATCGCTGTTTACCGGCGCATGCGCCGCAGTGATGAAACCCGCCCCGTAACCATCACTGCACTGGATCGACTCGCATTCGCCGTATCAGCCAACCTTGCGACATCGGCGTTGAAGAGCTATCAACAAGGCTTCATTCCATTCGAGTGCCTGTCATGACCAACCAGACCAATCGCCAGTTCCTGCTCGCCAAACGCCCGGTGGGCGCCGCGACCCGCGAGACTTTCACTTACCAGGAAGTACCGGTCGGCGAGCCACAGGCGGGACAGATTCTGGTGAAAAACGAATACCTGTCCCTCGACCCGGCCATGCGCGGCTGGATGAACGAAGGCAAGTCCTACATCCCGCCGGTCGGTCTCGGTGAGGTCATGCGCGCACTGGGCGTGGGAAAAGTCATCGCTTCGAACAATCCTGGCTTCGCCGTCGGCGATTACGTCAATGGCGCCCTCGGTGTGCAGGATTATTTCCTCGGCGAGCCGCGCGGTTTCTACAAGGTCGACCCGAAACTCGCGCCATTGCCACGCTATCTGTCTGCACTGGGCATGACCGGCATGACCGCCTACTTCGCCCTGCTCGACGTCGGCGCCCCGAAAGCCGGTGACACCGTGGTGCTGTCCGGCGCGGCCGGTGCGGTGGGCAGCGTGGCCGGGCAGATCGCCAAAATCAAAGGCTGCCGCGTCGTTGGCATTGCCGGCGGGGCCGACAAGTGCAAATTCCTCATCGACGAACTGGGCTTCGACGGCGCCATCGATTACAAGGCCGAAGACGTCGTGGCCGGTCTGAAGCGCGAATGCCCGAAAGGCGTCGACGTGTATTTCGATAACGTCGGTGGCGACATTCTCGACGCGGTGCTGAGCCGCTTGAACATGAAGGCGCGCGTGGTGATCTGCGGCGCGATCAGCCAGTACAACAATAAAGAAGCGGTCAAAGGCCCGGCCAATTACCTGTCACTGCTGGTCAATCGCGCGCGGATGGAAGGTTTTGTGGTGATGGACTACGCCGCGCAGTTCGCCAACGCCGCCCAAGAGATGGCCGGCTGGATGGCCAACGGGCAGCTCAAGAGCAAGGAAGATGTGGTTGAGGGACTGGAGACGTTCCCCGAGACGCTGATGAAACTGTTCAACGGCGAGAACTTTGGCAAGTTGGTTCTGAAGGTTTAAGGCCAGCCTGAAACCAATGTGAGAGCGAGCCTGCTCGCGAAAGCGGTGGATCAGTCGGTAATGATGCCGACTGACACTCCCTCTTCGCGAGCAGGCTCGCTCCCACAGTTGGATCTTCAATAAGCTTTAGGCGATTTCGGCTACGACTGCGGCTAACGCCTGCGCCGGATCTGCCGCCTGGCTGATCGGACGGCCGATTACCAGGTAATCGGAACCGGCATCCAGCGCCTGACGCGGGGTCAGAATGCGCCGTTGATCATCCTGCGCGCTGCCCGCCGGGCGAATCCCCGGGGTCACCAGTTGCAGCGACGGGTGCGCGGTTTTCAGCGCCGACGCTTCCAGCGCCGAACACACCAGACCGTCCAACCCGGCCTTCTCGGCCAGTGCCGCCAGACGCAGCACTTGTTCCTGCGGCTCGATATCCAGACCAATACCGGCCAGATCCTCGCGCTCCATGCTGGTCAGCACGGTCACACCAATCAACAATGGTTGCGGACCACTGCGCTTGTCCAGCTCCTCGCGGCAGGCTGCCATCATGCGCAGACCGCCGGAGCAGTGCACGTTGACCATCCACACACCCATCTCGGCAGCGGCTTTCACGGCCATTGCGGTGGTGTTGGGAATGTCGTGGAATTTCAGGTCCAGAAACACTTCAAAACCCTTGTCACGCAGGGTTCCGACGATTTCCGCCGCGCAACTGGTGAACAGTTCCTTGCCCACTTTGACCCGGCACAATTTCGGGTCCAACTGGTCGGCCAGCTTCAGTGCGGCGTCACGGGTGGGGAAATCCAGGGCGACGATGATAGGAGTCTGGCAGGCGGACATGGATGGGCTCTCAGGCTGGTCGAAAACGGCGCGCATTGTAGCGGAACCGGCGGCGGCGCGGCACCCGATGATCGGTAAATCGTCGCGCTGGCGGTTATCAGCTTAGCCCGCACGGCTATTGTGTCGACTCCGATACACAGCCGACACGCCGGCAACATGCATTCGGGTTAGCCTCGCCCGGCGCAACACGTCCTTACAACAGCACTTCCCGCCTCCGGGCCGGACGCCTATGCTGAAACCACCCCTGGCAGTGAACAGCCCCATGCACAACACCCCGACAACCGTGACGGATGAAAGCAAAGACGACAAGCGCTGGAGCATCCGCGCGCTGATCGTCGATGATGACGTGCCGATCCGCGAGCTGATGATCGATTACCTCGCCCGTTTCAACATTCACGCCAGCGGCGTCACCGACGGCGCGGCGATGCGCCAGGCGCTGCAGGGCGAACATTTCGACGTCATCGTCCTCGACCTGATGCTGCCCGGCGAAGACGGCCTGTCGCTGTGCCGCTGGCTGCGCGCCGAATCGGACATCCCGATCCTGATGCTCACCGCCCGTTGCGAACCCACCGACCGCATTATCGGCCTGGAACTGGGCGCCGACGATTACATGGCCAAACCGTTCGAACCACGCGAACTGGTCGCCCGCATCCAGACCATCCTGCGCCGCGTGCGCGACGACCGCAGCGAACAGCGCACGAACATTCGCTTCGACAACTGGCGCCTCAACAGCGTCCTGCGCCAAGTGGTCGCCGACAATGGCCTGGTAGTGCCGTTGTCCAACGCCGAATTCCGCCTGCTCTGGGTCTTCATCGAACGCCCGCGCCGCGTGCTCAGCCGCGAACAACTGCTCGACGCCGCTCGCGGTCGCTCGATCGAGGCTTTCGACCGCAGCATCGACCTGCTGGTCTCGCGCCTGCGGCAAAAACTCGGCGACGACCCGAAAGCCCCGCAACTGATCAAGACCGTGCGCGGCGAGGGTTACCTGTTCGACGCGCGGGACATCGGTTGATGAAGGCGCGCTTCGACACCCTGTTCGGTCGCCTGTTCGGGGTGCTGTTCGTGGCGATTGTCCTGGCGCACCTGCTGGCCTTCGCCTGGTTCAGACTCTACGGCCCTCCTCCGCCCCCACCACCGCCCGAGTTCTCAGCGAACATCGACGGCCAACCGCCGCTGCACAACACCGCTTACCCACCGAGGCAAACACGCCCCTGGTTCGGTGGCCCGGTGGTGCCGCTGACCTTTCAGTTCATCACCCTGATGATTGCCGCCTGGTACGGCGCCAAGCTGCTCAGCCGGCCGATCCAGCGCCTGAGCGACGCCGCCGAGCGCCTGAGCGAAGACCTCGACAGCGACCCCCTCGACGAATCCGGCCCGCGCGAGGCCCGGCAAGCGGCGCACACCTTCAACCTCATGCAACGACGCATCCGCGAACAGGTCCAGCAACGCGCGCGCATGCTCGGCGCCGTCTCCCACGACCTGCGCACGCCACTGTCACGGCTGAAACTGCGTCTGGAAAACATCAGCGACGACAAGCTGCAAAGCCAGATGCGCCAGGACCTGGACGACATGATCGGCATGCTCGACGCCACCCTCACCTATCTGCACGAACAACGCACCAGCGAAGCCTTGCAGTTGCTGGACGTGCAGGCGCTGGTCGAATCGCTGTGCGAAAACGCCCAGGACCAGGGCGCCGATGTACAGGTCAGCGGCCACTGCGCGCCTTTGCCAGTACAACCGATGGCGCTGCGCTCGTGCATCAACAACCTGCTGGACAACGCCCAGCGTTACGCCGGACAGGCGCGGATTGAACTGTTGGAACAGCGTGAGGAATTGCTGATTCGGGTGATTGATCACGGACCGGGTATTGCTGAAGACCAGCGGGAAGCGGTGTTCGAGCCGTTTTACCGACTGGAAGGCTCGCGCAACCGCAATTCCGGCGGCGTAGGGCTGGGCATGACCATCGCCCGCGAAGCCGCGCAGCGGTTGGGTGGGCGGTTGGATCTGGAAGAAACACCGGGTGGTGGGCTGACCGCCGTTGTCCGGTTGCCACGGGGCTGAGGCTCAGCCGACTTGAAGCGGGAGCGAGGCTGCTCGCGAAAGCGTCTGATGATTCAATACATCTGTTGAATGTACCGGCCTCTTCGCGAGCAGGCTCGCTCCCACAATGAAACTGAGTGTATTCGGTAGATATTGGTTGGCTTTCAGGGCGCTATCGCGAGCAGGCTCACTCCTACAGTTTGATTGAGCGCGTCCAGCAAGAAATGGGTTGGCTGCCAGGCCGCCTTCGCGAGCAGGCTCGCTCCCACAATGAAACTGAGTGTATTCGGCAGATATTGGTTGGATGTGGGGGCGCTATCGCTGGCAAGCCAGCTCCCACAGGCATCGAGTGGTTTCAGAGAGAGATGGGTTGGCTGCCAGGCCGCCTTCGCGAGCAGGCTCGCTCCCACAAAATCAAAAGCCAAAGCAAAGCAGCGCAGCTGCCCGCGGCGAAGCCGCCCCACTCAACAATGAGCGCAAGCTCGAGTGCTTTTGATCTTGATCCACCGGCGACGTCGGAAGGCTGAGTGGAGGGATTGATCCGGGCGTGGGAGCGCAGCGACCGTCTGGCGCAGCCAGACACAGCGGAAGGAGGTGCAGCGAAGCAAACCGTAGCCGCTGCGCCCGGATCAGTCCCGGAGCGAAGGGACCCGAGCCTGCGAGGGCCGAACGTAGGAGCAAGCCTTTTGGGTTACCTTTTTGGCGTTTGAAAAAGGTGACCCGCCGTAAGGGCGGAACCGTAATCAGCAACACCCGCAGAAACGGATATTCACCCAAAACCCCAAGAGCATGGTCGGCCCAAAGGCCGCCAAGCCCCCCCCGCTAGACCCGAGCCTGACTCTTACTCCAATCCGTCAAAAGACTATAAGCCACCGCCAACAAAGTAGGCCCAATAAACAACCCGATAAAGCCAAACGCAATCAACCCGCCAAACACCCCGAGCAACACAATCACCAACGGCAGATTGCCGCCACGGCTGATCAGATACGGCTTGAGCACATTGTCCACGCCACTGATGATGAACGTCCCCCAGATCCCGAGAAAGATCGCCATCCCGTACTCACCCTTCCACACCAGCCAAGCCGTGGCCGGCACCCACACCAGCGGTGGCCCCATCGGAATCAGACTCAGCATAAACGTGACGATCCCCAGCACCAGCGCCCCCGGCACCCCGGCAATCAAAAAGCCGATCAACGCCAGCACCGCCTGCGCCGCCGCCGTACCAATCACACCGTTGACCACCCGCTGCACCGTGCCCGCCACCAATTCGATGTAATAACCGGCACGATCGCCAATCAAGCGCTGCAACAGACTGTGCACAAACGCCGCCAGTCGTGGCCCGTCACGGTAGAAAAAGAACACGAACACCAGGCTCAGCGTCAGCTCGAGAATCCCGCCGCCGATCTGCGCACTGCGCGCCAGCAGCCAGTTACCGACCTGGCCCAGATATGGCTTGATCGAGACCATCAACGCCGCGCCCTGCTGATCGATGCTGTCCCACATCGCCACCAGTCGCTCACCAACCAATGGCACGCTGCCAAGCCAGGTCGGCGCTTCAGGCAAACCGTCGACCTGCACATCCTTGATCAATGCCGTGGCATCGCGCACATGATCGGCAAGATTGAAACCCAGCCACACCAGCGGCGCCGCCACCAGCAACATCCAGCCCAGTGTCAGGATCAACGCGGCCAGCGATTCACGACCATTGAGCGCGCGGGTCAGCAAACGCATCAGCGGCCAACTGGCGAACGCCAGCACCGCGCCCCAGAACAGCGCCGACCAGAACGGCGCCATCACCCACAGGCTGGCACCAAACAACACCAGCAGCAGAATCTGCACCAGCAGGCGATCGTTATTGAGCATGGAAAGTCCCGGCAAAGTCAGTCAGCGAAAGAGTAGGCGAACACTGCGTGCGTGCTCGCCCGGCACAGCTTATCGCAACAGGTCGATGCGCAGGCCCGAGCCTTCGAGATTGCCGGTTTCCATCCGGGCCGCCCGCACACCCTGAGTGATCAACGCCTGGCGCCAGGCTTCGGCCTTGGGCCCGGAAACCGTGACCCGCAAGGTCGTGTCGAGATTCAGGCCACGGGAAATCAGGCGCAACCAGGTGGCATCCGGCTCCTCGACCAGTTTCGGGAAATCCAGCTCACCAGTGCTTTTCAACTGGCGCAGCAGGGTCGCCGAGGTCGGCAACAACTCGCCCAACGGCGCAGTCGCCTCGAATTGCTCGACATGCAGATAGGTTTTGCGATTGCCGCGAGTGATGCTGTAGAGCGCCACCAGCGTGTTGTCCTTTGGCGCCGCCAGCCGGAGCAACAGATAAGCCTGCTGCTCGTCAGCGCCATACAGCTTGGCGTTGCCGAACACCTCGTTGGCCCACAGGCTGCTTTCGCCGCAATCGCGGGCCTGGCACCAGAACAGCAACTCGGCGTCCTGCTGTTGCAGGGCTTCGCGGGCGGCGGTGAAGGCTTCGGTGGCGGAATGTTCCGGCGGCAACTCGTAGGTCACCGAGGTGGTCTGGCCGCGGGCGGTGACCTGGCCGTCGAAGCGCAACTGGCCGCTGATCTTGCGGATCGAGCCCAGCGGGTAGATGCGCTCCAGCTCGGCCGCCGGGCGATAGTCGACGATCTGTGCGTCGGCCAGACGCGGCACGATTTGCAGATCCTGGCTGCCCGGCACATCGGCAGCGAAGGACAAGGAGCTGAAGCAGCACAGCGCGAAAAGACTGAGTGGCCGCATAGTCAGGCTCACCGGACGTTCATGGCTGGGCGGGTCGGGGTCGCAGCGGTATAGAAATCCATCAAGTTTGTCTCCTGTTTCAACCCGCCCAGCCTCGGCAGTTGCCGGTAGCAAGTCAAGGCATGGCGAAGAAGCGATTGAAACAGTCTGCTACAAGACCTGCGCCAGCCTCATCATTCAGGTGCAGATGATGCCCGCCCGGCAACTGTTCGTGGCTGAAGGGTAGACGCTCCAGCAACTCAGGATGCCTGGCCAACATGCCATCCGCCGCGACCACCAGATGAGCCGGGCAACTGACGCGCGAGGCAAACGCCATCGCCTGTTCTTCCGTCAGGCGCAGCGGCGATGGCAGGGTCAGGCGATTGTCGGTGCGCCAGGTGTAACCGCCGGGCACCGGCATCAAACCGCGCTGGGCCAACAGCTCAGCGGCTTCGCGACTGACCGCCACCAGACCTTTCATCCGTGCCTCGATGGCTCGCTCGAGGGTGGTATAGACCGGTTTGCGCTTGTCCCGCAGAGCGAGTTGCGCCTGTAAGGCCATGCCCATGCGCTCGGCAGCGTTTTCGCCCTTGTCTGTCGGAGGAATCACGCCGTCGATCAGCGCCAGATGGCTGATGCGCTCGGGCAGCGAACCGGCCAGCACCATCGAGACAATCGCGCCCATCGAATGCCCGAGCAGGCCGAAACGCTTCCAGCCCAGTTGTTCAGCGACTTGCAACACATCATGGGCGTAGTCCCACAAGGCATAACCGGCGCCGCTTGGCCGATGCCCGGAATGACCGTGGCCGGCCATGTCCAGCGCGAGGATGCGCAGGCCGTCAAGCTTGGGCGCCAGCCGGGCGAAGCTGTTGGCGTTGTCGAGCCAGCCGTGCAACGCGATCACCGGCAAGCCGTCCTCGGGGCCGAACATATGCGCGGCCAATTCGATGTGCGGCAGGTTCAGGCGCACTTCTTCGCAGGTCGGGCTCATGCGCAATCCTTGTTCTGTCGCTGTTCCCAGCGCATGAACAGATTCTTGAGCAGCCGCGCCGTGTCCTGCGGACGCTCCAGCGGGAACATGTGCCCGCCAGGCATGCTCAGCGCCTCGCCCTGTGGCAGACGCGAGACGAAACGTGTGTGATGGCGCATGACCACGCGGCTCTTGTGCCCCCGCACGATGGCCAGCGGCACCTGCAACTGCCGGGTGCGCCCGGGGCTGGTGTGCGGCACGCCGCGATAAATGCTGATTTCGGTAGCCGGGTCAAAACGCAGGCGCAGCTTGTCGTCGACCTGATGCAAACCATGTTGCAGGTAGGCATCGAAGCATTCCGGGTCGAAGCCGCGAAACAGGGTTTTGCCGGAAAAGTAACTGCGTGCACTGTCGAGATCGGCGAATTCCTCACGCCGCCCGAGGGTGCGCCCGGCGGGAGTCAGCCGGTCGATGAAACCAAAGCGCTTGGCCGCGCGAATCACCCACTGATCAGTGCGGGTCAGTACCGGTGAGTCGAGCATCACCACGCCGCGATACAGCTCGGGACAGCGCAACGCCGCGTGCAAGTGCAGCAGACCGCCAAAGGAATGGCCAACGCCCCACACCGGCTGTTCCTGCAGCTCGAGGTGATGGATCAGTTCATCGACCAGGTTGTACCAGTTGTCGTCCGCCGGAAAACGCGGGTCATGGGCGTGCTGCTCCAGATGCACGACCCGATACTCCGGCGCCAGCGCCGCGAACAACTTGCCATAGGTCCCCGAGGGGAAACCGTTGGCGTGGGCGAAAAAGATCGGTTGCGACATGCGGGCAAATCCATGGGCGGGAAACGTGGCGTTGATTGTCCGCAAGAGCCGGCACCGCAGCAATGACTGTAAGTGCCAGGAATGATGACAGTCCGGTCAGGGTGATGTGTACCAGCGAGACCGCTGCCCCCTCACCCCAGCCCTCTCCCCCAAGGGAGCGAGGGGGAAAGGGAGCAGATCGGGGGAGTGTCCGGGACCTGAGCTCGACTCGAATTATCAGGTCGACGAGGATCGCGAAAACCACACGGTAGGCCCCCTCTCCCTCTGGGAGAGGGCTGGGGTGAGGGCTCGACCTGACGGAACCCGATAAATGTCAACGCAGCGGCGGCTGTTCCCCCAGCGGCATCACCGCCATGGTCAGGCGCGATACGCAACTGGCCTTGCCTTCGTCGCTGGTCAAACGGATGTCCCAGACATGCGTGGTGCGGCCGATATGGATCGGCGTGGCCACTGCCGTCACCCGCCCACTGCGCAAACCGCGCAAATGGTTGGCGTTGATCTCCAGGCCGACGCAATAGAATTTACTGGCATCGATGCACAGATAACTGGCCATCGAACCCACGGTTTCCGCCAGCACCACCGATGCGCCGCCATGCAGCAGACCGTAAGGCTGATGGGTGCGATGGTCGATGACCATGCTCGCGGTCAGCGACTGTTCGTCGAAGGCTTCGAAACGAATATCCAGCACTTCGCCGATGGTGTTCTTCTGGATCGCATTCAACTGTTCGATGTCGGGAGTAGTACGCCACAAGCTCATCGCAGACTTCCTTTGTTGTTGTAATCGATGCTCAATCCTGCCACAGCACCGCCTCGCTGCGCGCGCTCCATTCTTCGAAGCGTGCGCCGTAGCGGTCTTCGATGACGTTGCGTTTGATTTTCAGAGTCGGCGTGAGGAAGCCGTTATCCACCGCCCAGTTGTCCTTGACCACCACCAGCCGGCGCAGGCGTTCGTGCTTGTCGAGGGCGGCGTTGACCTCTTCCAGCAGCTTTTCCAGGCTCGCGTGCAGACTGGCACGAGGCTCTTGCTGATTGACGGTGGACAGCACGCACAACCCCAGCGGTGCACTCAGGCCATCGCCGACCACGCACACTTGTTCGATGCGTGAATGCACGGCCAGACGGTTTTCGATCGGCGCCGGTGCGACGTATTTGCCCTTGCTGGTCTTGAAGATTTCCTTGAGTCGCCCGGTCAGACGCAGGCGCCCTTCGCTGTCCTGCTCACCCTTGTCGCCGGTGCGCAGAAAGCCGTCTGCGGTGAGGGTCTCAGCGGTTTTTTGCGGTTCCTTGAAATAGCCGAGCATGTTGGCCTGACTGCGCACCTGCACCTCGCCGGACTCATCGATGCGCACCTCGACTTCCGGGCACGGCTGGCCAATCCAGCCTTGCTTGTATCGCCCCGGCAGGCAGATATGCGAATAACCGCAGCCCTCGGTCATGCCGTACACCTCCAGCACATCGAGGCCAAGTTTCTGATACCAGGCGAGCAAGGTCTGCGGTACCGGCGCAGCGCCGGACAACGCCACGCGCAAGGCATCCAGGCCGAGCCCGGCGAGCACTTTGTGGCCGACGCGCTTGCCGATGAAGGGCAGCCCGAGGAGAAAATCCAGGCGCTGCGCCGGGATCTTGCTGTACACACCCATCTGGAATTTGGTCCAGATACGCGGCACGCCGAACATTGCCGTAGGCCGCGCGCGCTGCAGATCGGTGATGAAAGTCTCGAGGCTTTCGGCGAAGAACACTGTCTGCCCGGTATAGATCGAGGCCAATTCGACAAACATGCGCTCGGCAACGTGGCACAGCGGCAGATACGACAGCAGCCGATCGTTCTCGTTGAGCCCGAACAGCTGCGTGCCGCGACTGGTGGCGAAACCGAGATTGGCGAAACTGTGCATCACGCCTTTAGGCAGGCCCGTGGTGCCGGAGGTGTAGATGATCGTCGCCAATTGTCCGGCGGCGGGGCGTGGATCGTCCTGGATTGGCGAACAGCTCTGCAGGTCCGCCCAGCTGTAATCGAACTCGCCTGGCGGATGCAGCGGCAGGCTGATGGTCGGCAGGCCCGCCGGCACGCCTTGCGCCATGCCTGCCCAGTCATCGAGCTTGCCGATGAACGCCAGCGCACTTTCCGAATGAGTCAGCACTTGCGCCACGGATTCAGCGGTGAGATTGGGGTACAGCGGCACCGACACATGCCCGGCCATCCAGATCGCCAGGTCGGCGATGATCCAGTGCGCGCAATTTTTCGAGATCAGCGCAATGTGGCTGCCGGGCGGCAGCTCCCGCGCGCGCAACCAGTGCGCCGCACAGCGGGCCTGATGGCCGACATCGGCCCACGTCAGCGTCTCGACCTGACCACCGCCGATGGGCTGCACCAGAAAGCGCTGGCGCGGGTGCCGGGCTTCCCGTTCGTAGAACACGTCCAGCGGCAAACGGAAGGCGGCAGACATGCGACTCGCTCCTGTTTTTTTGGTCTGGAGCAAGCGTAGTCAACCAAGCAAGTGCTTGGTTGGAATTTTCAAACAAATAATTTCATGGGTTGGCAGAAATCAATGTGGGAGCGAGCCTGCTCGCGAATGCAGTATGTCAGCCCCAAAAAAGGGTGAATGACACGCCGCCTTCGCGAGCAGGCTTGCTCCCACAGGGATATGGCGTTAAGGGTGCTTGAGGCTGTTGAGCCTCATCGAGCCAATCAGCAGTTCGCTGTGCTCAAGCTCCGCGAGCCCCGCCGTACTGACCCGCTCCGGCGGATGCCCGGCGCCGTGCTGCAGATAGCTGAGCAGATTGCCCACCAACGGGTTGTGGCTGACCAGCAGCACATTGCTCACCGACACCAATTGCTCGGCGACCTTGTCCGGATCGCTTTCCGGCGTCAGCCATTCGACCGTGCGAATCTCCGGCTCGAAACCCAATGCCTCGCGGACAATCTGCGCGGTCTGCTGCGCGCGCAGATAAGGGCTGGCGTAAATCGCCGTCAGCGGCTGGCCCATCAAATGCGCGGCGCTGCGCAGGACTTCTTTGCGACCGTGCTCGGTCAACTCGCGCTCGGAATCGATTTTCGAGCCGTGAGGCACCGCCTCACCATGACGCAATACCCACAGTTTCATAGCTTGGGCTCCTCATCGCGCACCGGGTGCGCGGTCGGGGCGACGGTGTGCGGCGCTTCCCCTTCCGGGGTGCGCGGCGCTGGCCAGTCGGCGAACGGCCAGGGCTTCTGGTCATTGTGGAACGTGCCGAAGCGGCCGATCTGCGCGAGGAACTGGCTGAGGCTGTCGCCGAAATTCATCAGGCTGGCGCTCGGTGCGCCGTAGATCAGGCGGTAGATCAGTTGCACCAAGACCACCGCGCCGAGGATGAACTGCGCGACTTGCCAGACCAGCAGATAAACGATCATCCACAACACCCGCAGGAGGATGGATTCGTACTGGGTTTCGCTTTTCGGATCGTTCATGGCTTGCTTCCTGTCCGTGTAACAGCTGAATCAGTTGAAACCGCTGGTGGAAATAAAGTCGACGTCGGTTTTCGGCTCGGCACGCATCAGTAGACCGATCACCTGCTCCAGCGTGCGTCCTTCGAACAGGATCGCATGCAGCCCGGCGACCAGCGGCATGTACACGCCGACTTCCTGGGACTTGGCCTTGAGCACTTTGAGGGTGTTGACCCCTTCGGCGACCTCGCCGAGACGCGACACCGCTTCGTCAAGGCTCAAGCCCTGACCGAGGGCGAAGCCGACCTGGTAGTTGCGGCTTTTGGGCGATGAACAGGTGACGATCAGATCGCCAACCCCGGCCAGACCAAGGAAGGTCATCGGGTTGGCGCCCTGATTCACGGCGAAGCGGGTCATCTCGGCCAAGGCGCGAGTGATCAGCATGCTCTTGGTGTTCTCGCCCATTTCCAATGCCACCGCCATGCCGGCGATGATCGCGTAAACGTTTTTCAACGCCCCGCCCAGCTCGACACCGAAACGGTCGGCGCTGGCGTAGACGCGGAAGGTGCGCCCGTGCAGGGCGGCTTGCACCGCTTTGCACAGTTCTTCGTCTTCACTGGCGACCACCGTGGCGGTCAGTGCGTGCTCAGCGATTTCCCGCGCCAGGTTCGGCCCGGACAACACGCCGATGCGCGCCTGCGGGGCGATCTCTTCGAGAATCTGGCTCATCAGCTTGAAGGTCTGCGCTTCGATGCCTTTGGTCAGGCTGACCAGCATCTTGCCGCTCAAGCGCTCGGCGTGGGCGGCGAGTACCGTGCGCAACGCGCTGGATGGCAGCGCGACAAAGCACAGATCGCAGGCATCGAGAGTGGCTTGCAGGTCGGTGACAGCAGTCACGCCCGGGAGAATCTTGATGCCTTTGAGGTAACGCGGGTTTTCGCGATTGACCCGGATGGCCTCGGCCTGCTCGGGGTCACGCATCCACTGAAGGACTTGATGGCCGTTCTCGGCCAGCAGATTGGCCACGGCGGTACCAAAACTTCCGCCTCCCAGGACCGCAATCGGGCGCTGTTCAGTCATATGCAATCCGTTAATCCATACCAGTGGCGATGCCGGGCATTATACGGGGCGACCCGATGGCGGCCAGCCCCAGCAACAATTACCGACATTTGTAGGAAGAAGACCAATAAAACCTAGGAAAATGCCTGCAACGTCACTGGAAAAGTCGCCGCCCTCGGTTAACATGCGCGCCAATTCTTCTCTCTGCAGGCTGTGTCGTGTTTTCTGGCCCTCCTCCCCCGCGCTCGCCGCTGCTCCTGGCGCTGCTGTTCAGCCCGCTAGTGCTGGCGGACGATCTGTTCGTCGACAGCCAGACGCTGCCGCAGGTACTCACGGCCACGCGGCTGAAGCAGACGCCGGCGGAAGTGCCCGGGAGCATGACCGTTCTCGACAGCGAATTGATCAGCGCCAGCGGTGCCCGCGACATCAGCGAGCTACTGCGACTGGTGCCGGGGATGATGGTTGGCAGCATCAACGGCAATCAGCCGGCGGTGAATTACCACGGCACCAACGCCAGCGAAGCACGGCGCATGCAGGTGTTGATCGATGGCCGCTCGGTGTATCGCGCCGGCCTGGCGACGGTGGACTGGAGCGATATCCCGGTAGCGATGGAAGACATCGACCGGATCGAGGTATTTCGCGGCCCGAACACCGTCAGCTACGGCGCCAACGCGCTGATGGCGGTGATCAACATCATCACCCGCCACCCGGCCGACAGCCATGGCACGCGCCTGAAAATCACCCGTGGCCAGCGTGGCATCAACGACTTTTATGCCAGTCAAGGCACCGGTTGGGCTGGCGGTGATCTGCGCCTGTCGCTGTCCGGCCAGGAAGACGACGGTTTCGACAGCGACCGCAACGGCGCGGATTATCGCGACAGTCGACGCTTGAATCGTCTGAGCCTGGCGGTCAGCCACGACCTCAATGAAGGGCAAAGCCTCGACTGGCAGCTCAACGCCAAGGACGGCAGCAATCAGCGACCTTATACCTACCGCCCGGTGTTCTCGGGGATTACCGACGCCGGGAACAATTCCGACGTGGTGGCCAAGGATTACGCCGGTTCGGTGCGCTGGAACCTCGATATCAATCCCGAACACAGCCTGTATGTGCAAGGTTCGGCGCAGCACTGGGATCGCCAGCAAGTCTGGCGCGCCTGCGATGCCGAGGTGTCGTTCAGCCCCGAGCTGGCGCAGCTGTGGCAGCTCAACCCGAATTACACCGAACGGCTGGCGCGCAACATCAACCAGTTCACCGGCCCCGGCGCGGCACCCGGCACGCCGCAGGAAATGGCGCTGGCCAATCAAGTGCTCGAGCAATGGCGCAACGGCGCCAGCCAGACCTTGTGCGGCGATATCGACCAGAGCGCCCGCGAATCGCGCTACGACCTCGAGCTGCAGGACACCCTCAGCCTGTCCGACAGCCTGCGCCTGGTCAGCGGCCTGAATTACCGCTACGACCGCGCCGATTCCGAAACCTACTTCAACGGCACCCTCGACGACACCACCTGGCGCGCCTTCGGCCAACTGGAATGGCGCGCTACCGAGCACTGGCTGGTGCAGGGCGGAGCGATGTTCGAAGACACGCAACTGATCGGCAGTTCACTGACCCCGCGCTTCGCGGTCAACTACCTGATCAACCCGCGTCATGGCCTGCGCGCGGTGTACTCGGAGGCGATCCGTTCGCCGGACATGTTCGAGAACAACGTCAATTGGAGCTATCAGGTCAGCAACCTGCGACCCTCGGCTTACGGCCAGTCGTCGGCGCGCTATTTCGTCAAGACCCGTGGCCCCGGTGATCTCGATCAGGAACACATGCGCTCGCGGGAATTGGGCTACAACGGCTACTTCGCCGAGCTCGGACTGGCGGTCGACGTGAAGCTGTTCTACGACGAAATCACCGGGATGATCAGCGAGCCGCTGCGCAACAATCAGTACATCGCCAGCAATGCCAACAGCTCGCGCTTTCGTGGCAGCGAAACGCAACTCGACTGGCGCCTCAGCAGCGCCGACCGCTTGCGTTTGACCTACGCCTTCATCGACGCCGAGGCGAGCAATCCGCTGGATCAGCAGTTGACCTCGCGCAACAGCGGTTCCGCCGGTTGGCTGCGCAACTGGGGGCATGGCTGGAACAGCGCCCTCTTCTATTACGGTGACAACGCGCTCAACGGCTATCGCTTCGAGCGCGTCGACACGCGCATCGCCAAACGCATCGCCATTGGCAAAGCTCAGCTGCAATTGGCCGGCGTGCTGCAACAGCGCCTCGACCATCAGCCGAACACTTTCGTCGACAATAATTACGATGAACGCCGGGTGATGTATTTCAGTGCCGAGCTGGAGTTCTAGGATGTGCACCGGCCCGTCACGGAAGACGCCCACCCTGGGCCACTGGCTGGCCGGGCTCTGCCTGTTCATGACTGCGTGGCTGCACGGCGTCGCGGTGCAAGCGGCGGATATTCTGTTGACCGGCGCCGAGGAAAGCCCCGGCGTGCAGGCCTTCGTGCAAGCGCTGAGTGAACTGCGCCCGACCGACAATGTGCGGTTCCAGCCGCTGGCCAGCCTGCCGGCTCCGGGCAAACTGCCGGCCAGTCTGCGCTTGATCCTCCTAGACCTGCCCAGCCTCGACTGGCGTCTGCAAGACTCACAAGGCCCGTCGACGCTGGTGTTGCGCATCAGCCGCTTGCAGGCGCGCCAGCGTTTTGCCGATGCCCAACCGGCGCGCCTGAGTCTGCTCTGGAGCGACCCGCCGCTGAGCCGGCAACTGCAACTGATCCGCCGGATCTTGCCGCAGGCGCGGCGGGTCGGTGTGCTGTTCGATGAACACGGCGAATTCCTCATTGGCGAATTGCGCGCGGCTGCGCGGCCGCTGAATCTGGAGATTGTCAGCCAGCGCTGGGACAACATTCATGACAGCCGTCCGCTGCAAGCGGTGCTGAAAGGCAGCGACGTTTTGCTCGGCCTCGACGACCCCGATCTGTACAACTCGCAAACGGCGAAAAACCTCCTGCTCAGCAGCTACTCGCGACAGGTTGCGCTGATCGGCCCCAACATTGCATTCGTTCGCGCGGGCAGCCTCGCCAGTACCTACAGCGACCAGAGCGACTGGCTGGCCGTCCTCGACCATTTGCTCGATCAGCCCACCAGCGCATGGCCGCGAACGCTTTACCCCGCTCGTTTCAAAGTCTCAAGTAATGCGCAGGTGGCTCGTTCCTTAGGCATCGAACCGCTGAATGAAGCATCTGTCGCCAGTGCCTTGGCCGAAGGAGAGCGCCGCCCATGAGTTTTCGTCGCCGTTGGGACATCAACACCCGCACGCAGCTGATCAGCCTCGGGCCGGCGCTGCTGCTGACGTTGCTGTTGATCAGCTTCTTTACCTTCGTGCGCATCCAGGATTTGCGCCAGGAGCTGAACCACACCGGCCAGTTGATCGCCAACCAACTCGCCCCGGCCACGGAATACGGGGTGATCTCCGGCAACAACGAAGTGCTGGAAAGCCTGCTCAAGGCGACACTGGCCACGCCCAACGTGCGCTTTCTCGAAGTGCAGGACAGCGCCAACCGGATTCTGGTGTATGTCGAACAACCGGCCGATAGCCACAGCCGCCCGCATCAGGTCGAAGTGTTCCAGGCGCCGGTGCGTTTGCAGCGGATCGCCTTGCACAACGATTTTTTCCAGGACGGCAAGGTCAGCAACAGCGCCGCCGGCGAGGATTATCTGGGGCGAGTGATCGTCGGTTTGTCCAACGATGCTTTCAGTCAGCGCCAGCAGGAGATCCTGTTCAAGGCCGGGATTCTCGCGCTGTTCGCCCTGCTCTTCACCTTCGTCGTCGCCCGTCGTCTGGCCGGCAGTCTGTCGCAGCCGATCCGTGACATTGGCGATGCGGTCAAGGCGATTCAGGAAGGCGATTACAAAACCCCGCTGCCGATTGTCGATGACACTGAACTGGGTGCGCTGTCGCAGCACATCAATAACCTCGCCCAGGCGCTGGAACAGGCCAGCCGCGAACAGCAGCAGGCGATGGCGCAACTGATCCAGACCCGCGAAGAGGCGGAAAAGGCCAACAACGCCAAATCGGATTTTCTGGCGATGATGAGCCATGAACTGCGCACGCCCATGAACGGCGTGCTGGGCATGTTGCAGTTGCTTGAAACCACCGAGATGACCGAGGAGCAGGTCGAATACGCCGCACTCGCTTCGGAGTCGACCGAGCACTTGCTCAAGGTCATCAATGACATTCTCGACTTCTCGCGGATCGAACGTTCGGAGCTGGAGCTTGAGCACATTCCGTTCAACCTCGCCGAGCTGATCGGCGCCTGCGCGCAGTCGTTCCAGCACAGCGCAGTGCAGCGAGGCCTGGTGCTGAATCTGCGAATTCCCGACGATATGCGCGGTTTGCAGGTGCAGGGCGATCCGACACGGATCCGGCAGATTCTGGTCAATCTGGTCGGCAATGCCTTGAAGTTCACCGAGCAGGGCCGGGTCAGCATCGAGGCGCAATGGCAATCGCTGGATCACGAACTGCTGTGGTTCACCTGCTCGGTGCGCGACAGCGGCATCGGCATTTCATCGCAGAGCCTGGAGCTGATGTTCAATGCCTTCCAGCAGGCCGACAGTTCGATCTCCCGTCGTTACGGTGGCACCGGGCTTGGTCTGCCGATCGCACGGACGCTGGCCGAACGCATGGGCGGTAAGTTGCGCGCGCAGAGTGAGGAAGGACGCGGTTCGGTATTCACTCTGGAAATTCCATTGGCGCTGTATAAGCAGGCAATGCCAGCGCTGGCCGCGCCGCGCACCCTGAACGGCAGTGGTCAGGGCGAAGGACGCCATGTGTTGCTGGTCGAAGACAACCCGGTCAACCAGACCGTGATCGAAGCGATGCTGCGCAGCCTCGGCTTTGCCGTCAGCGTGGCGACCGATGGCGCGCAAGCGGTGCGCAGTGCCGAGGGTGGCGAATTCGAAGTGATTCTGATGGATTGCCGGCTGCCGATCATCGACGGCTACGAGGCCACGCGACAGATCCGCGACCTGCCCGGACGCCGCGATGTGCCGATCATCGCGCTGACCGCCAACGCCTTGCAGGGCGATCGCGAAACCTGTCTGGCAGCGGGGATGAACGATTACCTGGCCAAGCCGTTCAAACGCAATGACCTGCAGCAGATTTTGCAGCGCTGGGTGTCGTAGTGTGGGCCTTTCGACCATCTGCGACTGGCGTGAAAAGCGAAAGTGCGGCAGTCTTAGGCACCCGAACGAGCCCCAAAAGGGGCTTGATTAAAAATTTCAGTGCACAAGTGTACATTCATGTCCTTGGTGCTGTGACTTTCACCACAACGCAATAGTCTATGAGTAGGCTGCCGGTTCGAGGCATGAACGCCTTGAACGGTCGGGAAGATCTGCCCCACCTGCCGCATGGGATTATTGAGGAGCTCGCATGACCAAACAAAACGCCTTTACTCGGGAAGACCTGCTGCGCTGCAGTCGCGGTGAGCTGTTCGGCCCAGGTAACGCGCAACTGCCCGCCCCGAACATGCTGATGGTGGATCGCATCACCCATATCAGCGAAGAAGGCGGCAAGTACGGCAAAGGTGAATTGGTCGCCGAGCTGGATATCAACCCTGACCTGTGGTTCTTCGCCTGCCATTTCGAAGGCGATCCGGTGATGCCGGGCTGCCTGGGTCTGGATGCCATGTGGCAACTGGTCGGCTTCTTCCTGGGCTGGCAAGGCCTGCCGGGCCGCGGCCGTGCGCTGGGTTCGGGCGAAGTGAAATTCTTCGGTCAGGTGCTGCCGACCGCCAAGAAAGTCACTTACAACATTCATATCAAACGCGTCCTCAAGGGCAAGCTGAACATGGCCATCGCCGATGGTTCGGTCAGTGTCGACGGACGCGAAATCTACACCGCCGAAGGCCTGCGCGTCGGCGTGTTCACCTCCACTGACAACTTCTAAGGGTTATTCGCATGCGCCGCGTCGTTATCACTGGTCTGGGCATCGTTTCGTGCCTGGGCAATGACAAAGAGACCGTCTCCGCTAACCTGCGTGCAAGCCGCCCTGGCATCCGGTTCAACCCGGAATATGCTGAAATGGGTCTGCGTAGCCAGGTTTCCGGCTCCATCGACCTCAACCTTGAAGAGCTGATCGATCGCAAGATCTATCGCTTCGTCGGTCATGCAGCGGCTTACGCCTACCTGGCCATGAAAGACGCCATCACTGACTCCGGCCTGACCGAAGAGCAAGTGTCCAACCCGCGTACCGGCCTGATCGCCGGTTCCGGCGGTGCTTCCACGCTGAACCAGATGGAAGCGCTGGACATCCTCCGTGAGAAAGGCGTGAAGCGCGTCGGCCCGTACCGCGTCACGCGGACCATGAGCAGCACCGTTTCCGCTTGCCTGGCCACGCCGTTCAAGATCAAGGGCCTGAACTACTCCATCGCTTCTGCCTGCGCCACCAGTGCTCACTGCATCGGTACTGCCATGGAACAGATCCAGATGGGCAAGCAGGACATCGTCTTCGCCGGTGGCGGTGAAGAAGAGCACTGGAGCCAGTCGTTCCTGTTCGACGCGATGGGCGCCCTGTCCAGCAAGCGCAACGACACCCCGGAACAAGCTTCCCGCGCCTACGACAAGGACCGCGACGGTTTCGTCATCGCTGGCGGCGGCGGCATGGTTGTCGTCGAAGAGCTGGAACACGCTCTGGCCCGTGGCGCGAAGATCTACGCCGAGATCGTTGGCTACGGCGCAACGTCCGATGGCTACGACATGGTTGCTCCGAGCGGCGAAGGCGCGATCCGCTGCATGCAGCAGGCGCTGTCCACCGTCGACACCCCGATCGACTACCTGAACACCCACGGCACTTCGACTCCGGTCGGCGACGTTGCGGAAATGAAAGGTGTGCGTGAAGTATTCGGCGACAAGGCTCCAGCGATCAGCTCGACCAAGAGCCTGTCCGGTCACTCCCTGGGCGCCGCCGGCGTACACGAAGCGATCTACTGCATGCTGATGATGGAAGGCAACTTCATTGCCGGCTCCGCCAACATCGACGAGCTCGACCCGGAAGTGGCCGATCTGCCGGTGCTGACCAAGACCCGCGAGAACGCCACCATCAACACCGTGATGAGCAACAGCTTCGGCTTCGGCGGCACCAACGCCACGCTGGTACTGAAGCGCTGGGAAGGCAAGTAATTCCCCGCTGCTGAGCCGCACATGAAAACGCCCCGACTGGTTCGGGGCGTTTTTTTTTCGTCTGCAGAAATCAGCCGGGAAACTTCCGGTCAGTGTTGTTGATCGTTCCCACGCTCTGCGTGGGAATGCAGCCCGTGACGCTCCGCGTCACTGAACGCGGAGCGTCCCCAGAGGCATTCCCACGCGGAGCGTGGGAACGATCAAAGACAGGGATCCAGAGTGTTCTGGAGATGAAACTTCTGTCATGAAACTTACTACCCTGCGACCGAATGTCGCGGTTTACGCGGCCTCCAGCTTTGTTGCGAAATCCGCAACAACACCTTGCGCCAATCGACAGTTTACTTAGCTGACTAACAAATCCTATAACAGAGTCCTGCACACGCCTTGGTGCAGTAACTTGAGATCTGGAGCTAGCAGATGACTGTAAAAGTAACTGAACGCGACGATTCACACATGTCCCACGAAGGCCTGGCCGCCGGCATCCGTATCTGGGATGTGCATCAACAAGACTTGCTGGTCGGCATGTTCCACAACGAGATCGATGCCCACAACTACAAGGCTGAACTGGAAGTGCAGGAACAGCAACGAGAACTGAAGTCCGCCTGAAACAACACAGCATTTGAAAACGACAAACCCCGCCATGAGCGGGGTTCGTCGTTGTTACAGCCTTGGATTTACCACATCAGATCGTCAGGGATCTGGTACGCCGCGTACGGATCGTCCTCGGCGTTGACCTCTTCGGTCTGCACGTTGAGCTGGACGATGCGCTGCGGGTCGCGCTCCTGGATCTTCAGCGCCGCTTCACGGGGAATCACTTCATAGCCGCCGTTGTGGTGCACGATCGCCAGCGAACCGCTGCTGAGCTTGTTGCGCATCAGCGTGTTGACCGAGATGCGCTTGACCTTCTTGTCATCGACGAAGTTGTAGTAGTCCTCGGTGGTCAGCTTGGGCAGACGCGAGACTTCGATCAACTGCTTGACCTGCGCGGCGCGGGCCTTGGCCTCGGCTTTTTCCTGCTGCTGACGGTTCAGCTCCTGGTCGCGCTTGACCTTCTCGGCCATGGCTTCCTGGGCGGCGCGCTGCTGCGAATCGTCCAGCTCGGCCTGGCCTTTGTGGGCCAGGCGCTGTTGCTTCTGCTTGTCTTTGCTGACCTGCTTGGCCTGCTTTTGGTTGACCAGGCCTGCTTTGAGCAACTGGTCGCGAAGGGAAAGGCTCATCAATGCTTACTCACTTGGGCAACGGCTCAGCCGCAGCTGGGCTCATTCTTTTCCTGGCGTTTGGCTTCGCCCCACAGGGCGTCCAACTCTTCGAGGGTGCAATCTTCCATGGGACGGTGGGTGTCGCGCAATGCCTGTTCGATAAAACGGAAACGTCTTTCAAACTTGCCATTGGCGCCGCGCAGGGCGGTTTCCGGATCGACCTTCAGATGCCGGGCCAGATTGACCACGGAAAACAGCAGATCGCCGATCTCGTCGGCCACCGCCACCGGATCGTTTTCCGACATGGCTTCGAGCACTTCATCGAGCTCTTCGCGCACCTTGTCGAGCACCGGCAAAGCGTCCGGCCAGTCAAAACCGACCTGCCCGGCGCGTTTTTGCAACTTGGCTGAGCGCGACAGTGCCGGCAAGGTGGCCGGCACGTCGTCGAGCAAGGACAACTGCTCGGGCGCTGAGGCTTTCTCGGCACGCTCTTCGGCCTTGATCTCTTCCCAGCGCTGCTTGACCTGCTCTTCGCTCAAGCGCGGCACGTCGAGCGGCGCGTACAGATCGCCCGTCGGGAACACATGCGGATGACGGCGGATCAGTTTGCGCGTGATGCCGTCGATCACCCCGGCAAATTCGAACCGCCCCTCTTCCTTGGCCAACTGGCTGTAATACACCACCTGAAACAACAGATCGCCCAACTCGCCCTGCAAATGGTCGAGATCACCACGTTCGATGGCATCGGCCACTTCATAGGCTTCTTCGAGGGTGTGCGGGACGATGGTCGCGTAGGTTTGCTTGATGTCCCACGGGCAACCGAACTGCGGATCGCGCAGGCGGGACATCAGGTGGAGCAGGTCTTCGAGGCTGTACATTTTTCTAACTCTGAATAGACCTGTGGGAGCGAGCTTGCTCGCGAAGACGGCGGCTCCGCCGACATCCATATTGACTGATACACCGCTTTCGCGAGCAAGCTCGCTCCCACATTGGATCGGCGTTCAACATTCGAAATCGTCGATCTTCACGGAGTACGGTTACGTCGCGTTTCGATGATGTTCGGCAATTGCGAAATCCGCCCCAGCAGCCGCCCGAGCGCATCCAGACCGGGGATCTCGATGGTCAGCGACATCAGCGCGGTGTTGTCTTCCTTGTTCGAGCGGGTGTTGACCGCCAGCACGTTGATGCGCTCGTTGAGCAGCACCTGCGAGACGTCACGCAGCAGCCCGGAACGGTCGTAGGCGCGGATGATGATGTCCACCGGATAGGTGAGCACCGGCACCGGCCCCCAGCTGACCTGGATGATCCGCTCCGGCTCGCGCCCGCCCAGTTGCAGCACCGAGGCGCAGTCCTGGCGGTGAATGCTCACACCACGGCCCTGGGTGATGTAACCGACAATCGCATCGCCCGGCAGTGGCTGGCAGCAACCGGCCATTTGCGTCATCAGGTTGCCGACGCCCTGGATCTGGATATCGCCCCGCTTGCCCGGCTTGTAACCGGTCGCCTTGCGCGGAATCAGCTCCAACTGTTCGTTGCCGCGCTCCGGCTCGACCAGTTGCTGCGCAAGGTTGACCAGATGCGCCTGACGCAGGTCGCCGGCGCCGAGGGCGGCGAACATGTCTTCGGCGGTTTTCATGTTGGCCTTTTCGGCCAGCTTGTCGAAATCCACCGCCGGCAGGCCGAGGCGATTGAGTTCGCGCTCGATCAGGGTTTTACCGGCCGCGACGTTCTGATCGCGAGCCTGCAGCTTGAACCAGTGAACGATTTTCGCCCGCGCGCGCGAGGTGGTGACGTAACCGAGGTTCGGGTTCAGCCAGTCGCGGCTCGGCGTGCCGTGCTTGCTGGTGATGATCTCGACCTGCTCGCCGGTCTGCAGGCTGTAGTTCAACGGCACGATACGGCCGTTGATCTTCGCGCCCCGGCAGTTGTGGCCGATTTCGGTGTGTACCCGATAGGCGAAATCCAGCGGCGTCGCGCCTTTCGGCAAGTCGATGGCGTGTCCGTCGGGAGTGAAGATGTAAACCCGATCGGGCTCGATGTCGACGCGCAGCTGCTCGGCCAGACCGCCGATGTCACCCAGCTCTTCGTGCCATTCGAGCACCTGACGCAGCCAGGAGATTTTCTCTTCGTAATGGTTCGAGCCGGATTTGACGTCGGTGCCCTTGTAGCGCCAGTGCGCGCAGACGCCGAGTTCGGCTTCTTCGTGCATGGAGTGGGTGCGGATCTGCACCTCGAGGACCTTGCCTTCCGGGCCGATCACCGCCGTATGCAGCGAGCGGTAGCCGTTCTCTTTCGGGTTGGCGATGTAGTCGTCGAATTCTTTCGGGATGTGCCGCCACAGAGTGTGGACGATGCCGAGCGCGGTGTAGCAGTCGCGCATTTCCGGCACCAGCACGCGCACCGCGCGAACGTCGTAGATCTGGCTGAATTCCAGACCCTTGCGCTGCATTTTGCGCCAGATCGAGTAGATGTGTTTGGCCCGGCCGCTGATGTCGGCGTCGACGCCGGTTGCCTGCAGTTCGTCCTTGAGCTGGGTCATCACGTCGCTGATGAAACGCTCGCGATCCAGCCGCCGCTCGTGGAGCAACTTGGCGATCTGCTTGTATTGATCGGGTTCGAGATAGCGGAAGGACAAGTCCTCCAGCTCCCATTTGATGTGACCGATGCCAAGGCGATGCGCCAGTGGCGCATAGATGTCGAAGACTTCGCGAGCGACGCGGTTGCGCTTTTCATCGTCGGCGGTTTTCACCGCACGGATGGCGCAGGTGCGTTCGGCCAGTTTGATCAGCGCAACGCGCACATCATCGACCATGGCCACGAGCATCTTGCGCAGGTTCTCGACCTGCCCTTGGGTGCCCATGACCATCGATTGCCGTGGGCTGAGGCTGGCGCTGATGGCCGCCATGCGCTGCACGCCGTCGATCAGCTTGGCCACCACCGGACCGAAGCGCTGGCCGATGGCCGCCAGCTCGATCTGGCCTTCACGCACGCCGCGATACAACACGGCGGCGACCAGCGAATCCTGGTCAAGCTTGAGGTCGGCGAGGATCTCGGCGATCTCAAGGCCAGTGCTGAAACTGCCGGAGCCTTCGGCCCACAGATTCTTCTTCGCGTTGGACTGCTGTTCGGCCTCGCGAGCGAACTCGCAGGCCTCTTTCAAGGCCTCGCGATCCAGTGCCAGATCGACACTGACCGCGTGATCGAGCCAGGCCTCGAGATTGATACTGCCGTCGGTGTTGATCGGCTGGTGTGCTCTCACCTGTACCATGCTGCTTTACCTTCCCTACGACGCAGATTCAATGCGTCAAATCGCTGATCCTCAGTGTCCGTTCGCGCTCGCGGGGCTCAGGCGAGCGCTGCGCGGACAGATCAGACGGATTCAGACGAGCCGTCCTGGCTCGCTTCAAATAACGCCATGGCCTCGACATGTGCCGTCTGAGGAAACATATCGAGAATCCCGGCACGTTTTAACCGGTAGCCCTGCTTGATCAATTCCTGCGTGTCGCGCGCCAGCGTGGCCGGATTGCACGACACATATACCAACCGTTTGGCACCCAGGGTCGCGAGCTTGCGCACCACCTCGAAAGCACCGTCACGCGGTGGGTCCAAGAGTACCGCAGAAAAGCCGTTTCCGATCCACTGGGCATCGCTCAAAGGCTGGGATAAATCGGCTTGAAAAAACTTTGTGTTATGCAAATTGTTACTGACGGCGTTGGCAGCGGCCCGCTCGACCATGGTCTGCACGCCCTCCACAGCCACCACTTCACGGACGCTTTTGGCCAGCGGTAGTGCAAAATTTCCCAACCCGCAAAACAGGTCGAGCACGCGTTCTTCAGCCGTCGGTTTCAGCCAGTCCAGCGCCTGGGCGATCATCGCTTCGTTGACCCCGGCGTTGACCTGAACGAAGTCACCCGGCCGATAAGCCAGCTCGAGATTCCACTGTTCCAGGCGATAACCGAGGCTCTGACCGGCCTCGACCGGTTGCGGTTCACCTTCGCCATGCAGCCACAACTGCGCTTCATGGAACTGGCAGAAATCCTTGAGGATGCTCAGATCCGCTTCGGACAACGGCGCCATGTGCCGCAGCAATACCGCCAGAGATGAGCCGCTGAACAACTCGACATGGCCCAGCGCCTGCGGTTTGCTCAAGCGCCGCAGCATCTCTGGCAAGCGGGTCATGATCGGTTGCAAGGGCTGTACCAGCACCGGGCATTCGCTGATCGCGACGATGTCCTGACTGCCGGCGGCGCGGAAACCTACTTCGAGTTTCTTTGCCTTCATGTCCCAGCGCACGGCGATCCGCGCGCGCCGACGGTAGCCGAATTCCGGGCCGGTCAGCGGCGCCGCCCATTCTTCAGGTTCGACACCGGCCACCCGCGACAATTGCTCGGCGAGCATGCGCTGTTTCAGGGCGAGTTGTTCGTCGTGGGGCAAGTGCTGAACGCTGCAACCGCCACAACGGCCGAAGTGCGCGCACGCTGCCGGACGACGCAATTCGCTGGCAGTGAATACCCGTTCGGTACGCGCCTCGACCACTTTGCCGTGGGCGCCGAGCACCCGTGCTTCGACCTCTTCACCGGCAAGGGCGCCGAGGACGAACCAGGTTTTGCCTTCAAAAAAGGCGATACCGCGACCGTCATTGGCCAGGCGCTCGATACTCAAGCGCTGCTTTTTGCCGGTCGGGATCTGTGGCGCCTTGCTGCCGCCGGTGGGCTGGAAGCGCAGGCCTCTCTCGTGTTTGGCCATCAGTTCGGCGCGTCGAAAATGCCGGTCGACAGGTAACGGTCGCCACGGTCGCAGATGATCGCGACGATCACCGCGTTTTCAACTTCTTTGGACAAGCGCAGCATCGCTGCCACCGCACCGCCCGAGGACACGCCGCAGAAGATGCCTTCTTCGCGGGCCAGGCGCCGGGTAACGTCTTCGGCTTCGCTTTGCGCCATGTCGACGATGCGATCGACGCGGTCAGCCTGGTAGATCTTCGGCAGGTATTCCTGCGGCCAGCGGCGGATGCCGGGAATGGCCGAGCCTTCCATCGGTTGCAGACCGACGATCTGCACGCTGTCGCTCTGCTCTTTGAGGTAGCGCGACACGCCCATGATGGTGCCGGTGGTGCCCATCGAACTGACGAAATGGGTGATGCTGCCCTGGGTCTGACGCCAGATTTCCGGGCCGGTGGTGGTGTAGTGCGCTTCGGGGTTGTCGCCATTGGCGAACTGGTCGAGCACCTTGCCACGGCCTTCGGCTTCCATACGCTGGGCCAGATCGCGGGCGCCTTCCATGCCCTCTTCCTGAGTCACCAGGATCAGTTCGGCACCGTAAGCGGTCATCGCCGCTTTACGCTCGGCGCTGGAGTTGTCCGGCATGATCAGGATCATCTTGTAACCCTTGATCGCAGCGGCCATCGCCAGCGCGATGCCGGTGTTGCCGGAGGTCGCCTCGATCAGCGTATCGCCGGGATTGATCTGCCCGCGCAACTCGGCGCGAGTGATCATCGACAACGCCGGGCGGTCCTTGACCGAACCCGCCGGGTTGTTCCCTTCGAGCTTGAGCAAAAGGGTGTTGCTGGTGGCGCCGGGCAGGCGCTGCAAACGCACCAGCGGCGTGTTGCCGACGCAATCGGCGATGGTTGGGTACTGCAAGGTCATGGCGTATTCGCAATCCAGACGTGCGGGGGCGCCTATCATACCGGCAAACCCGCGCAGGCCATATCACGCAAAGTGCGGTGCTTATGGTTTATGGGAATAAGGCACAAAAGTCTCACCAGTGGTGAGCCTTTTATTTGCGCAACACTCAGTTCTCGTGGTGCTGCTTGGAATTCGCGAGCAGGCTCGCTCCCACAGGGGATGAATGTTGCTTATGCGATCTGCGGTGAATGCACAGCCATTGTGGGAGCGAGCCTGCTCGCGAAGGCGTCCGCATGGGCAACACCATCATCCGCCAGCAAGCGCAAATTCAACCGCAGCCCCGCCCCGGTGTTTTGCGCCCAGAGCAACCCGCCCTGGCGCTGCACCGCATTGCGCGCAATGCTCAAGCCCAGGCCAAAGCCACCATCCCCGGGTCTCGATCCATCCAATCGAATGAACGGCGAAAAGATTCGCTGCAGATCTTCGTCAGCCACGCCGCCGCCCTGATCCTCCAGCCACAAATGCCAATACTCGCCATCGCGCCGTGCATCGAGACGCACAATCCCGCCCTCGGGCGAGTGACGAATGGCATTGCGCAGGATGTTTTCCAGCGCTTGCGCCAGGGTATCGAGGTTGCCGCGCACCCAGCACGATGCCTCGACCGAGCATTGCAGTTGCAGACTCGGCCAGCCGCTTTCATAGCAGGCGTTGTCGGTAAGCATTTCCCACAGCGCCTGAATCTGGATCGCTTCATCCGGCAACGGCGAGCGGTCGGTGTCGAGCCAGGCCAGTTGCAGGGTGTCTTCGACCAGCCGCTGCATGCCGTCGACTTCGCGGCCGATGCGCTCGCGCAATTGCGCCAAGCCCCGTTCGCTTTCGCTGGCCACACGCAGACGGCTCAGCGGCGTGCGCAGTTCGTGGGACAAGTCGCGCAATAACTGCTGCTGCAAGGCGACCGTGCTTTGCAAGCGCTCGGACATGGAATCGAAGGCCCGCGCCAGCTCACCGAGTTCATCCGGGCGCTGGGTGATGCCGCTCGACAGGCGCACGCTCAACTGATCAGCGCGCCAGGCGTTGGCCTGTTCGCGCAGGTTGTTCAGCGGCACCACCAGCAGGCGATACAGGCCGACGCAGAGCAACAGGGTGAACAGCCCGGGAATCACGCCGTTGGTGATCACCCGCCAGAACACCCGGTACTTGCCCGGGACAAAACGCTCGGGCAATTCAATGACGAGAATGCCGACGGTCGGATCCTGAGGGAACGGTACCCGCAGCCAAGGTCGGCCCTTCTTGTGGATCGGCCAGTCGAGGCCGCGCAAAAAGGTCAGGTGCTGCACCTCTGCCGCGTTCAACGGCTGGCTGCTCAGCGACTGCAAATCAGCGCCGATCACCCCGACCCAACTGGCCTCGCGCAATTCCATGCTTTGCAACCAGTCATCGACGCCACTGCGCCCGCCGCGCTGCCACGCTTGTTCGGCTTGCGCGGCGTAACGGCTGAGGGTGCTGCGCGCGTCACTGGAGAGGAACTGATTGCGCTCCTCCATGTAGCGGCCCCACGACCAGCTCAGCCAGATCATCAGCAGACAGAACGCCACCAGCAGGCACGCCAGTTTCCAGAACAGCGAATGCCGCCCCGGCAGTTCAGACAGTTTCATCGGCGCCGCTCAAGACGTAGCCCTTGCCCCACACCGTGCGCACTTCGCGCTCGGTGTAACCGATGGCTTTGAGTTTGCGGCGGATCTGGCTGATGTGCATGTCGAGGCTGCGGTCGTGCGCCGCAAAGCCGCGTTGCAGGACGTGCTGATAAAGGAAGGCCTTGCTCAGCACTTCCTCGTTGTTGCGGTGCAGGGTTTCCAGCAGACGGAATTCGCTACGGGTCAACCCCGCCGCTTGCTCGCGGTAGAACACGTCGCACTGTTCGTCATCGAAACGCAGGGTGCCGCTGACCACCGCAGCGGTAACCGCAGGCGGGCGCCGATCCAGGGCCACGCGGCGCAGGATCGCTTCGATGCGCACATGCAACTCGGCCATGCTGAAAGGCTTGGGCAGATAGTCATCGGCACCGAGGCGGAAACCGCTGATGCGATCGGCCTCGGCACCCAGCGCCGACATCAGCAGCACCGGCGTCGAATGGCTCTGCCGCAATTGCGTCAACAACTGCAGACCATCGAGCCCCGGCAGCAGAATATCCATCAGCACCACGTCGAAAGGCTGGCGCTGGGCGACGTTCAGACCTTCCTGGCCGTTCTGGCACCAGGTCACTTGAAAACCGCTGCGGCCCAGATGCTCGTGCACATACGCGCCGAGGACCGGATCGTCTTCAATGGAAAGGATGCGTGGCTGGCCAACGGAAACAGGAGTCATGAGTATCTGCAAGTAATTCTCAGTTGGCGGATTATTCAAGATTGTCCGACAGCGGGCAACATAAGCTTGGCCTGTCGGACGAACGAGTGCGTGGGCGGCGCTGCATTTTCCGCAAGATTGCCCGCCTGCAAATCGCTACACTGCGCCCATGTCGCGTGCCGGATGCACGCATGTGTCAACAGATCAGCGGGATGCGGGAGATAGGCGTGCTCAAGAAACTGGGAATCAAAGGTCGCGTGCTGTTGCTGACCTTGTTGCCGACCAGCCTGATGGCGCTGGTGCTGGGTGGCTATTTCACCTGGACGCAGCAGACCGACCTGCAAAGCCAATTGATGCAGCGCGGCGAAATGATCGCCGAGCAACTGGCGCCGCTGGTGGCGCCGGCGATGGGCCACGGCGATGCCGATCTGCTCGAGCGCATCGCCACCCAGTCCCTTGAACAACCTGACGTGCGCGCGGTGACTTTCCTCGCGGCGGACCGCTCGCCACTGGCCCACGCTGGACCGACCATGCTCAATCAGGCCCCGAGCGGCGACAGCGCGCTGCTGCAACGACGCAGCGGCAATGACGCGACGCGCTACCTGATGCCGGTGTTCGGCAAGCACCGCAACCTCGCCGGCGAAATCATTCCCGAAGAATCCGAACGCCTGCTCGGCTGGGTCGAGCTGGAGCTGTCGCACAACGGCATGTTGCTGCGCGGCTATCGCAGCCTGTTCGCCAGCCTGCTGCTGATCGCCGCCGGACTTGCCGGCGCCGCCCTCCTCGCGTTGCGCATGGGCCGCACCATCAACCGTCCGCTGAGCCAGATCAAACAAGCGGTCGCGCAACTCAAGGACGGTCATCTGGAAACCCGCTTGCCGCCCCTCGGTAGTCAGGAGCTGGATGAACTGGCCTCGGGTATCAACCGCATGGCCGGCACCCTGCAGAACGCTCGCGAAGAATTGCAGCACAGCGTCGATCAGGCCACCGAGGACGTGCGGCAGAATCTGGAAACCATCGAGATCCAGAACATCGAGCTGGACCTGGCGCGCAAAGAAGCGCTGGAAGCCAGCCGGATTAAATCCGAATTCCTCGCCAACATGAGCCACGAGATCCGCACGCCGCTCAACGGCATTCTCGGCTTTACCCACCTGTTGCAGAAAAGCGAACTGACCCCGCGCCAGCTCGACTATCTGGGCACCATCGAAAAGTC
Source organism: Pseudomonas sp. H26/SER47-MNA-CIBAN-0231 (assembly GCF_040310465.1). Lineage (NCBI taxonomy): Bacteria > Pseudomonadati > Pseudomonadota > Gammaproteobacteria > Pseudomonadales > Pseudomonadaceae > Pseudomonas > Pseudomonas sp. H26/SER47-MNA-CIBAN-0231. The sequence goes on along the minus strand of NZ_JBEOPW010000005.1, from coordinate 67,365 downwards.
CGCCGACAGCCTGTTGGGGATCATCAACGAGATTCTCGATTTCTCGAAAATCGAGGCCGGCAAACTGGTGCTCGATCACATTCCGTTCAACCTGCGTGATCTGTTGCAGGACACCCTGACCATTCTCGCCCCGGCCGCGCACGCCAAGCAGCTTGAGCTGGTCAGTCTGGTCTATCGCGATACGCCGCTGTCGCTGGTCGGCGATCCGCTGCGCCTGAAGCAGATCCTCACCAATCTGGTCAGCAACGCGATCAAGTTCACCCGCGAAGGCACCATCGTCGCCCGGGCGATGCTCGAAGACGAACACGAAGACAGCGTGCAACTGCGCATCAGCATTCAGGACACCGGCATCGGTCTGTCGAGTCAGGATGTCCGCGCGCTGTTCCAGGCTTTCAGTCAGGCCGACAATTCGCTGTCGCGCCAACCCGGCGGCACCGGGCTGGGGCTGGTGATTTCCAAGCGCCTGATCGAGCAGATGGGCGGCGAGATCGGCGTCGACAGCACGCCGGGCGAAGGTTCGGAATTCTGGATCAGCCTGAGCCTGCCCAAGACCCGCGACGATGCCGAGGACCTGCCCGCCGCGCCGCTGCTCGGGCGCCGTGTGGCGGTGCTGGAAAACCACGAACTGGCGCGTCAGGCCTTGCAACATCAACTGGAAGACTGCGGACTGCAAGTTACGCCGTTCAATACTCTGGAGAGCCTGAGCAATGGCGTCACCGGCGCGCATCAGACCGATCAGGCGATCGATCTGGCAGTGATCGGCATCACCAGCAACGACATGCTCCCGGAACGCTTGAATCAGCACATCTGGGACCTCGAACACCTGGGCTGCAAAGTGCTGGTGCTGTGCCCGACCACCGAACAGACGCTGTTTCATCTGTCGGTGCCCAACCCGCACAGCCAGCTGCAAGCCAAACCGGCGTGTACGCGCAAGCTGCGCCGGGCGTTGTCCGATCTGGTCAATCCGCGCCAGACCCGCAGCGAACCGGGCGAGCCGCTGTCCAGCCGTGCGCCGCGCGTGCTGTGTGTCGACGACAACCCGGCCAATCTGTTGCTGGTGCAAACCCTGCTCGAAGACATGGGCGCCCGCGTGCTCGCGGTGGAAAGCGGTTACGCGGCCGTCAAAGCCGTGCAGAGCGAATCTTTCGATCTGGTGCTGATGGACGTGCAGATGCCGGGCATGGACGGCCGCCAGACCACTGAAACCATTCGCCAGTGGGAAAGCGAGCGGCATTGCACGCCGCTGCCGATCGTCGCCCTCACGGCCCACGCCATGGCCAATGAAAAACGCGCGCTGCTGCAAAGCGGCATGGACGACTACCTGACCAAACCGATCAGCGAGCGGCAACTGGCGCAGGTGGTGTTGAAGTGGACCGGACTGGCCCTGCGCAATCAGGCGCCGGAGCGCAGCGGCGACAGCGCGGCGAATCAGCAGGAACTGCCGGTGCTCGATCACGAAGAAGGCTTGCGTCTGGCGGCGGGCAAGGCGGATCTGGCGGCGGACATGCTCGCCATGCTGCTGGCGTCGCTGGAAGCCGACCGCGAAGCGATACGCGCCGCGCGTGACAGCCACGACCAGAATGCCCTGCTCGAACGCGTGCACCGTTTGCATGGCGCGACCCGTTATTGCGGCGTGCCACAACTGCGCGCCGCCTGCCAGCGCAGCGAAACCCTGCTCAAGCAGGACGATCCGAAAGCCGCCGCCGCACTGGATGAACTGGAGCGCTCGATCAATCGACTCGCGGCGCAGGCGCGCATCAGCGCCTGATCCACGGCAAGGCACGGCGCGCGCAAAGCGCTACAGTTGTCGCGGGCCATTGCGGCCCGCGTCGATGTTCCAGGAGGATTCATGCGCACGATCATTTTCAGCAGCCAGACCTACGACCGCGACAGCTTCCTCGCCGCCGACTGCCCGGCCGGGCTTGAACTGCATTTTCAAGCGGCGCGGCTCAGCCTCGATACGGCGGCGCTGGCCGAGCAACACGAAGTGGTCTGCGCGTTCATCAATGACGACCTCAGCACCCCGGTGCTCGAGCGCCTCGCTGCCGGTGGCACGCGGCTGATTGCCCTGCGTTCGGCGGGTTACAACCATGTCGACCTGCCGGCGGCGAAACGCCTCGGCCTGGCCGTGGTTCGTGTGCCCGCCTACTCGCCGCACGCCGTGGCCGAACATGCGGTGGCGCTGATCCTCGCCCTCAATCGTCGCTTGCATCGCGCCTACAACCGCACCCGCGAAGGCGATTTCAGCCTGCACGGCCTGACCGGTTTCGATCTGGTCGGTAAAACCGTCGGCATTGTCGGCACCGGACAGATCGGCGCAACGTTCGCGAAAATCATGCACGGCTTCGGCTGTGAACTGCTCGCTTACGATCCGTATCCCAATCCCGAGGTGCTGGCCTTGGGCGCACGTTATCTGAGCCTGCCGGAATTGCTCGCGCAATCACGGATCATCAGCCTGCATTGCCCGCTCAACGAGCAGAGCAAGCACCTGATCAATCGCGACTCACTGGCGCACATGCAGGCGGGGGCGATGCTGATCAACACCGGGCGTGGCGGGCTGGTTGACACGCCAGCGCTGATCGACGCGCTGAAGGACGGCCAACTCGGTTATCTGGGGCTGGATGTTTACGAGGAAGAGGCGCAGCTGTTTTTCGAGGATCGCTCCGACCTGCCGTTGCAGGACGATGTGTTGGCGCGTCTGCTGACGTTTCCCAACGTTATCATCACCGCGCATCAGGCGTTTCTGACCCGCGAGGCGCTGGGCGCGATTGCCGCGACCACCCTGCACAACATCGCGACCTGGGCGGCAGGTGCGCCGCAGAACCAGGTCGAGGGTTGAACGGTTTTACTTGGACAGCGAAGACGCCAGGATCAGCAAGCCCAGCCAGCCGAAACCGAGCAGGCGCTGCTTGCTCGAATGGCCGTTGCGCAGCAGGAACCAGACGAAAAACGCTGGCAACAGAAACACCATGATTTTCAGCCAGCCTTCCACCGGGCGACTGCCATCGGCGTTGAGCGGTTGCTGCGCCTCGCGGGCCTGTTCTGCGGCCTGCTGACGACGGCGACGCCCTGCTGCTGCCGGCATCACTTTGGGTAAAGGCTCGGACACTGGCGGCGCAACCGCCTCGGGCACTGCGTTGTTACGTGGCAGGCTGCCGAAGGAAATCGTCGAGGCTTGCACCGGTGCCGCCGTCGATTGCGCCTGCATGGCGGCATGTTCGGCCATCGGCGCGCCGCAGTGAATGCACACCAGCGCTTCGGAACTGATGCTCCGCTTGCATTCATAACATTCGATCAGCGCCATGTTCCGTTCCTTCAGATTCGGGGGCCGGCAGTTTGCCATGACTGTCGGCGCATTTGAACCGGATCGAAGGTCGCACGCGTGCATCATTCTGCAATCGAGCCCGTGCTAGCATGTCGCGCATATTTGGAGGACCCATGGTCGAACACGATTTCCGCTACACCCTGATGAACCCGCAACACACCCTCACCGAATGCCGCGCCCTGGTTCCGGGCCGCTATCAGGTGACCGGCAACGGTGGCTCGATCCGTATCGGCGATGCCCTGTTGGTCACGCTCAAAGGCAGCAAGGATTTGTCCATGCGCCTGACCGTCGACACGGTCCGCCACCTGATCAATCCGCCAGGCCAATGGACCGCAATGACCACAGGCCCGGTGTTCGGCGAACTGGCCATTCACACCTGGCAGGTCAACTGCGACAGCTGCGCGAAAGAGCTGAGCTTCGAATTCGCCGTGGACGCCAAACTCGGCAAGTCCGCCGAGAAACCCGCCGCCACCGCGCGCATCGCCGAGCTCGGCTGGAAAGCCGTCGGCGACAAGCACCTGTGCCCGAAATGCCAGGAGCCTGCGTGATGAAACGCCTCGCCCTGACCGCACTGATCGGTGTCGGCCTGGTCGGTTGCGCCGCAGAGCCGGTGCAACTGCAGCACAACCGCAGCTACATTCTGGAATGGATCGGCGAGCGGCCATTGATGGATTACAGCCATCTGACCGTGACCCTTGGCGATGACGGCCGCGCCTACGGCAACGGCGGCTGCAACCATTGGTTCGCGCCTTACACGCAGGACGGCGACAAGCTGAGCTTCGGCAAGATCGGCAAGACCCGCAAGCTCTGCGCCCCGGCGTTGATGGAGCAGGAACAACGCTTCTTGCAGGCGCTGGAAAAAGTCGAGCGCTGGGACATTTCGCCGATCGAGCAGATACGCTTCTGGCCGGCTGAAGGCAAACCGTTGCGCTGGTGGCTGGAAGAGGGCTGAGCCCTTCTGTGCCCGCAGGGGTTACCTGTGGCGAGGGGATTCATCCCCGTTGGGCTGCGTAGCAGCCCTGAGTTTGCAGTTCGCCCGGAACTGCGCATGGGGCCGCTTCGCGACCCAACGGGGATGAATCCCCTCGCCACAGGTTACTTGTTCCGCAACGCCTCCAGCTTCGCCATTACCCCCGCCGCCGTCTGCTCACCCAGCAACTGCTCACGCACCTTGCCCTTGTCATCGATGATGAACGTCACCGGCAGCGCCTCACTGCGCGGCAGGTCGAACAGCTCGGCCGGATCCTGCGCCAGCACGGTGAACTTGATGCCGAGTTTCTCGCTCGCCTCTTTCAATTCCGCGCCCTGCACGTTGTCGAAGTTGACCCCGAACACCCCGACGTTCTTGCTCTTGAGCTCATCAGCCAAATGATTCAGCTCGGGAATTTCCGTGCGGCATGGGCCACACCATTCGGCCCAGTAATTGAGCACCACCCACTGTTTGTCCAGACGTTCGGACGCTACCTTGTGGCCGTTCTGGTCGATGCCGTAATCATTACCGCAGCCCCCCAGCATCAACGCCCCGAGAATCGTCAATGCCGCTGCCAATCGCCGTGTCATGTCGTGTTCCTTGTGAAAATTCGAAAGCGCCTGCGACCCATCGCCTCTGACGGTTCTGGATTGCGCGCCGCACAGTTAGAATAGCCGCCACTTTACGCCAGAAGCGACCCGCCATGACCGATCTGACGCTTTATCACAATCCGCGCTGCTCGAAATCCCGCGGCGCGCTGGAACTGCTCGAAGCCCGCGGCTTGACTCCGACTGTCGTGCGCTACCTGGAAACGCCGCTCAGCGCCACGCAGATCAAGGCCCTGCTCGGCAAGCTCGGGATCAGCGCGCGGCAGCTGCTGCGCAGCGGTGAAGAGGAATACAAAACCCTGAACCTGGCCGACGCCAGCCTCAGCGAGCAGCAGCTGATCGACGCCATCGCCGCGCACCCGAAACTCATGGAGCGGCCGATTCTGGAAGTCGGCGACAAAGCCGTCATCGGTCGCCCACCGGAAAACGTGCTGGAGTTGTTGCCATGAGCACGCCGTACATTCTGGTTCTCTATTACAGCCGCAACGGTTCGACCAACGAGATGGCACGGCAAATCGCCCGTGGCGTCGAGCAGGCCGGAATGGAAGCGCGTCTGCGTACGGTGCCGGCGATTTCCACCGAGTGCGAAGCGGTGGCGGCGGAGATTCCCGCTGAAGGCGCGCTCTACGCCAGCCTCGATGATCTGAAGAACTGCGCCGGCCTCGCCTTGGGCAGTCCGACGCGTTTCGGCAACATGGCCGCGCCGCTCAAGTACTTCCTCGATGGCACCAGCAACCTCTGGCTGACTGGCGCGCTGGTCGGCAAACCGGCCGGTGTGTTCACCTCCACCGCCAGCCTCCACGGCGGTCAGGAAACCACGCTGTTGTCGATGATGTTGCCGCTGTTGCATCACGGCATGTTGATCACCGGCCTGCCCTACAGCGAATCGGCCCTGCTCGAAACCGAAGGTGGCGGCACGCCGTACGGCGCCAGCCATCATGCCGGTGCCGACGGCAAGAACGGTCTCGATCAGCACGAAGTGGCGCTGTGTCGCGCACTCGGTCTGCGCCTGGCGAAAACCGCGCAGAAACTGGTGGGCTGATGGCGAAGAAGCCGAAAGTCCTGCCCTCGATAGAGTGGCTTGAGCCACGGGTCAAGGCGATGCGCGTGCTCAGCCTGCTGAGCTTTTTCGCCCTCGCCGGCTTGCTCGCTGTTTATTACCTGGTGTTCGCCGACCTGCATGGCGCGCGGCCTTGGGTGATTCTGCTGGTCGAGCTGATCCCGTGGCTGGTGCTCGCCCCGGCGATGATCATGGGCAGCGCCCGTGGCCATTCATGGATGTGTTTTGTGGTGAACCTGTATTTCATCAAAGGCGCCCTGGCGGCGTACGACCCCAACCGGCAGCTGTTCGGCCTGCTGGAAATGGCCGCGAGCCTGGCGGTGTTCTGCTCGGCGCTGTTGTATGTGCGCTGGCGCTATCAGCTGAATCGCAAATTGGCTGGCGAAGGCGAGATCAGCGTCGCCTGACCGATCGCCATCAGTTGCTACACCGATCGTTCCCACGCTCTGCGTGGGAATGCATCCAGAGACGCTCTGCGTCTCAGGGACGCGGAGCGTCCCGGGCGGCGTTCCCACGCGGAGCATGGGAACGATCGGATTGACTCAATGGTTCACGGTATAGGCGAGCATCATCGAAATCTGGCTCATCGGCCGTCCGCCGCTCTGTTCGTGCCACTGGTTGAACGCGTTCTGCACCGTCGCCAGATCACGCTGGCTGGTCGGCACTTTGTCGACGATGTTCTGTGCATTCAGCGCCGCGACCACGTCGTAGCTCGGCACGAACGTGTCCTTGCCGACCATGCGCAAAAAACGTGGCGCCGACAGCCCGCCGAGTTGGTGGCCGTGCTTTTTCAGGTACGTCCACAGGCCGACGATATCGGTCACCGGCCAGTCGGCGATCAACGCGCCGAAGCTGCCCTTGTCCTTTTCCACATCGAGAATGAACTGCGCATTGCGCGGCACACTTTTCAGCTTGCCGAGATGGCGGATGATCCGCGCGTCCTGCATCAGGCGCTCAAGGTGTTCGGCGCTCATCAGCACGACTTTTTCCGGATCGAACTTGAAGAACACTTCTTCGAACGCCGGCCACTTGGCGTCGACCAGGCTGTGCTTGAGCCCGGCGCGAAAAACCCGCAGGGCCATGGTCGAGAGGTAGCGGTCGTCGCGGATCTTGCGCAGTTGTGCGGGGGTCTTGGGAACGGGCAGATGGGCTTCCAGTTCAGCCGCCGAACCGAAACGGTTCAGACAGTATTCGTGCAGCCACTTGTAATCGCGCATGCCCTCTCCTGAGGTTTGGAAATGAATAACACCTGCAGCAGCAGGCCCCTGTGGCGAGGGGATTCATCCCTGCTGGGCTGCGCAGCAGACCCCGAGATTTTGGGGCCGCTTCGCGCCCCAGCGGGGATGAATCCCCTCGCCACAGGGCTCGCTTCTACAGGTTGTGTTTACAGATTGACGACATTGACGAAACGCGAAGCCGCGGTTTCGTCGATCTTCAGGCTGGTGAAGTCGAACAGGTTGCGGTCGGCCAGTTGCGACGGCACCACGTTCTGCAGGCTGCGGAAAATCGATTCGGTGCGGCCCGGGGTCTTGCGGTCCCAGTCCTGGAGCATTTCCTTGACCACCTGGCGCTGCAGGTTTTCCTGTGAGCCGCAGAGGTTGCACGGGATGATCGGGAATTGCTTGAGGTCCGAGTAGGCCTGAATGTCCTTCTCGTTGCAGTACGCCAGCGGGCGGATCACCACGTTGCGGCCATCGTCGGCGCGCAGCTTCGGCGGCATCGCTTTCAGGGTGCCGTTGAAGAACATGTTGAGGAAGAACGTTTCGACGATGTCGTCGCGGTGATGACCGAGGGCCATTTTCGTCGCGCCGATTTCGTCAGCGAAGGTGTACAGCGTGCCGCGACGCAGGCGCGAGCACAGCGAACAGGTGGTCTTGCCTTCCGGCACCAGTTCCTTGACCACCGAGTAAGTGTCCTTCTCGACGATGTGATACTCGATGCCCAGTTCTTTCAGGTAGGCCGGCAGGACGTGCTCGGGAAAGCCCGGCTGTTTCTGGTCCATGTTCACCGCGACGATGTCGAACTTGATCGGTGCAACCTTCTGCAGGTGCATCAGCACGTCAAGCATGGTGTAGCTGTCCTTGCCCCCGGACAGGCAGACCATGACCTTGTCGCCGTCTTCGATCATGTTGAAATCGGCGATCGCTTCGCCGGCCAGGCGGCGCAGGCGCTTTTGCAGTTTGTTCTGGTTGACCGTAAGAGTGCCCATGACGCGAAATCCGTGAGGTGTGACGAAAGGCCGGCATTTTACGCAAAAACCCCGGTAGCGCGAAGCATCTGTGGCGAGGGGAGTTATCCACGCTGGGTTGCGAAGCAGCCCTGAAACCTGAGAACTCGTATTGCCTGACACTGCGCGGTGTATGGCTTGGCGACTGCTGCGCAGCCGAACGGGGATAAATCCCCTCGCCACAAAAGTGTTTCAACCCCAAAAATGCCTTCCCCGCAAGACCCCGAGGCGATTACCTGCAATGTTTACAGCGCGATTTGCTCTAAGCCCGGCATACCGGTGCGCTGGACTCCTTTCTATACTGCGACATAAGGTCGCACACATCTGAAGACCTGTATTTGCTCGGCCATCTTGGCCCGTAGGCGCTCCGTTGGGGGGCGATGGCAATGACAAGAGGAGTGAATGGCATGATCCATCACGTAGTGGGACTGTTTACCCACCCCGATCAGGAATGGAAGGAGATCCGTGGCGACCAAGAGGAAAGCATCAGCCACATGTACCTGACGCACACGCTGATTCTGGCGGCGATCCCCGCTGTCTCGGCGTTCATCGGCACGACCCAGGTCGGTTGGGTGATCGGCAATCGCGCGCCGGTGATGCTGACGTTCGAAAGTGCCTTGTGGATGACCATCATGTCCTACCTGGCGATGCTCGGCGGGGTCGCGGTGATGGGCGCCTTCGTGCACTGGATGGCACGAACCTATGACGCTAATCCAAGCCTGGCCCGTTGCGTGGCATTCGCCACTTACACGGCGACACCGTTGTTCGTCGGCGGTCTGGCGGCGCTGTATCCGCACATGTGGCTGGGGATGATCGTCGGTACGGCGGCCATCTGCTACACGGTCTATCTTTTGTATGTCGGCTTGCCGACGTTCATGAACATCCCTTCGGATGAAGGTTTTCTGTTTTCCAGCTCGGTGCTCGCGGTTGGGCTGGTGGTGCTGGTGGCGATCATGGCGTTCACCGTGATTGTCTGGGGCCTGGGTGTCGGCCCGGTCTATACCAACTGACCTGTTTCCTCCCTGAGAAAAACAACATCTGCCAATACAGGCCGCCGCAAGGCGGCCTTCTTGTTGGAGCGACGACCATTCGGCAGGTCGACGATTCGCAAGTCGCCGGGGTTGCGGCATACTCGGCGTCTCTGGAGATCCATCAAGCATGCCCGAGCAACTCAATACCCGCGTCGAAGATTGTTACCAACTCGCTGAATCCTTTTTCAAACGCTCCTTCAAACGCCCCGTCGTCAGCCTCAAGCTGCGCGGGCAGAAAGCCGGTGTCGCGCATCTGCACGAGAACCTGCTGCGCTTCAACCCGCAGCTGTACCGGGAAAACACCGAACACTTCCTCAAGCAGACCGTGGCCCACGAAGTCGCCCACCTGATCGCTCATCAACTGTTCGGCGACCGCATCCAGCCCCATGGCGAGGAGTGGCAACTGATCATGCGCGGCGTCTACGAACTGCCGCCGGATCGCTGCCACACCTATGAAATCAAGCGGCGCAGCGTGACCCGCTATATCTACAAATGCCCGTGCCCCGACAGTGACTTCCCGTTTACCGCCCAGCGCCATGGCCTGGTGCGGCAAGGGCGGCGGTATCTGTGCCGGCGCTGCCGCAGTACGCTGGTGTTCAGTGGTGAAATGCGGGTGGAATGACAGTTTTGTAGAGTATCGGCGGGCCCCTTCGCGAGCAGGCTCGCTCCCACAGGGGAATGCATTTCAATGTGGGAGCGAGCCTGCTCGCGAAGGCGGCGGCATGAGCGCTACAGAATCACCCTGGCCGAACGCAACTCGGCGATCCGCTCAGCACTCAACCCTAACTCCCCCAACACCTCGTCCGTATGCTGCCCCAACCCCGCGCCAACATGCCTTGGCTCCGGCAACGCCTCAGAAAATTTCAACGGACACGCCATCTGCGCCTGCGTCGTGCCATCGCCGCGCGGCACCTGAGTCACCAGCTTCCGCGCCTGCATTTGCGGATGGCGCAGCGCCTCGCCCAGACTCAATACCGGCTCGACACAGGCATCGACCCCGGCGAACAACTCACACAGTTCTGCAAAATCATGCCGTTCGAATTCGATCCGCAACGCCTCTTTCAAGGCCTGTTGTTGCTCAGGCCTGGGCGACAACCCTTGCGCCGCCAGTTCCGGCCGGCCCAGCGCCGTGCACAATTGCTGCATGAAGGCCGGCTCCAGACTGCCCACCGACATCCAGCGCCCATCCCGGGTGCGGTAATAATCGTAAAAGCTGCCGCCATTGAGCATCTGGTCTTCCCGACCCGGTTCCACGCCGCAGGCCAGATAGCCAGCGCCAGCCATGGCGTTCAGGCTGAACGCGCAGTCGGTCATGCTCACATCCAGATGGGTGCCATGCCCGGTTTGCTGACGGGCAATCACCGCTGCCAGCAAGCCGATCACGCCGTGTAGCGAGCCGCCTGCCACGTCCGCCACCTGCATGCCCAACGGCAACGGCCCGCTGTCGACGCGTCCGGTGTAACTGGCAAGTCCCGCCAGCGCCAGATAGTTGATGTCATGCCCGGCGCGCTCCTTGTACGGCCCGGTCTGGCCGTAACCGCTGATCGACACATAAATCAGCTTTGGATTGATCGCTTTCAACGCTTCATAACCCAGGCCCAGACGCTCCATCACCCCGGGGCGAAACTGCTCGAGCACGATGTCGTATTCGCCCAGCAGTTGCTTGATGATCTGCAGCGCTTCGGGCTGTTTCAGATCCAGCGCCAGACTGCGCTTGTTGCGGTTCAGATAAGCGTGGCTGGCCGAGACACCGCCATCATGCGGCGGCAGCACCCGCAGCAGATCCATACGGGTTGGCGATTCGATGCGCAGCACCTCGGCGCCCATGTCCGCCAGCAGCAACGAGGCGAACGGCCCCGGCAGCAAGGTCGAGAAATCGAGAATCTTCAGTGAGGCCAGCGGTGCAGACATGGGCGAACTCCTTGGGCGATGCACTCAGCCTAGGCAGCCATCGTCGATGCGGCAATCACCGCAAATGTCAGCAGGTGTGACCGTTGCGCTCAAATTCCGGGCAAGAAAAAACCCCTGTGGCGAGGGGATTTATCCCCGATGGGTCGCGAAGCGGCCCCTTCTCTGGAATTGGAAGAAGAGGCCCGCTGTGCAGTCCATCGGGGGTAAATCCCTCACCACAAGGGATTTTTTACAACCTCACATCGTACTGATGCGCAGTTCTTGTATTTACTTCACATTGCTCGGGGTTGGGCCTTCAGCCACGCCCAGGTCGTCTTCTTCACGCTCGTCGGAGATACCGCGACCGCCGGAAGCCAGCTCGGTCTGCAGTTGATTGGTGTCCAGCTCCTTGACCCACTTGGCGACGACGATGGTCGCAACAGCGTTACCGACCAGGTTGGTCAGGGCGCGGGCTTCGGACATGAAACGGTCGATACCGAGGATCAGCGCCAGACCGGCAACCGGCAGGTGACCTACCGCCGACAGCGTTGCGGCCAGCACGATGAAGCCCGAACCGGTCACACCCGCCGCGCCTTTGGAGGACAGCAGCAGCACCAGCAGCAGGGTGATCTGGTGGGTGATGTCCATGTGGGTGTCGGTCGCCTGAGCGATGAACACGGCGGCCATGGTCAGGTAGATCGAAGTACCGTCGAGGTTGAACGAGTAACCGGTCGGGATCACCAGACCCACGACGGATTTCTTCGCGCCCAGACGCTCCATCTTGATCAGCATGCGTGGCAGTGCCGATTCCGACGAGGACGTACCCAGTACGATCAACAGCTCTTCACGGATGTAGCGCACCAGCTTGAATACGCTGAAACCGTGAGCCCGGCAGATCGCACCCAGCACCAGCACGACGAACAGGATGCAGGTGATGTAGAAGCAGATCATCAACTGGCCCAGTTGCACCAGCGAGCCGACACCGTAGGCACCGATGGTGAACGCCATGGCACCGAACGCACCCAGCGGCGCCAGTTTCATGATCATGTTGATGATGTTGAACATCACGTGGGCGAAGCGATCGATCATGTCCAGCAGCGGACGACCGTACGAACCCAGGCGATGCAGGGCGTAGCCGAAGATCACCGAGAACATCAGCACTTGCAGGATGTCACCGGTGGCGAACGCGCCGACGATGGTGTTCGGGATCACATTGAGGAGGAAACCGACAATGCTCTGGTCTTTACTGGCCGTCACGTAGGTGGCGATTTTCGAGGCGTCGAGGGTGGTGACGTCGATGTGCATGCCGGCGCCCGGTTGCACAACGTTGACCACGACCAGACCGATCAGCAGGGCAATGGTGGAAACGATTTCGAAGTACAGCAGCGCGTAGCCGCCGGTCTTGCCTACCGACTTCATGTTCTGCATGCCGGCGATGCCGCTGACGACAGTACAGAAGATGATCGGGGCGATGACCATTTTGATCAGCTTGATGAAGCCGTCACCCAGTGGCTTGAGGGCCACACCGGTCTGCGGATAGAAGTGACCAAGCAGGATGCCGATGGCGATGGCAACGATCACCTGGAAATACAGGGATTTGTACAGTGGCTGACGAGTCGTCATTGCAGGTTTCCTCAAGCGTCCAGCGGCAACATCCATCTGTCGAGCGCTGAACCTTAATTGCGAACCCTCCTGCACTGGAGGGATTTGTTGTTGGAACGGCATTTTTCCCGGTCGGAGAAATGCACGCTTCTGTCGCTTGTATCGCAAACGTCGTGCCAGATTGGTGCGAATGGCAGCAAGCCTTTTGATATCAGGGCCTGCGGGATTTTCCTGTCACCAATCAGTGACTTGAGGCATGGCGGATTTCCGCCAACTGAGCGTTCAGCGTCCTGCAATTTGGCGGAAATCCGCCTTGTTGCGTTGCCGGCCCGCCGTTACGATCGGTGCCTGAACAAGGATTGCCGCTTATGCGCGAACGCACCATCGCCAGCCATTTCGCCCGTGCCGCCCTTGGCGGTGCGCGCCGGCGCGGCCTGGATTATTCAGGCCTGTTACAGCAACTGGGAATCAGCCCGGAGTTGCTCGACGAGCCCCGCGCGCGGATTGCCCCGCAGCAGTTCACCCGGCTGATTCAGGGCTTGTGGCTGGCGCTGGACGACGAATACCTGGGTTTCGGCAACGCGCCGAGCAAGCCCGGCAGCTTCGCCATGATGTGCCACGCTTCGATTCACTGCCGTAACCTGGAGAAGGCTCTGCACCGTGGCTTGTTGTTTTACAGCCTGTTCCCCGACGCCCCACGCCTGACCCTGCGTCGCGAAGACGAATGGGTGCGTTTGAGCCTGGACGACGCGCAGTGGTGGGACCCGGATCATTTTCTCAGCGAGAGTCTGTTGGTGATCTGGCACCGCCTCGGCAGTTGGCTGATCGGCCAGCGCATTCGCCTCGAGCAAGCGACTTTCAGCTATCCGCGCCCCGAGCACGGCGGCGAATACGATCTGCTGTTCCCCTGCCCGCTGACCTTTGATGCCGAGCAAAGCAGCCTGCTGTTTCACAGTCGCTACCTGGCCATGCCGCTGTTGCAGGACGAACGCACGCTCAAGCATTTTCTCGAACGCTCCCCCGCCGACCTGCTCTCACGCCCCGACGACGGCGACAGCCTGAGCAGCCGCCTGCGCCGCTTGCTCAGCCGCGACGCTGCGAGTTGGCCGGATCTGGAAGCCGTCGCCGCGCATCTGCATATCAGCCCGCAGACCTTACGCCGGCACTTGCGCGAGGAAGGCACCAGTTTTCAGGAACTGAAAGATCAGCTGCGGCGGGATATCGCCATCTACCATCTGGGCCGGGCGGAGCTGTCGTTGCAGCAGATTGCCGAGCAGCTCGGGTTCTCTGAGCCTTCGGCGTTTCACCGGGCGTTCAAGAAATGGACGGGGCTGACACCGGGGGCTTATCGGGCGCAGGAACAGTGGGATTACCCCTGATTGAATCGCCATTCTATTTTGTCGATCACTATGCCGTGATCCGGCCCAGGATCTGAGACCCTCACCTCGAAGGAGGCACAAGGTCGTGTTCCTCTATAAACACAGAGTGCCAGGAAGCCCTCAGTGAGAAACTGGCGCTCTATTTCACCATGTTCCGTATCAAAGAAAACGACAGTATTGCTTGGGTTTTGCGATTGTCCATATGCAAAGCTGATGAAATTAGCGATATCACCCAGCTCAAACCGAACCGAGATATTCGAACCGGAAACCAAATACTTGCTGCCGTAACCGCTTTGATCCGCAACAGTGATATAAGCCGCTTGAGTGATATTTGCACCGGTCGGGATGACCGTGAGCCCGCTCTTCAATCGTGTAGGGCTATTGTTCGGCAATGCTCTTGGAGCCTCACTCTCCCAATCTTCAACTCCAACGCCACCAACGACCCGCGCAAGGGCAGGTACGGAGGCGCCGATGGTTTGCCCATCCCTTTTCAATTCAAATGAAACAGAAATCTGACTGCCCGAAATCACCTGCACATTGGGGACCTCAATGAGGGACTGCAGGCGGCCCAAACTGTCTCTCTCAACCTTGCCAAGTACGGAAAATTCAGCGCTAGGTTGACTCGAGATATACGTTACTACAACGTCATCGTTCAATTGATAAGGCGCTTTGTCCGCCAGAACAACCACATACAGTGGCCGACCACCCAACTTGTCACGATCAATGATATTTGGATCATCACTGGAATCATCGAGGTTTTCACGCAAAATCGGTTTTTCCAAGGTGACGCGCTGCGAATTGACATCCGCCTCGATCACTTTCGACCAGCGCCGTTTATCCGTCGGATTGTTCACCTGATCGACCACGGTGTATGAGATGGGAAACTGCGCATTATTGCCGGCCTGTTCAAACATGTCTCGGGTTACGGTCATTACAAAAGGGATGCCTTGCTGACCGGGTTGTACGGTAAAGGGAAAACGTTCGCGATTGAGCTCAAGGGTGATCCGATCGTATGCCCTCATAAACGGGTAAGACACCGTCACCGCAACACCTCGATCCGCTTCTTCCTTGCCGATATGCGGCGGGTCACCCAACTCAGCCGGCAGGCTGATCGCCAGGTCAGGATGGTCGCCCGTGCCGGGCACATCGTTGCCGCCGGGAAGGTCACGATGATACAGCGCCCACGACTCGATGGACGGCCCAGTGTTGCCGCTTACTCGCTCCACTTCATAGGTGAAAACATGCACACCGTCGCGGAGCAACGACTGATAGACGTCGAAATACACCGGATCATTCTGCTGGGTAGGTGGCACCGGCTTGTGCTCGATCAACTGCGGCTGCGTATCCCAGGAGCTTTTCATGTAAAGCGCAATATTCAGATAACTGCCACCCAAGGGAGGATCGACCACCCCCTGCACCGCGCCTTCACGGCTACCGTCGCGGCTGATCACCTCCCGGAAGCTCGCCTGTGGCAACCCCTCCACCGGCACTCCTGCGGGAGGCGCGGGGCTGACAATGACGTCCGGGGTGGCACCGGCGAATTTGATCGGATAATTGGCCAGCACACCGCCGTTTGACTGATCGCCTTTCATGACGCACCTTCCCTGTCGATTAGGCCAACGAACGTCGGCCTGGATGTAGCTCATCAAACACCCGGCGAAGCCAAGGGGATACTGTCAGGTCTGACAGGTCAAAAGGGTTTACGACGAACGGTACTGTTGTATCAGCCGTTGTGGCTAGGGCCGAAGCCCCGCGCCCTAGGTGTGTAAGGATTTCGAGAACCGTGCTCAACCAGGTGGATCCAGATTATCCAGTACCCGACTCACCGCCCAGTTCCCTCAGCATCGCAACCCGCGCAATCCCCATGTCGTGTTGCGATATGGCACGCCCAGAGGGCCGGCGAAATCATTGAATCACACTCACCCAGGCGAACGACTCGCAGGCGTTTACCAATGGTTTAGTTATCGATGTCGGGATCGACGAGGTAGATCGTGCTGGGTTTGCGGGCGTCATGTGGCGAGGGTGGTTTGAAGTACTGGTCGAGGGCGCGGTCGGCGGTTTCTATGTGTTGACCGCACCGACGGCGGCGCCAGCAAGCTGGCTTCTACAGGGGCTCTGTTAACACCACAGCTCCAAGGTGGGAGCGAGCCTGCTCGCGAAGAGGCTGGCACTGCCAACCTTCACACCGCCGGAAAATGAATCCTGAACGCCGCCCCTCCCATCGGTGAATCACCCAAAGCCAAACGGGCGTTGTAGCTTTCGATGATGTCCTTGACCACCGCCAGCCCGATGCCCTGCCCGGGATGCTGGGCGTCCAGGCGTTCGCCACGCTCAAGAATTCGCGCACGCTGATCGAGTGGCACGCCCGGGCCATCATCCTCGACGCACAATTCGATCCCGGCCAAGGACTCGCGCACGCTGACCCGCACTTCGCCGAGGCACAGGCGATAGGCGTTTTCCAGCAGGTTGCCGAGCATTTCCAGCAAGGCGCCCTGCTCGATCGGCACGTAGCAATGCTCCGGCAGATCAAAGGTCACGCGCACATGTTTGTCGCGGTAGACCTTGTCCAGCGTGTCGCAGAGGCTTTTGAGCACCGGTTGCAGGCGCACCTGATGGCGCACCAGACCGCTTTTGCGCAGGCTGGCCCGTTGCAGCTGGTAGCTGATCTGCTGGCTCATGCGTTCGATCTGGCTTTGCAGGACCCAGGCCTGGTCGCGGTCTGCGGGACGCTGGGCCATGTCTTCGCTGACACCTTGCAGCACCGCCAACGGGGTTTTCAGGCTGTGGGCGAGGTCGTCGAGGGAGTCGCGGTAGCGGCTGCGTTGCTGGCGTTCGCTGAGCAGCAAGCGGTTGAGCGAGCCGGTCAGGCGCAACAGTTCGCGTGGATGTTTTTCGGTCAGGCTTTCACGGGTGCCACCTTCGATTTCATCGAGTTCCTGGCTGAGCCTGCGCAAGGCCTTGAGCCCCCAGGTCAGGCCGATCCATAGCAGCGCCAGCAAGACCAGCAATGCCGCGCCGAAGCCCAGATAGAGATTTTCCCGCAGGCCTTCGAGGGTGGTTTCATATTCACGCACCGGTTGCAGAGCGACGATGCTGAACGCTGCGCTTTTGCCGCCGAGCAGTTTGACTTCGACGTCGTAGACGAAGAACTCCTGACCGCTGGCTTCACGAATCCGCGCGAACTCGTTGCCGAGGCCGTCGTAACGCGGTTTGTAGTTGATCTGTTCTTCCTGGGTGGCTTTCGAGCGCCACACCAGTTTGCCGTCGCGGTCGTAGATATAGCCGAGCAAACGGAAATCGGTGAGGTTGAAGCGCTCGTCCGGCAATTGCGACGGCATCACCAGCCGACCGTTTTCCACCCGCGCGGCGGAGATCAATGTGGTGACGTCGGAGGCCAGACGTTGCTCGATCGAGTCCTGCAAGGCAAGGCTGAAGGCGCCCTGCATCGCCGGCAGCAAGGCAAGCATGAACAACACCGCCAACGTGGTGGCGGCGAGCATCAAGCGAACGCGAAGGGAACGGATCAAGTGCAGCGCTCATTGAACAGGTAACCGAGGCCGCGCACGGTGTCGATCGGTTTGAACCCGGCCGGGCCTTCGAGCTTGCGGCGCAGTCGGCCGACCAGCACTTCGATGACATTCGGATCGCGCTCGTCGTCATCCGGATAGAGCTGCTCCATCAAGCGATCCTTGGGCACCACTTGCTGATGATGGCGCATGAGGTATTCGAGGATGCGGTATTCGTAAGCGGTCAGCGCCAGCGGTTGTTCATCGAGGCTGGCCTGTTTGCGATTGAGGTCGAGCAGCAACGGCCCGGCAACGATGGTTGACTGGGTGAAGCCGCTGGAGCGCCGCAGCAATGCGTTCAGGCGTGCGTCGAGTTCTTCGAACTGAAACGGCTTGACCACGTAATCGTCGGCACCGGCGGCGAGGCCTTCGACCTTGTCCTGCCAGTTGCCGCGCGCGGTGAGGATCAGGATCGGGAAGGTCTTGCCGCCCGAGCGCAACTGGCGGATCAGGTCGAGCCCGCCCATGCCCGGCAGGCCGAGATCGATCACCGCCAGATCGAAGTTGTACTGGCCGGTCTGGTACAGCGCCTCCTCGGCATTGGCCACGGACTCGACCACATGACCGCTTTCCGTCAGGCGGGTTTGCAGGTGATGACGCAACAGCGCCTCGTCTTCGACGACCAACAGTTTCATGCCTTTCTCCCTATCACTTGAACTCTCCAGGCAACTACCTGTGGGAGCGAGCCTGCTCGCGAATACGGTGGATCAGCCAAGCAAGTGGCGGCTGATACACCTTTCGCGAGCAGGCTCGCTCCCACACTTCAAACTGCGACAACCGCTTAGAAATAGTAGTTGGCCGACAGGTAGGTCTGCGCGCTGCTGGTCAAGTCCAGTGAGCCCTGTTTGCTGCCGCCGCTCTCTTTCATTTCGGTGCTGGCGTTGCTGCGCAGGTAACGGTAACCGAGTTCCACCGAAGTGTTCTGCGAAACTTGCTGCAACACACCGACCTGGCCACCGATGGCGTAACCGATGTCGCTGTCACGGCTGAAACCCGGCGAATCCTGCGTCAGCTTGGTCAGACCGGCCGTGGCGCCACCGAACAATTTGGTGCTGCCGCCCACCGGGTAGAACAGGTCATAGCTGCCGAGCAGATTTTCCTGGCGCAGTTTAACGCCATTGTGCGAGCCGGAAACGTTGTCGTACGTGGCGTAGTAGCGGCCCTGGCTGTTTTGCTGACCGAGGCGCATGCCGTAGGTGTTGTTGCCGTCGATGGCCCCAGTGACGTTGGGGTTGCCGAGGTTGTTGTTGAGCGCGTGGGACTTGTCGATCTTGTCGCTGGTCTGGCCGAATGTCAGGCCGGCGAAGTTGCTGGTGTCGTCGGCGTTCGCCGCGATGCTGGAGCCTAACAGGGTAAAAGCCAGCAGCAATTTGTTTAAACGAGTCATGGATACTTCCTCTTTCACAGTGCTGTTTGGGTATGGCGCAAGGTTACTGAGCCGCCCCTGTACGGCCCCTGAACCGTCTCTGAACCTGACCTGAACCGGATCGACTAGGCTGTTCTGACCACTTTCAATAAGGAGACCCGACCATGCGCCTGTTCCTCGCCCTCACTTTCCTGGCAGTCAGCTGCCTCACCCAGGCTGCGATCAAGACTGAAGAAATCCCCTACCAAAGCGCCGACGGCAGCCAACTGATCGGCTACTACGCCTATGACGACGCGATCAAAGGCCCACGCCCCGGCGTTGTCGTGGTTCACGAATGGTGGGGGCTGAACGATTACGCCAAGCGCCGCGCGCGGGATCTCGCGGAACTCGGCTACAGCGCGCTGGCCATCGATATGTACGGCGAAGGCAAAAATACCGAGCACCCGAAAGACGCCATGGCTTTCATGCAGGCAGCGACCAAGGACGCCGATGCCGCCAGTAAACGTTTCGCCGCCGGGCTCGATCTGTTGAAGAAGCAAAAGCAGACCGACCCGAACAAAATCGCCGCCATCGGCTATTGCTTCGGTGGCGCCGTGGTGCTGAATGCGGCGCGTCAGGGTGTGCCGCTGGCCGGCGTGGTGAGTTTCCATGGCGCGCTGGCAACCAAGACCCCGGCGACTCCGGGCAGTGTGAAGGCGAAAATCCTCGTCGAGCACGGTGCGCTGGACAGCATGGTCACTCAGGACCACGTCACCGCCTTCAAGTCAGAGATGGACAAGGCCGGGGCGGACTACCAGTTCGTCAGTCTGGATGGCGCCAAGCATGGTTTCAGCAATCCGGATGCCGATCGTTTGAGCCATGGCGAGCATGGCGGGCCGGACATTGGTTACAACAAGGCGGCGGATGAAAAATCCTGGGCGGATATGCAGGCGTTCTTCAAGAAGATTTTCGGCTGAGTCAGTAGCGACCGAGGCGCGGCCTTCGCGAGCAGACTCGCTCCCACATTGGATCCCTGTCGCACAGAAAATCCCCTGTGGGAGCGAGCCTGCTCGCTAAGGCTTCACCGCCGTTCTCGACCTTGCCTCGACTAACCGGCAAAATGCCCGCCATGCATACCACCCCCGCCCTGCCCGCCTGCTGCACTGCGCTCGACAGCCACTGGCCGTTGCCGACGGTCCTGGCCGATACCGTGCTGCTCAGTACCCACTTCGACCCGACACGCCTGCTCGGCGATGACTTCCAGCGCAGCGCTGTGCCGACGCCGCCGAGCATTCAGCGCTCGGTGGCCAAGCGCCAGGCCGAGTTTCTCGCCGGGCGCATTTGCGCCCGTGCCGCGCTGCAACAACTCGAAGGCCTGAATATCGTCCCGCCGATCGGCGAAGACCGCGCGCCGGTGTGGCCGGCGCACATTTGCGGTTCGATCACCCACAGCACTGGCCGTGCGGCGGCGATTGTCGCCAACAAACAGCACTGGCGCGGCTTGGGCATGGATCTGGAGAACCTGTTGAGCCACGAGCGCGCCGAACGCCTGGCCGGGGAAATTCTCACCCCGGCGGAATTGCAGCGCATGGCGGCGGGTTCTCAGGAGCAACTGGCGCTGCGGGTGACCCTGACGTTTTCGGTGAAAGAGAGTTTGTTCAAGGCGCTGTACCCGATCGTGCAGCAGCGCTTTTATTTCGAGCATGCCGAAGTGCTGGAATGGACTGCGGCGGGTCAGGTCAGGCTGCGGCTGTTGACGGATCTGTCGAGGGAATGGCGCAATGGATCGGAGCTGGAGGCGCAGTTTGCAGTGCATGATGGGCAGTTGTTGAGTCTGGTCAGTATTCCTGCCTGAAGTTTTGCATTGCCTGTTATGGCGCCTTCGCGAGCAGGCTCGCTCCCACAGGGGATTGCATTTCAAATGTGGGAGCGAGCCTGCTCGCGAAGGCAGCATCCCGAATCTCAGCGGCGCTCCTGATTCCTCGGCCAGCTCAGACTGAAACAGGCCCCACCCAGACTCTTGCTCTTGCCAATGATCGCGCGCCCGTCGTGCCAGTGAATGATCCGCCGCACAATCGACAAGCCCAGACCATGCCCGCCCGAGGCCCGCGTGCGGCTATCGTCGAGGCGCAGAAACGGCGTGAAGATCCGCTCCCACGCCACTTCCGGCACGCCCGGTCCGTCGTCCTCGACGTCGATCCGGCAACGCAACTGGCCGACCTGATAACTTACCGTCACTTGTGAATGCGCATGGCGCATCGCGTTGCCCACCAGATTCTGCAGCGCTCGATGCAGATAACGCGGTTCGGCCTCGACCCAGGCGCCGTCATTGTCGGCCGATGACAGACACAATCCGCGCTGCACCGTGACCTCGGCGCGCAGCGGCGCCAATTCTGCGATCACCTGATTGACCAGCGCATCCAGATCGATTCGCTGGAAAATCAGCGCCGGCGAGCCTTGCTCCAGTCGTGCGTAGGTGAGCATTTCGTCGACCAGCTTGTCGAGGTCCTCGATGTCGTGATCCATGCCTTCACGGTATTTCTCCAGTGCCTGCGGGGTGGTGGCCGTGCCGATCATTTCCAGCCCGAAACGCAACCGTGCCACAGGGGTACGCAGTTCATGAGACACCGCGCGCACCAGTTCACGCTGGATCGCCAGCAGTTGCTGCAAGTGCTCGGCCATGCCGTTGAACGCAGACGCCAGCCGCCCGACTGAGTCGGCACCGCGCGCCGGCACACGGGTTTCCAGGCTGCCCTTGGCGATGCGCGTGGCCGCCGCTTCGAGGCCGCGCAAACGTCGCTCAAGCTGACGCACCAACAGATAAACGATGAGACCGATCAGCGTGAGACCGAGCGCGGCAATCAATACCAGCCACTCCGGCGGGTACGGATTCATCTGATACAGCGGGCCGATTTCCAGCACCCACGGCGTGCCGACCATACCGGCGAAGACGCGGATCGAATCGCCGCCCTTGCCCAGTGCCATCACCGTATCGCCCTCGGCCACGCGGCGGCTCTGGTCTTCGTCCATGTCGGCGTCATTTACCGTGACCAGACGCAGATCGAAGCCAAAGCCCTTTTCCTGTTTTATCTGCGCCAGACGCTTGGGCTGTTCGCCGACCGGTACCCGCACCAGTTCATCGGCCAGCAGGTAAATGGTCGCCCGGGCCAGTTGCTCGCTGATCTGCTGTACCTCGCCCACCAGCATCATTTGCTCTTTTTCACTGATCAGCCGATAGACCTTGGCCGCATGTGGCCCCGTCTGCTCGACCAGCGCCTGACCGCGCAGGACACGGGTGCGCTGGGCCAGATCAAGGTCGGTTTCAGAGAATTTCTTCAGCGTCAGCGGGATGCCGAGCAGCCGCTCCCACACCAGCAGCGCGCGATGGCGTTCGGTCTGGTTCATCGGTTGCAGATTGTCGGCCATCAGCGAGAAGGTGCCGTGGGCCAGGCGCTCGCGGTATTGCTCGCTGCGCACCTGATTGAGCAGGTTCAGCGCCAGCACGCCGAGCACCGCTACCAGAATCAGCGCGGCGCACATGCCGCCGTAGATGCGCAGGAAGATCGAATTCACAGCGCCAGGTCTGCGCAGGCTTCCGGGACGAACAGATAGCCTTTGCTGCGGATGGTCTTGATCAGGCGCGGATGGTCGGGGTCGTCGCCGATTTTCGGGCGGATGCGCGAGATACGCACGTCGATCGAGCGGTCCTGGCCGTCGTAGCCGATGCCGCGTAATGCAGTGAAGATTTCTTCCCGGGAAAGTATCCGCCCGGCGTTGGACACCAGCAGCCAGAGCAGGTCGAACTCGGCGCTGGTCAGCTCGATGCCGTTGTCGCTCAGCCAGGCTTCACGTAACGCGTTGTCGACCACCAGTGGACCGAATTGCAAACGCCGGGATTTTTCCGCGGCCGGCTCCGGTGTGTCACTGCGGCGCAGCAACGCCTGGATCCGCGCCAGCAACAAGCGCGGACGCACCGGTTTGCACACATAGTCGTCGGCACCGAGGTCGAGGCCGTGGATCTGATCAGCGTCATCGGTGCGCGCGGTGAGCATCAGGATCGGCCCGTCGTACTGGCTGCGCACCTTGCGGCAGATGCTCAGGCCATCCTCGCCGGGCAGCATCAGGTCGAGGATCACCAGATCCGGCTGCTCCTTGATGATCCGCGCCGCCGCCAGCGCACCGTTGCCTTCGATCTCCACGCGCAGGCCATTGGCTTGCAGGTAATCGCGGGTGAGCTCGGCCAGCCGCTGGTCATCCTCGACGATCAATACCTGCCAGGTTTGTTGCTCCACCGGTGACCTCTGCTTGCTGTTTTTATTGATATATGAAGGTTTCGCTGAATGAACGCGGTTCCTGTAGGAGCTGACGAGTGAAACGAGGCTGCGATCTTTTGATCTTGCTCTTGAAAAATCACAATCAAAAGATCGCAGCCTTCGGCAGCTCCTACATGAGTCCTCCCGATCATCTGTCATGTTTCAGGAGGATAAAAATGCCCATGCACCCAGCGATTGTATAAACGCCGCTCACCCGGAAAACAAGTCGGTAAATGCGTTCGGACAAGGCGGAATTCTGTGATAGGGTTCGCGCCCTTAAAAAACCGCTGAAGCGTTTTTCCAGGCAAAAAAACAGTGACAAACGGTCTGGCTCAGCAGGTTCGCGGCCTACACGCGTTTTCCCTGTTTCTTACACAAATTACGCACAGGCTTATCCACAGGTAGTACGTTGCAATCCCCCCCTGAAACGCATTATCTTGTAGCACGGCGAAAACAGAGACCCTACATATAGGGTTTTCACCTAAAACGCCCAACCACATTTCAGACCTGAAACTCAAGTGCTTTATGGCCAGTTTCCGGTAGAACAAGCGAGTTTTTTCAAGCCCAAACCGCACTGGCGGATGGCACCGTTTTATTTGGTCCGAAACGGACAAAACGGTATGGGTGTTGCAGTCATGACTGCCACCCGCGAAGAAATCCGGTGGCGAGCTTCGGCTCGTAACCAAAACTTCGGCAAGGATGCGGCGTTGCAGCCTTTTTCCTACTGTTCCGAAGTTTGTAATGCCGACGCCCGTCGGTTGCAGTGCTTCGGTACAGAACGGTGAGCACCATGACGGTGCCAAACAAACATAGAGAATGTGGAGACCACCCCCCATGCAAACCGACACAACTCGCGAGAACCCGCAGGGCACCTTGCCGCAGGCCGCCGATTCGACTTCGGATCTGGCAGCCACCGCGCCTGGCCAGCTGCGCGTGATCAAGCGTAATGGCACTGTCGTTCCTTACACCGATGACAAGATCACCGTCGCTATCACCAAAGCGTTCCTCGCAGTTGAGGGCGGCACCGCTGCCGCCTCGTCGCGAATCCACGACACCGTTGCGCGCCTGACCGAGCAGGTCACCGCGACCTTCAAGCGTCGCATGCCATCGGGCGGCACCATCCACATCGAAGAAATCCAGGACCAGGTCGAACTGGCCCTGATGCGCGCCGGCGAGCAGAAAGTCGCCCGTGACTACGTGATCTACCGTGACGGCCGTTCGAAAGAACGCGCAGCGCACGCTCCTGCCGAAGCAGCAGTCAACGCGCACCCGTCGATCCGCATCACCCGCGCCGACGGCAGCCTCGCGCCGCTGGACATGGGCCGCCTGAACACCATCGTTACCGAAGCCTGCGAAGGCCTGGAAGAAGTCGACGGCGACCTGATCCAGCGCGAAACCCTGAAGAACCTGTACGACGGCGTGGCCCTGACCGACGTCAACACCGCCCTGGTGATGACCGCCCGTACCCTGGTCGAGCGCGAGCCGAACTACTCGTTCGTCACCGCCCGCCTGCTGATGGACACCCTGCGTGCCGAAGGCCTGAACTTCCTCGAAGTCGCCGAAAGCGCCACCCATCACGAAATGGCCGACCTGTACGCCAAGGCCCTGCCGGCCTACATCGCCAAAGGTATCGAGTTCGAACTGCTGAACCCTGTGCTGGCCACCTTCGACCTGGAAAAACTGGGCAAGGCGATCAACCACGAGCGCGATCAGCAATTCACCTACCTGGGCCTGCAGACCCTGTACGACCGCTACTTCATCCACAAGGATGGCGTGCGTTTCGAACTGCCGCAGATCTTCTTCATGCGCGTGGCCATGGGCCTTGCGATCGAAGAGAAGCAGAAAGAAGACCGTGCGATCGAGTTCTACAACTTGCTGTCCTCGTTCGACTACATGGCTTCGACCCCGACCCTGTTCAACGCCGGTACCCTGCGTCCACAGCTGTCGAGCTGCTACCTGACCACCGTGCCGGATGACCTGTCGGGCATCTATCACGCGATCCACGACAACGCCATGCTGTCGAAATTTGCCGGCGGCCTGGGCAACGACTGGACGCCGGTGCGTGCGCTGGGTTCGTACATCAAGGGCACCAACGGCAAGTCGCAAGGCGTTGTGCCGTTCCTCAAAGTGGTGAACGACACCGCTGTGGCCGTGAACCAGGGTGGCAAGCGCAAAGGCGCTGTGTGTGCCTACCTGGAAACCTGGCACATGGACATCGAAGAGTTCATCGAGCTGCGCAAGAACACCGGTGACGATCGTCGTCGTACCCACGACATGAACACTGCCAACTGGATCCCTGACCTGTTCATGAAGCGCGTCTTCGATGACGGCAAGTGGACCCTGTTCTCGCCATCCGAAGTACCGGACCTGCACGACCTGACCGGTAAGGCCTTCGAAGAGCGCTACGAGTACTACGAAGCGCTGACCGAGTACCCGGGCAAGGTCAAGCTGTTCAAGACCATCCAGGCCAAAGACCTGTGGCGCAAGATGCTCTCCATGCTCTTCGAAACCGGCCACCCATGGCTGACTTTCAAAGACCCGTGCAACCTGCGCAGCCCGCAGCAGCACGTCGGCGTGGTCCACAGCTCGAACCTGTGCACCGAGATCACCTTGAATACCAACAAGGACGAAATCGCCGTTTGCAACCTGGGCTCGATCAACCTGCCGAACCACATCGTCGACGGCAAGCTCGATACCGCCAAGCTGCAACGCACCGTGAACACCGCCGTGCGCATGCTCGATAACGTGATCGACATCAACTACTACTCGGTGCCGCAAGCGAAGAACTCCAACTTCCGCCACCGTCCGGTCGGTCTGGGCATCATGGGCTTCCAGGACGCTCTGTACCTGCAGCACATCGCCTACGGCTCCGACGCTGCCGTCGAGTTCGCCGACAAGTCGATGGAAGCGGTCAGCTACTACGCAATCCAGGCTTCCTGCGACCTGGCCGACGAGCGCGGCGCCTACGAGACGTTCAACGGTTCGCTGTGGTCCAAGGGCATCCTGCCGCTGGATTCGCAACAGATCCTGATCGAACAGCGTGGCGAGAAGTACATCGACGTCGACCTGAAGGAAACCCTCGACTGGGCACCGGTTCGCGCCCGTGTACAGAAAGGCATCCGTAACTCGAACATCATGGCCATCGCACCGACCGCGACCATCGCCAACATCACTGGCGTTTCGCAGTCGATCGAACCGACCTACCAGAACCTGTACGTGAAATCGAACCTGTCGGGCGAATTCACCGTGATCAACCCGTACCTGGTTCGCGACCTGAAGGCTCGCGGTCTGTGGGACTCGGTCATGATCAACGACCTGAAGTACTACGACGGTTCGGTGCAGCAGATCGAGCGCATCCCGCAAGAACTCAAAGAGCTCTACGCGACCGCGTTCGAAGTGGACACCAAGTGGATCGTTGACGCCGCCAGCCGTCGTCAGAAGTGGATCGACCAGGCCCAGTCGCTGAACCTGTACATCGCTGGCGCATCGGGCAAGAAGCTCGACGTGACCTACCGCATGGCCTGGTACCGTGGTCTGAAAACCACCTACTACCTCCGTGCCCTGGCCGCGACCAGCACCGAGAAGTCGACCATCAACACCGGTAAGCTGAACGCTGTTTCCAGCGGCGGCAACCACGGCGACGATTCGGTCCTGGCCGCTCCGGCAGGTCCTGCGCCAGTGCCGAAGGCTTGCGCGATTGACGAGCCGGATTGCGAAGCTTGCCAATAAGCTGAGCTGAGATCAGGCGTTGCGAGACGCCTGATATCTCGAGAAAAAAGAAAACCCCCGACAGACCTCTGGTTTGTCGGGGGTTTTCTCTTTTCCTGAAACACTGCGGCTCTAACGAACCGGCAAAAAGACTCGTCAACTGAAAGAGTCTTTAACAGTACTTAACGGCGGCAACCGCCGTTATTGAAAGGACCTGCCACGCGGACCCAGCCGCTGGCTTGCGGGACATTGCTGCACATAGTGCGGCCGGTCGAAGCCGACTCATACAACCACCAGGAAGCCGGTGCCGCCTGAGCGATTACAGCACCCAGCAACAAACTTGCGGCCAAAGTCAGACCAAAACCCATACGCAGCGACATAACGATCTCCATTTCACGTGAATGTCTCCAACACGAACAGCGCAAGACAAGCATCTTGCCGACTCAAGCAGAAACGATATTAGAAGTGCCGAAACCCAGCACTTATCAATCATCAAAAGACTCGACGAAAGAGCGCGAACCTTACGCCACCGCGCAATCAATAACAACACTCAAAAGATCGGAACAACGCAACTATCTAATTATTAAATACTTAAAAACCGCGCAACCAGGCACACAAAAACATACAACGATAGTTGCATAAATGGACCAACTAAAAAAGCAAAGTGGTTAATCCAAACGCGCCATCACGGCATCTTCCTTAACGATAAAACTTCCATTGATCAAGTTTAGGCAAACGCTCAAGGCGCAAAGCCTCCACCTAGCGCCAGGTGCAACGTCATTTGGGCCTGAAGACGCTCGAAGCGATTTTGTGCTAGAGAAATTTGCGCCGCCCGACGACTTTCTTGCAGATCCAGCCACTCTTTTATACCCGTCTGCCCACTGCGATACCGAATCTCGGCCAATCCTTCGGCTTGGGTTGCCGCCGCCAGTGCCTGCTCACGTCGCCTTCCCTGCTCAGCTAGCTGAACTTGTGCCGACAGCGCATCTTCGACTTCCGCCAAAGCGCTATAGAGTCCTTGCCGAAATTCGATAACCGCTACCTGATAGTCCACTTCAGACAGGCCAACTGTGTACTTTCGAACATTCCATTGAACGAACGGCAAGCTAATGCCAACGCCCAATAAGCCAACCGGATTACTGAGTACTTGGCGTAACTGCTGACTTGCGCCAGTTGTCAAATTGCCGGTGAGCGAGAAAGTTGGGTAGAAGCTGGCACGCGTTGCATCATAGTTTGACAGCGCTTGCCGCAACCTCCATTCCGCAGCTTGCAGATCGGGGCGCCGAGCAATCAATTCGGCAGGCAAGCCTGCCGGTACATCAGGCAAGGGCGACGATGGTAATTTTTCAAGTTCGGAAAAGCGATGCTCGGGCGCCTGATTGAAAATGATAGCCAGCGCATTGCGCGCCACTTCAAGTTGCTGCAGATAATCGCTAAGCACAGCACGCTGAGTGGCCAGCACCTGTTCGGCTTGCGCCTCTTCCAACCCAGTTGCCGCGCCAACTCGATGTTGGGCCTGCACCAAATGCAAAGTTTGCTCGGCGTAGTGGATACTTTCCCGCGCCGAACTGGCCAGTTCATTGAAGAGACCAATTCGCCAATACAAGCGCGCGGTGTTACCGACCAGGCTCAGAGAACTGGCGCGTCGATCAAAGTCAGTCGCCAGTAATGCCCATTGTGCAGCATCGCGCGCGCTCGCCAGTCGCCCCCACAAGTCGATCTCATAACGCACCGATGAAGAGGTTGAAAATCGACGCTGACTTGAATTGCCGCGATGAAGGCCACGACTCCAATCCGCCCCCGCACCCACATCAAGATCCGGCGCGATATCAGTGCCTGTAAGTCCTGCCTGAAGTGTGGCCTGGCGCACCCTCAGGCCAGCAACAGCCAAATCGTTATTACGCGCCAGTGCGTCGTCGATCAACGTGCTCAGGCACTGATCGGAAAAAATTTCCCACCATCGCGCCTTGGTAACCAATGAGCGTTCGTGCGCGATGTCACCGAACCAGAAAGCGGGTGTCTGGACTTCCGGCTGACGATAATCGCTGTGCAACAAAGTGCCACAGCCGCCCAGGCAAAGAGGCAACAGCAATGCCCAGGCACTGTTGAAGTTGATGAGCGTCATTCGCGGGACAACGCCTGAATCGGATCAAGTCTGGCGGCATTGCGCGCCGGGATATAGCCGAACAGAACGCCCACCAGAAGCGAGCACAGACAGGCTGAAATCATCGCCAGCGCAGTGAACTCCATCACGATCGTCTGCACGAAATAGCCAAATACCTGACTGACCAGCAAGGACAACAGGACGCCTAGCAGCCCCCCCAGCAGGCACACCAGCACCGCCTCGATCAGAAATTGCTGCAAGATGTCCGCACGCCGTGCGCCGACGGCCATGCGCAGGCCTATTTCCCGGGTTCGCTCAGTAACCGATACCAGCATGATATTCATCACGCCAATACCTCCCACCATGAGCGAAATCAACGCCACGGCGGAAATCAGCAGGGTCAGGGTATCTGTGGTTTTCTGTATGATTTTCAGGATGCTGTCGCTGGAACTGAGGAAAAAATCGGCGCGCCCATGCCGCGCCACCAATAGCGTCTGCAGCGCTTGTTCCGCCGCGGCGCTGACAACTTGATCCTTGAGCCGAACCTTGATGGAACTGAAATGGCTCTGCCCAAGCAAACGACTCATCACCGTCGTGTAGGGCAGATAAACCTGAAGGCTCGGTCCTGAAAAACCGTCATCGCGATTTTCCATGACTCCGACTATCGTGCAAGGCAGCCCGCCCACCAGAATCACTTGGCCCAGCGCTTCCTCCCAGTCCTTGAACAATCGTTTTCTGGTGTTGTGATCAATGATCAATGTCTGACCGCGACGCACTGCATCGCTGGCACTGAACACTACCCCTCGAACCATGCGGATGCCCATCACCTGGAAATAATCCTGACCAACACCATTGACGGTGCCGCTGACATGCACGTTGCGGTAGCGGATCGTCCGACTGGTATTGACCATCGGTGAAACGCTGTCGACCCAGCGCTGCGCCTGAATGATCTGCAAGTCTACTGGCTGCAATGTTCGTATCGAGTTCGCCTGCTCGTCACCCCAGTCCTTGCCTGGATACACATCGACTGTATTCGTGCCCATGGTACTGATGTCACGTAATACTCGAGTCTGAGCACCCTGCCCCAGCGCCACTACCGAAACCACCGAGGCAATGCCGATGATGATCCCCAACATGGTCAACAATGTGCGCATGCGATGACTGCACAAGGCAGCCCAAGCTATCTTGAAGGCTTCGCGCAAACGTCGCCATTGCACCGCCGCTACTGGCTCGCGCTGCTGATCCTGCGATTTGCTTGCGGGCTCGCCGGACGGCCTCTGAACAAGTTTGCGGCCAGCATTCACCTGATCTGCGACGATCTCGCCGTCACGAATTTCGATGATGCGATCGGTGCACTGCGCCACTTGCAAGTCATGGGTCACGATGATGATCGTATGACCGCTGCGATGCAGCTCGCGCAGGATCGCCATTACCTCTTCACCACTGCGCGAGTCCAGCGAACCGGTAGGTTCGTCGGCCAGAATCACAGGGCCGCCGTTGATCAATGCACGGGCAATGCTGACTCGTTGCTGCTGACCACCGGAAAGCTGCGCTGGCAGATACTGCATCCGTTGCCCTAATCCAAGCCGCTGCAACAGCTCTTCGGCTCGTTGCCGATGCAGGGTAGATGGCTGATCGGCGTAAATCGCCGGAACCTGCACATTGGCTGCCGCACTCAGATGCGAGAGCAAATGAAAACGTTGAAAAATGAAGCCGAAGTGCTCGCGTCGCAACGTCGCCAGCTCATCGCTGCTCATTGAGAAGACGTCGGCGCCATTGATGCAGTAGCGACCGGCAGAGGGGCGGTCCAGACATCCGAGAATGTTCATCAGACTGGACTTGCCGGAACCGGACGGCCCGATGATGGCCACCATTTCACCGGCACCAATGGTCAGATTCACATTACGAAGTACTTGCGTCCTCGCCTCGCCATCAGCGAACCAACGCTGCACGTCCTCCAGGCATAACAGCGGTATGACAGAGCGTGCTTCTTTCATCGGATCTGACGCAGAGCGCACAGGCTCGTTAAAGCTGTTCATTGCGGCTCCGGCTCTTCGCCGATGACAACCTCGTCATGCTCCTTGAGCCCTTCCAGCACCTGAACGTTAAGGTCATTGCGTAATCCGGTTGTGACCAGCACTGTCTGCGGCTGGCCCCCTGTCATTCGGCGCACTTCGTAGCGGCCGTCAGCGGCGCGCCGACCCAGCGCGGCCACCGAGACCGTGGTGGCTTTCTGTGCTGATTCAAGCAGAACACTGACCTGTGCCGTCATCGAGGGACGTAACGAACGGTCGTCATTCGGCACGTCAAACAGCGCATTGTAATAAACCGCTGCGTCTGCACCGCCGCCAGTCGAGCCGCTCGCTCCCTGCGACTGTTCCTGCCGGGCAATGGACTCGGGCGCCGGTTCAACTGCACGAATATGGCTTGTGAAGCGTCGGTCTGGATTGCCCAGAATATTGAACGACACCATTTGACCAGGCTTGACTCGAACTACATCGGCTTCCGATATCCGAGCCTCGACCGTCATACGGTCCAGCCGGGCAAGAATCAGCAATGTCGGAACACTCTGTGCTGACACGACCGTCTGGCCTTGTCTGGTAACTACGGCGATGACCTCCCCGTCCATCGGTGCGCTGATACGCGTGTAGCCCAAATTGACTTCGGCGATCCTGATTTCAATCTCTGCCTGGGAAATCTGTGCCGCCAAGGAAGCCAATTCCGCGCGCGAGCTTTGTAGTTGCGCCTCGGCTATTTCGAGATCGGCACGCGATCCAGCTTCACTGGCCACCAGGCTTTGCTTGCGACGAAAGTCCAATTGGTACTGGCGAATCATCGCCTGTCGGGCCTTGTACTGCGCCCGCACACTGAGCAATGCGGCTCGCGCTTTGAGCAGTTCATTCTGAGGTAGCAACGGGTCGATTTCAGCCAGCAACTGACCTCGGTGCACCGTATCGCCCAGCCCCGCCTTCAGGCTCTGGAGTTGTCCATTGACTTGCGCACCGACGCTCACTTGCTGGAAAGGTTTGACCGTACCGCTGGCCAACACGGTTTCTTCAATGTCTTCGATGACGACGGTCGCGGTGAGGTATTTCTTTGGCGCGGCGCCCCATTGATTACCCCACGAGACCCAGACCAGAAGAGCAGTCACGAACAGCGTTCCGAACGCAATTCGCAAGCGAGAGGAAAGAACCATGAATCGTTGCGTCCTTGTCAGCAGTTGGGCCAGCCGCTCATTGGGGCCCGGATTTGCGCGAGCAGGCAGATGAACCGGCTCGAGGAGACGGGTTCGTCAAGCATGACTGGCCCGGTGCTGCGCATTAAACAAGAAAGCCCCTCAAAGAGGGGCTTTGCGTTACAGCTTTTTACAAAACATCAATGTCAGGTCATCTGAATGATGGTCTGCATAATCGTGCTCTGCGTCGAAATGGTCTTCGCGTTCGCCTGATAGTTGCTCTGGCCCTTGATCAGATCGACCAGCTCATTGGTCAGGTTGACGTTCGACTCTTCCAGCGAGTTGGACTGGATGGAGCCCAGCGTGCCGGTTTCCGGAGCGTCATAACCCGGGATACCCGAAGCGAAGGTTTCCTTCCAGCTGGTGCCGCCGACAGCTTGCAGACCTTGCTCGTTAGTGAAGCTGGCCAATGCGACCTGGCCGATGGCCTTGTTCTGGTTGTTGCTGAAGTTAGCGAACAGGGTACCGGTGCCGTCGATGGTCAGGTTGGTGATCTGGCCGGTAGCGTAACCATCCTGAGTCGGGATCGTGCGTGAGGTGTCGGCGTTGTATTGGGTGGTGCTGGCCATGGAAATGGTCACGCCATTCGGGTTCGCCGCTGCGCCGTTAGGCGTAAATACGCCATTGGTCACGGTGCCTGGCTTCCAGTTTTTCAGGGTCAGGTCACTGCTGATGATCGGGGTAGTCGGGTCCGCCGGGTTAGGCGTGCTCACCTGAACCAGTTTGCCTGAACTGTCGAACGTCAGCGTCGAAGCCACCGGCGGCGTGGTGACAGGATTGGTACCGGTAGCATCCGGGTTGCGTCCATCAACCAGGGTGTAGACCTTCCAGACATTGTCGCCGGTCTTGACCATGTACTGATCCATGACGTGCGAGTTGCCCTGAGTGTCATAGATCGGCGTGCTGAAGGACTTGGTGTAAGTCTCAGGCTTGGAAGGATCGAACACGACGGCAGTGGCGCCAGTATCGATGATTTTCGGTGCCGACGAATTCAGGTTGATGCTCGAGGTCACCGCCGAAGTGGATTTCGGCGCGAGGTTCGAGGTATCGATCTTCAAGTCGGTCAACACACCGTTGAGGATCTTGCCGTTGGCATCCACACCGTAACCCTGCAGACGCGAGGTGTAGTCGGTATTGGTAATGAAACCTTGGTCGTCGACCTTGAACGTACCGGCACGGGTGTACGAGATCGAGCCGTTGTTGCTCATGGTGAAGAAGCCGGAACCGTTGATCCCCATGTCCAGCACGTTGCCAGTGTTGTTGATGTCACCCTGGGTGAACTGCTGGGACACATTGGCCAGGCGCACGCCGTTGCCGATCACTTTGGTACCGGTACCCAAACGAGTGGCCGAGTACACGTCTGCGAATTCTGCCCGCGAGGATTTGAACCCGGCGGTGGCGACGTTGGCGATGTTGTTGCCGGTCACGTCCAATTGCTTGTTGGCTGCATAGAGACCGCTAAGGCCGATATTGAAAGACATATTCCACTCCTTTATGCCGGGTTAGTCGGCTCTATATACCAATGGTTTGTACTTTGGACAGGGCAACGGTGCCCTTGCCGGCCAGGTTGAGCATCAGCTCGCCACCGGTCTGGCTGATCGTCACGCTGTTGACGGTCGCTGGCAGGTAGGTCGCCAGATCGGTCGCGGTGCCGTTGATCGGTGCGTTGGCCTTGAACGTGTAAGTGCCGACCGGAACCACGGTGCCGGCGGTGTCCTTGCCGTCCCAAGTGAAGCTGGCATCGCCGGCAGCGCGGCTGCCCAGGTCGATGGTGCGCACGGTTTTGCCGTCCTTGTCGGTGATGGTCACGGTGCCGCCGGCAATCGACGACGGCACGCTGACCGAACCGGTCAGACCTTTGCTCGGGTCATCGAGCTGGGCGGTGTTGGTCTGCACAATCACGTTGCGACCGACCAGCGACGACGCTTGCAGCGCCTGCGACGAGTTGTAGTTGCCGGCAAGGCCACTGACGGTGGAGTTCAGCGTGGTAATGCCTTCAAGGCTGCTGAACTGCGCCAGTTGCGCAACGAACGCGCTGTTGTCCTGCGGATCGAGCGGGTTCTGGTTTTTCAGCTGGGTGACCAGCAATTGCAGGAAAGCATCCTTGCCCAGCGCCTGGCCGCCGGTGGCACTGTTGGTCGCCGAAGCGATGCCGCCCGACGTAGTGCTGCTGGCCTTCTTCGACGAATTGGCCAGGATGTCGTTCATGCTCAGGCTGCTGGTGGTATCCGTAACGCTCATGGCAGTCGCCCCTTATTACTGACCGAGGGTCAGTACCTTCTGCATCATGGTTTTGGCGGTGTTCATCATTTCCGCGTTGGTCTGGAACGAGCGGCTCGCGGAAATCATGTCAGCCATTTCTTCCACCACGTTGACGTTCGGGTAGTAGACGTAGCCCTTGGCGTCGGCGGCCGGATGGTTCGGCTCGTAGCGCGCTTCGAGGTTGCTCTGGTCTTCGACGACGCCGAGCACCTGCACGCCCTGCCCGGCTGCGTCCTGGTTCTGGAACAGCGAATTGCTACCGCCGGCCTGACCGCCCTGGAACATGGTGGCGAATACCGGATGGCGCGCGCGGTAGGTCTGGTCGATGCTCGACGAAACGGTTTCGGCGTTGGCGATGTTCGAGGCCACGGTGTTCAGGCGTGTGGTCTGCGCGCTCATGCCGCTGCCGGCAATGTTGAAAACGCTGGACAGGGACATGGATTATTCTCCGCGCAGGGCTGACACCAGCCCTTTGAATTTGCTGTTGAGCAAGGTGAAGCTGGCCTGGAAGCCGACGGCGTTTTCTGCGTAGTTCGACTGTTCCAGTTGAGCGTCGACGGTGTTCTGGTCGATCGAAGGCTGCATCGGCGTGCGATACATCAGCGACTCGTCGCCATTGCCCAGTCCTTCAGCCTCGATGTGCCGACTGTTGGTCATGTTCAGGGCAAAGTGGCCGCCGGTCTTGGTCTTCTCGGTCTGTGCTTCGAGCACTTTGGAGAAATCCAGATCCCGCGCCTTGTAGTTCGGGGTGTCGGCGTTGGCGATGTTGTTGGCCAGCACTTCGGCACGCTGGGCGCGGAAGCCCAATGCCTTTTCGTGAATGCCCAGCGCTTTGTCGAAGCTGATGCTCATGTCGGGAACCTTCAGGTGACCGGTTTTTCGTATCTGAGCTTTAGCAAGCGCCGTGCCAAATGAACAAAGGCCCGTATTCCGGGGCTTTGCGCCGGGCAGGCTAAGCGGCAATGCCAGAAAAGCGGCAACCGGTTACCGCCGGATGCCGCTTTTCTGCCGCTTGCCGTCCCATCACAGCCGGACAATTGTGGGAGCGAGCTTGCTCGCGAAGGCGGCGTGTCAGCCAATGCAAATGCAGAATGTGACGGCCTCTTCGCGAGCAAGCTCGCTCCCACAGGGATTGTTGGTGTTAAGAGAATTTCTTCGGGCATAAAAAACGGGAGGCCTTTGCGGGCTTCCCGTTTTTTGTATCAGCGCAAACCGCTTATTTCGCCTTGTAGATAATCCCCGGGCTGCACTGAACCATCTGGTAATGATCCGGCAATCCGTTCAGCGCTTCCGAAGCGCCAAGGAACAGGTACCCGCCCGGCTTCAACGTGCTGTGAATGCGCAACAGAATGTCCTTCTTCACTTCGGCAGAGAAGTAGATCAACACGTTGCGGCAGAACACGATGTCGAACTTGCCCAGCGCTGCGTAACTGTCGAGCAGGTTGAAAGAGCGGAATTCCACCCGGCTCTTGATCGGCGCCTTGACCACCCAGCGCCCCGGCCCTTTCGGGTCGAAGTAGCGTTGCAGGCGTTCCGGCGACAGACCGCGACCGATCGCCAGGCTGTCGTACTCGCCGGTCTTGCAGTTGTTGAGCATCAGGCCCGACAGATCGGTGGCAACGATCTGCACACCCATCTTCAACTGACCCAGGTTGCTGCGCTCGAACTCGTCGATCGACATCGACAGCGAGTACGGTTCCTGTCCCGACGAGCAGGCCGCCGACCAGATCCGCAGACGCTGGTTGGGGCTGGCCTTGATCGCTTCCGGCAGTACCTTGTTCTTCAAGACTTCAAACGGATAGGTGTCGCGAAACCACAGGGTTTCGTTGGTCGTCATGGCATCGACCACCTGCTCGCGCAAACCGCTGCGCGGCTGGGTCTGGATGCGCTGTACCAGCTCACCCAGGGACTTGATGCCTTGCTGCTCCATCAGTTTGTTGAGACGGCTCGAGACCAGATACTGCTTGTTTTCACCGAGCAGAATGCCACAGGCTTTTTCCAGGAAGACCCGGAACTGTTCAAAATCCAAATTACCCGTAGACAATGATGCCGCCTCTTAAATCGTGTTGACCGCCAGGGGCAGAAGGCCCCTAGCTGATATCTGCTGCTTTGATCCGGTCGACTACCCGGGATGCGAGGTCATCAGGACGGAATTTGGCCAAGAAGTCATCAGCACCGACTTTCTTCACCATCGCCTGATTGAATACCCCCGACAACGAAGTATGCAGGATGATATGGAGCTTTTGCATGCGTGCGTCGCCGCGGATTTCCGCCGTCAGGGTGTACCCGTCCATCTCCGGCATCTCGATGTCGGAAATCATCATCAGGAACTCTTCTTCCGGCTTCTTGCCCTCGTCGACCAGCTTGCGCAGGTAATCCAGCGCCTGCTTGCCGTCGTTCAGCGCCACCACTTCGACACCGATGGTCTGCAGACAACGCGTGACCTGCTTGCGCGCCACCGACGAGTCATCGACCGTCAGCACCCGCAGCGACAACGCCTTGGTCTGCGTCTCGACATCGACCACGCCCACCGAAATCGCTTCCGGCGTCGGCGCCACTTCGGCCAGCACCTTCTCGACGTCGATGATTTCGACCAACTGATTGTCGACCCGGGTCACAGCGGTCAGGTAGTGATCGCGGCCGGTACCCTTGGGTGGCGGATGGATCTCTTCCCAGTTCATGTTGACGATGCGCTCCACCGAGCGGACCAGGAAACCCTGGGTCTTGGTGTTGTACTCCGTGATGATCACGAACGGACTGTTCTTGTCTTTCAACGCACCGGAGCCCGTTGCCATTGCCAGATCCAGGATCGGAATGGTCGCTCCCCGTATATTCGCTACCCCGCACACGACAGGACTGGATTTGGGCATCAACGTCAGGGACGGGCATTGCAACACTTCCCGTACCTTGAACACGTTGATCCCGTAGAGCTGCGGCCCGTCGAGACGGAACAACAGCAGCTCGAGGCGATTCTGCCCTACCAGTTGCGTGCGCTGGTTCACCGAATCCATTACACCAGCCATGCCCAGACTCCTACACCAACGCCAAGTGTTGTTGCGACGCACATTCATTGCTAAACGGCACGGCGCTTGCTTTTTAACTCGTATGAACGCTCAAACGACATTTTCCCGACGCCTGACATCCTCCCTTCGCAAAGGGCTTTGCGCGGTGTCCGCCGTTTGCTGCTTGCTTGCTGGCAGTCCTGCCCATGCAGATGCGGTTACCTTGCCTGATATGCTTATCGGCGTGACTCAGGGCTTTCTTGAATTCACCGTAGAAGACTATCTGGCTTCCAGTCAAACCGAAGGCCGCTACGAAATCGAAGTCAACCAGCTCGACCCGCGCATGCGCATGCCCATGTGCGACAAGGAATTGACAGCCACGCTGGAGAGCCCGGCACGCCCGCTGGGCCGCGTCACGGTGAAGGTTCGCTGCGAAGGCAGTTCGCCCTGGACGGTGTTCGTACCCGCTCAAGTCCGCCTGTTTCGCGAGATCGTGACGACCACTCGTCCGCTGAAACGCGCCGGCATTATCGAGCCGCAGGATGTGACCTTGCGCGAGCGCGACGTCAGCACGATCAACCAGGGTTTCCTGACTTCCGTCGACGAAGCGATCGGGCAGAAACTTACCCGACCAACGGTCGCCGATCAGGTCATCACACTGGTGCATCTGGAACAGGCCGAAGTGATCCGCAAGGGTGACCAGGTGGTGATCACTGCGCGCAGCGGCACCCTTGCCGTACGCATGCCGGGGGAAGCGCTCTCCAATGGCGGTATGAAAGAACAGATTCGAGTAAAAAACCTTAATTCTCAAAGAGTTATCAAGGCGCAGGTGATTGCGCCGGGACAGGTCGAAGTGGCCATGTAAAAGCCTCGTGGAGAAAACTGGCGCCGATCCCGTCGCTTCCCTAAACTGTGCCGCAGCAGGTCTCGCAACGGCGCATGCAAGCTTATGGTTGATTGGGCCTAAAGTTTTTCAGGGGATAGCCGAAAACATGGCAAGCGTCCAAATTCCCAGAGGTTTTTTATCATGGTTATCGATTTCAACCGATTGAACAGTTCCTCGTCACTAACCGGCAGCACACGTACCAGCAACGCCAAGGAAAGCGCTGAAAACAGCCCCTCCGCGCCGCTGAATACCCAGGCCGAACAGGCCAATGTCGCCAAAAGCGGGGAGTCGGTACACCTCAGCAATGAGGCTCAACAGTTGCAGAAGGTCACTGACAAGCTGCGCGATCAGCCTGCTGTCGACAAAGCCCGTGTGGCCGAGTTGAAAGCCGCGATTGCCGATGGCAGCTATAAAGTCGACAGCAACCGTGTAGCCAGCAAACTGCTCAACTTCGAAGCCCAGCGCTAGGCTTTTGCCGGCGCCAGGCTTTTGGACGCTTA
Source organism: Pseudomonas sp. H26/SER47-MNA-CIBAN-0231 (assembly GCF_040310465.1). Taxonomy (NCBI): domain Bacteria; kingdom Pseudomonadati; phylum Pseudomonadota; class Gammaproteobacteria; order Pseudomonadales; family Pseudomonadaceae; genus Pseudomonas; species Pseudomonas sp. H26/SER47-MNA-CIBAN-0231. Next base: position 28,352 of record NZ_JBEOPW010000005.1, on the reverse strand, counting down.
AACCCCAAGGCCAGCCATGCACGACACTAACTTATTGCAACTGATCAACGACGACTTTGCTCCAGCGCAACAATTGCTGGAGTTATTGCAAACCGAATCCCTCGCTTTGCATGGTCGCGACATGCCGTTGCTGGAAGAAATTCTGGCGACCAAGCAAGCGTTGATCATTCTGCTCGAGCAGCATGGCCGCAAGCGCAGCGAAATCCTCGCCAGCCTCAACCTGCCGACCGATCGCACAGGTCTTGAGCAACTGGCCAGCCAGTCGAGCATTGGCGACCAGTTGCTGACCCAGGGCGATGCCCTGACCGCGCTGATCGCCCAGTGCCAGGCTGCCAACATCAAGAACGGCCAGTCGATCCAGATCCAGCAGGCGACCACGGCCAATCAGCTGAAGATCCTCACCGGCGGTGAGCCGCCAGCGCTGTACGACGCCAGCGGGACCTTTGCCAAACCGGTCAAGCCGCGAACGCTCAGCCAGGCATGAGCCATTCGCTGGCCCTGCACTATCCACTTGCGCAACATGCTGGCAAAATACTGGCCAGTCGTCTTATTTTGTCTGGAGATTGAAGAACCGTGTCCAACACCCTAAGCGCGGATGATGCTCCGCAGCCTCCGAAGGTGCTCACCACGCCACTGGAAATCTCCAGCAACCTGCGCCAGCTGCAAGACAGCCACGATCCGCTGATCATCACCTTCCACGAACGCAGCCAGCGTTTTCAGAGTTACCTGATCAAGGTCGACCGCGAAACCGCAACGATCGCGCTGGACGAAATGATCCCGCGCGATGGAGAGCGCTTCCTCCAGGCTGGCGAACCGTTCAAGGTCGAAGGCTTTCATGACGGCGTGCGCATCGCCTGGGAATGCAACGGCACGCTGAACATCGAAGAATCCGACGGCGACCGTTTCTACACCGGCGACCTGCCGAGCGAAGTGGTCTATCACCAGCGCCGTAACGCCTTCCGCGCTGCGTTGAAGCTCACCGATCTGGTCAGCGTTGAACTGGGCGGCGAAAAGCTCAAGGTTCCTCTGCAGGGCAAGCTGCTGGATATTTCTGCGACCGGTTGCAAGTTCCGCTTCGAAGGCGACATCACTGATCGCCTGCAACTGGGCCAGGTCTACGATCGCCTGATCGCCCCGCCGCTGTTCGGCAACCAGCCAACATCGGTCGAACTGCGCTATCTGCATTTCGAAGAAAAACTCAACATCACCTTCGCCGGTCTGCGCTTCCACAACATCAGTGGCCAGGCTGCGCGCAACGTCGAGCGTTTTGTTTACCAGTTGCAGCGTGAAGCACGGCGTTTCGACAAAGACGATCTCTGAGTCGCAGCGATCAATAAAAAGGGCAGTCCTGTGCGGGACTGCCCTTTTTTATGCGCCGATGTTTATCTTCGGCTCAAGGCCTGCCACCACTGATATCTGGCGCTGGCTTGTCGTCATTGCCGCTGTCCAGTTCGGTTTCAACGACTGCTTCCGGCTGCGCTTCGGGCTCAGGCTCAGGCTCAGGAGTGACCGGCGCCGGGTCCTGGACCATCTGCTCCTGCACCACCTGCTCATCGACACGCGGGTCAAGCGCCGCCACCAGCGGCGAGCTGGACATGCTGTCCGGCATTGCCACGTGATGCAGCGGTGCGTCGTCGACCTGGTGCAGGTTGGTGACCGCTTTCGGACGAATCCGCCAGACCAGCACCAACGCGAAGAAACTGAAGAACGCATACAGGCTCTGACTGCCGAGAAATTTCATCAGCACGCCCGCCAGCAGCGGCCCGATGCTCGCGCCGACGCCGTAAGTCACCAGCAACATGGCGGTCAGCGACACGCGGCGATCGCCTTCGACGTGGTCGTTGGAAAACGCCACCGCCAGCGGATACAGGCAGAACTGCACCAGCGAACAGAAGAACCCGACAACGAACAGCACCTCCAGCGGCACCTGCGGCATGATCGCCAACGGCAAAGCCGCCACTGCGAGAAACCCGGCAAAGCAGCGAATCAGCAGCGCGCGGTCATAACGGTCGGACAACCAGCCCAACGGCCACTGCACCAGCAGACCGGCAAAAATGCAGCTACCCATGAACAGACCGACCTGCTCGGTCGTCAGCCCCTGTTGCGATGCATACAGCGGCGCCAGACCGTAGAACGAACCAATGATCAGACCGGCGCCGAGCACCGTGCTCAGCGATTGCGGCACACGCTTGATAAAGAAGCGCGGCTCCATCGGCGCGGGGTGCAGAGGCGCCGGGTGAATCCGTCGGGTCAGCGTCACCGGCACCAGACACAGGGCAAAGCACAGCGCCACCAGCATCAGCAGTTCCAGGCCGAGGCCGGGGTGCATGACCAGAATCAGCTGGCCCAGCACCAGGCCCAGATAAGAGGCGATCATGTAACCGCTGAACACCAGCCCGCGCTGATTGGCATCGGCCTGCTCGTTGAGCCAGCTCTCGATGACCATGTACTGACACATCATGCCCAGACCGACGATCGTCCGCAGCACCAGCCACGCCGGCAGCCAGTCCACCAGTCCATGGCCGAGCACCGCCGCGCCAACGATCCCGGCACACGCCGAGTAGGCACGGATATGCCCGACCCGGGCAATCAGGCGATGGCCGATCTTGCCGCCCAGCACCAGACCGAAATAGTTGGCCGCCATCAGCGCACCGACCCACAGCCCGTCGACATTGTCGGCAGCCAGACGCAAAGCCAGATAAGTAGAAAGAAGGCCTGAGCCGATCAACATCATCAGCGAGGCGAAATACAGCGCTCGAAAGGATTTCCAGATTTGGCGCATCGGCGTTCCGAGCGGCTCCTTGCAGTAAATACCGGGCGGTCAGAACGACAGCCCGGCAGCAGCGATACGTCAGGCCTGGGCGGCCAGCACACGGCGCTCCCAGGGAGTGATTTCATCAAAGAAGCTGGTCAACTCCATGGTCTTCGAAGCGATGTAGCCTTCGATGAACTCCGACCCGAACAGTTCCCTCGCCAACTGGCTACGTTTCAGACGCTCCAGCGCGGCGTGCAAGGTACACGGCAAGGCCAGATTATCCGGCACGGCGAACTCACCCTGGATTGGCGCGCTCGGCTCCAGTTCCTGCTCGATGCCATGCAAACCCGCAGCCAGACTGGCGGCGATGGCCAGATACGGATTGGCGTCGGCGCCCGGCAGACGATTTTCGACCCGACGTGCGACCGGCGAGCTGGCAGGAATACGCAAGCCGGCGGCGCGATTGTCATGGGACCAGCAGGCATTGTTTGGCGACGCGTACGGATGACACAGGCGCTGATAGGAATTCACGTTGGGCGCAAACAGTGCGGTGAAATCGGCGAGGCCTGCCTGTTGCCCGCCGATGAAGTGGCGGAACATCGACGTCGGCTCGCCGTTCGAGTCAGTGAAGACATTCTTGCCGCTGCCGATCTCAACGATGCTCTGGTGAATATGCATCGAACTGCCCGGCGTGTGCGCCAGCGGTTTGGCCATGCACACCACGCTCAGGCCATGCTTGAGCGCGACCTCCTTGAGCAGGTGCTTGAACAGGAACGTCTGATCGGCCAGCAGCAGCGGGTCGCCGTGCAGCAGATTGATCTCGAACTGGCTGACGCCCATTTCATGCATGAAGGTGTCGCGCGGCAGGCCCAGGGCGGCCATGCATTTATACACTTCGCTGAAGAACGGCCGCAGACCGTTGTTGGAACTGACGCTGAACGCCGACTGGCCATCCTCGCGGCGGCCGTCGAGGCCCACCGGCGGACGGAACGGCTGAGTCGGATCGGTATTGGGTGCGAAGACAAAAAATTCCAGCTCGGTCGCCACCACCGGCGCCAGACCGTGCGCGGCGTAACGGGCGATGACCGCTTTGAGCTGGCCACGGGTCGAGAGACTGGAGCTCTCCCCGCTCAGTTCGTCGGCGTCGCAAATCGCCATGGCGCGCGGCTCGTCGCTCCAGGGCAAACGGTGAATCTGCGCAGGATCGGCGACCAGCGCCAGATCGCCGTCATCGCTGCCGTAGAACCGCGCCGGCGGATAGCCGCCCATGATGCATTGCAGCAGCACACCCCGCGCCAACTGCAAACGCCGCCCTTCGAGAAAACCCTCGGCGGTCATCACCTTGCCCCGTGGCACACCGTTCAGATCCGGGGTGACACATTCAATCTCATCAATGCCGGTCAATCGCTGCGCGAGTGAACCCTGGCCATCGGTTGTCATGACGCAATCCTTGTTGTTGTGCGAGCCGCGAACGGCGACCCGGACAAAATAGGCTGCGGCTGTTCGGAATATCAAGCAGCGCCCACAAAAATCCCGATCTTGTGCAGGAGCCGTAGGAGCTGACGAGTGCAACGAGGCTGCGATCTTTTGATCTTGCTTTTTAAAATCAAAAGATCTCAGCCTTCGGCAGCTCCTACACCAGACCTCAGGGCAAGTAGAGGCTGAACACCCCACCACCCAACGGCCCGCCATTGCTGATCTCGGTGCGCCCTTCCACGCCGTTGCGCTGATGCAGCGCGGCGATGCGATTGGCGAAATACAGACCGAGGCCGGTGCTGCCGCTGCTGTGATTGATGCCCTGCACATAATCGGCCTGACGCTCGAGCATCTCTGCTGGATAGCCGTCGCCATCGTCATTGATGCTCAGCACCAGTTGCCCGGCTTCGTCGCTGACGGTAATCAGCAACGACTCGCGGGCGTAGCGAATCGCATTGTTGATGCAGTTGCCGAGCACCGAGGCGATCAGCTCGCGATCGAAGAAACCCAGCGGGCTCAACGGGTCCACTTCATAAGTGGCGATGATGCCGCGACTGGCAAACACTTCCTGATGCGCGGCCAGTTGCGCCTCAATGAAATCGTCGAGTTCGTGATAGGCCGGCTGTAGCGGCAACTGGTTGACGCCGAGTTTGTACAGCCCGAGCAACTGCACCAGCATGCCGTTGAGGTGGGCGAACTCGAAGTCGATCACGCCCTGCTCCGAGCCGTCGCGCAGCTCTTTCGGCAGACGCGCCAGCCATTGGCTGTGCGCCTGCATCAGCATGGCCAGGGAGTTCTTCATGTCGTGGACGGTGGAGGCAATCACCGTGGAAAAATCCAGCGCCGGATCAATTGGGTTCATTCGCCAAACGCCTTGCTTTTCAGCTTCTGATAACGCGCAAAACGCGCGTCGGTGTCGGGCATCAGGCCCACCAGTTTCAGGCAGGCCCGACATTCTTCCAGTTCCGCCGACGGCACACTGGTGTCGGTGCCGTGCAGCAGCGACTGGGCCAGGTTCAGCGCAATACTGATGTTTTTCGGTTGCAGCTTGAGCGCCTTGCGGAACACCTCGCGGGCCTCGACCAGATTGCCGGTCTTGTACACGCGCACGCCCTGGCGATTGAGATCGGCCGCAGCGTTACTCGAACTGAGAATCGTCGGATCGTCGGTGAGCTTGGCAATGTCTTTCATCACCGCCGGGTCATCACCGTAAATCTCCGCGCAGCTCTTGAGCATCGAAGTGCCCGCCTCGGCCTGACCGAGCATCTGCAACTGCTTGGCCACCAGCAACGCCGCCTCGGGGCTCATGAATTGCTCCATGCCATCGAGGCGCATCAGTGCTTGTTCGGTGAGCTTGTCGGCGGTTTCGGCGTCGTTGAGCAACAGGCTGGTGGCCTTCATCAGCCGCGCGCGAATTTGCAGGCCGGGATCGCTCGGGTTCTCCTTGGCCACGGCACTGAGCGTAGTGTTGATCTCCAGCCGCGTGCGCGTGTCGAGGCCGCGATCGCTGCCCTTGCTGATCAGTGCATGAGCCAGGCCAAGATTGCTTTCCGGGTCCTTGAAACGCGACTGCGCGCCCTGCGCCACGGCCTGACGATAAGCCCGCGAGGCGGTTTCGAAATCTTCGTTGGCCATCGCCAGTTTGCCGAGCAAAGCCTGACGGCGCACCGCCAGCGGCGACAGACGAATCGCTTCTTCGAGCACCCGCTGCGCGCCTTTGCTGTCGCCTTCGGCCACCAGCACATCGGCCATGCCGTCATACAGCGCCGGCATCATCGGGAACACTTTCAAGGCCTTTTCATAGACCTCTTTGGCCTGCGTTACCTGCCCGCGTTTGAACAGCAACTTGCCCAATCCGGCGAAGGCCCACGGCAACGGCCGGTCGGCAATGATGCCGTCGTAGAGCCGCTCCAGCGCTTCGTTCTGGTTCATGTCGCGCAGCGCATCGGCGCGGTAACGCAGGCACAGCGGCGAATAGCGGATGTCCTGTTTGCACAGGGCAATACAGGCATTGAGCACCTCGACCGGCTTACCGCGATCGAGGGCCTGCAGAATCGGTTTGAGCAACGTCTTGCGTTGCTCCAGACGCTCAAGGCGCTGGGCCAGCCCGGAACGGTTGAACGGCTTGGTCAGGTACGCATCCGGCTCATGCTCCAGCGCACTGAGCACCATCGCCTGACTGGTCTCGGCGGTGACCATGACGAAAACGGCTTCGTGGCTGATGAGCTTTTCCGACATCAGGTCTTCGAGCACCTGCTGGCCGTTCTTCTTGCCGTCGCCGAGGTGGAAGTCCTGAAGAATGAAATCGTAGGACTTCTGCGAGCACATCTTCAGCGCCTGCTCGCCAGTGTCGGCAGTATCGACATCCTTGACGCCGAGCTCACGCAACATCGAACGCACGGAACTGCGGAAATCGGAAAAATCATCGACGATCAGAAAGCTTTTTTGGTGATACGACGACATCGAAGATTTCCAGGCAATTGAAGAAAACGAACCGAGGCGATTTCAGGCGCGCAGATGATAGCCGGAGGCCATGCGCCATCAAGCGATTTCGCTGGAGTCTGAACTCACCGTTCGGGTTATCGGCCAAAAATCCCGGGGCCTGAGGGTGCTGCTCAAGATTCTTCGTTGAGATTGTCGAAGCGTCTGAGGATCGAAATTAACAACCACTGACAACCGATCATCACACCGGCAAAATAATCGGCACGGTCGTCGTTCGCCGGATGTCAAAAACACAGGCAGCACATTTGTCCTTCAAAAGTGCAGGCAGATCCGCAAATGAGGTTTATTCTGCTCAATTACCTGCGCCCCCGGACGTCCGCGATACGCTTGTACCGCCACAAAAAAGGCCGAAGTGATGACCTCGAAAACCCCTGCCTCGCCCTCTGCGCCCGAACGCAAGGACCTGACCCCCAGCCACCTGAATTTCCCCGTGGTGGGCATCGGCGCCTCGGCGGGCGGCCTGCAAGCAATCAAGCTGTTTTTCGAGCATATGCCGAAGGACAGTGGCATGGCGTTCGTGATCATTTTGCACCTGTCGCCCGATCACCAGAGCATCGCCGACCAGATCATTCAGGAATCGACGCGCATGCCGGTGCTGCAAGTGACGCAGCCGGTGCCGATCGAAAAGAACTGCGTGTACGTGATTTCTCCGGCGCACTCGCTGACGATGAATGACGGCTACCTGCGCGTCAGCCTCGCTGGCTCACCGCAAGCGCGCCACACTGCCATCGACCTGTTCTTCCGCGATCTGGCCGATGTGCATCGCGAGCGGGCTTTTTGCCTGGTGCTTTCAGGCACCGGTTCCGATGGTGCGGTGGGCTTGTCGCGAATCAAGGAACAGGGTGGCGTGACGCTGGTACAAGTGCCGGAAGACGCCGAGTTCGACGGCATGCCGCGCGCCGCCATCGAGACGCGCATGGTCGATCTGATACTGCCAGTGGTCGAGATGCCGCAGAAACTGATGGAGCTGTGGCGCAACTCTCAGAACATCAAATTACCCAGCGCCAATGATCCCGACCTGAAAGCCTTGAAGCCTGCAAACGAACACGAAGCGTCGATCGCCGAACAACGCCTGCATGAGATCCTGTTGTACCTGCGCAGCAGCACCGGTCACGATTTCAAACACTACAAGCGCGCCACCGTGCTGCGCCGCATCGAGCGGCGCATGCAGGTCACCAGCCAGTCTGACCTCGGCGCCTATTACGACTACCTGCAAAACACCCCGGAAGAATCCAAGGCCCTGCTCGGCGACATGCTGATCGGCGTGACCAACTTCTTCCGTGACCGCGAAGCCTTCGAAGCCCTTGAGCGCGATGTGCTGCCGCAACTGGTGCAATCGGTTGCCGACTCGTCGGAAAAAGAAGAATTGCGCGTCTGGTCTGCCGGCTGCTCGACCGGCGAAGAAGCCTACAGCCTGGCAATCCTGCTCGATGATCAGATGCAGGTACAAAGCAGCAAGGCCAACCTGCAAGTGTTCGCCACCGATATCGACGAACGCGCGATCACCACTGGCCGCGCCGGCACCTATCCGCAAGCCATCGTCACCGACGTACCGCCAACACGCCTTCGGCATTATTTCGTCAAAGACGATGACCACTACCGGATCCGCAAGGAAATCCGCGAGAAAGTGCTGTTCGCCAAGCACAGCCTGTTGTCCGATCCGCCGTTCTCGCAGATCGACCTGATCGTTTGCCGCAATCTGCTGATTTACCTGGATCGCGAGGTGCAGCGGGAAATCCTGCAGATGTTCCACTTTGCCCTGCGACCGGGTGGTTTCCTGTTTCTCGGCACCTCGGAAAGCGCCGATGCCTGCCATGAACTGTTCGCGCCAGTGGACAAGCGCAACCGCATCTTCCGCGCCAAGACTGGTACGGCGAACAGCCGCCGCACCCCGACCATGCCGAGTGGCGGTTATATGCGCACCAGCGTTTCCCGACCGCCATCGAAAGCCATCGAGCCCGTCAAGCTGTCGTTTGCCGATATCCACCGCCGCGCCATAGAACGCTTCGCCCCGCCGAGCATTATCGTCGACACCAACGCCGATATCCTTCACATGAGCGAAGCCGCCGGGCGCTTCCTGCGGCATGTCGGCGGCGAGCTGTCACGCAACCTGCTGACTCTGATCCTGCCGGAACTGCGCCTGGAAATTCGCACGACGCTGTTCCAGGTGCAGCAAAGCAACCTCACCGTGCGCTCGCGTGAAGTGCTGCTCAAGCGCGAGGAGCGCCAATACCGCATCACGCTGATTGCGCAGCCGTACAAGGACGACGACTTCGACAGCGAGTGCGTGCTGGTGACCTTCGATGAAACGGAGATCGACGCGCACGAGCAGGCGTTGACCACGATGCTGCAGACTGAAAGCCAGGTGCTCTCCAACCTCGAACGTGAGCTGCAACGCACCAAATTGCATTTGCAGGACACCATCGAACAGTCGGAAATCTCCAGCGAAGAGCTCAAGGCTTCCAACGAGGAGATGCAGGCGATCAACGAAGAACTGCGCTCGGCCACCGAAGAGCTCGAGACCAGCAAGGAAGAGTTGCAGTCAATCAATGAAGAGCTGTTGACGGTCAACTACGAGCTGAAGACCAAAGTCGAAGAAACCGACAAGATCAACGATTATCTGACCAATCTGATCGCTTCTACCGACATTGCTACGGTGTTCGTCGATCGCAGCATGCGCATCAAATGGTTCACGCCGCGCGCCACCGACATCTTCAGCATGTTGCCGGTAGACACCGGCCGTTCACTGCTGGATATCACCCATCGCCTGAATTACCCGGCGATGACCGAGGACGCGGCGCAAGTGTTCGAATCGCTGAACATGATCGAACGCGAGGTCAACAGTACCGATAACCGCTGGTACATCGCCCGCTTGCTGCCTTATCGCTCCAGCGAAGACCACATCGACGGCACCGTGTTGACCTTCATCGACATCAGCAAACGCCGCGAAGCCGAGGAAGAGCTGCGCCTGGGCGAAGAACGCATGCGACTGGTCGCTGAGAGTACACGTGATTACGCGATTATCATCCTCGATGAAATGGGTGCGATCACCAGTTGGAACAAAGGCGCTGAACTGATCTTTGGCCACAGCAAAAACGAGGCCGAAGGTCAGTACTACGATTTCATCTTCACAGCCGAAGACCGTGCTGCCGGCATGGCTGAAAACGAACTGTCCACGGCTCGTCAGCACGGGCGCGCTCAGGACGAGCGCTGGCACGTACGCAAGGACGGCAGCCGGTTTTTCTGCAGCGGCGAAGTCACGCTGCTCAGCGGCGACTACTTGCAGGGTTATGTGAAGATTGCCCGCGACCTTACCGGGCATAAACGCGCGCAGGACGAGCAAAGCAAGGAACTGGCCCAGACACGCAACACGGTGTCGTTGCGCGACGAGTTCTTTGCGGTCATGTCCCACGAACTCAAGCATCCGTTGAATCTGATTCAGCTCAACGCCGAACTGCTGCGGCGCCTGCCGATGATCCGTACTGCCGGCCCGGCGACCAAAGCGGTCAATACCATCTGCGATGCCGTCAACAGCCAGGCGCGGATCATCGACGACTTGCTCGACGTGGCTCGCGTACGCACCGGCAAGCTCAAGCTGCAACTGGCCCGCGTCGACCTGAGCGCTGTGCTGCGTGACATCCACACGGTCGTGCTGAATGAACAGCATGCAACGCACATCGACCTGCAACTGCCCGAAGAGTCGCTTTTCATCCATGCCGATCCGACCCGCGTCGAACAGATCATCTGGAATCTGGTGAACAACGCGCTGAAATTCACCCCGCCGACCGGACGCATCGAATTGATTGCCAGCAGAAGCGGGCAAATGGCTCAACTCAACGTCAGGGACAATGGCGTCGGTATCGCGGCGGAAAATCTCGAACACGTGTTCGACCTGTTCGGCCAGGCGGAAAAGCAGCACACCAATCATCAACGCGAAGGACTGGGCATTGGCTTGTCGCTGGTACGGCAACTGACCGAGGCGCAACACGGCACAGTACGGGTCGCCTCACCGGGCCTGGGCGCCGGGTGCACGTTCACCGTATGCCTGCCGCTGGCAACCGAAACCGTAGAAACCGCGGAGCAGCCCTCGGCAGAACCGGAGTCGGGCAAGCTGGCGGGCTTGAGCATTCTGCTGGTCGACGACTCGCCGGAAGTGCTGGAGACCTTGAAAATGCTCCTGGAAATGGAAGATGCCGAAGTGACGGCCTTCGACCATCCCGTGGCAGCGCTGAAAGACGCTGAGAACACGCGCTACGACCTGATCATCTCCGACCTCGGCATGCCGGTCATGACCGGCTATGAACTGATGGCTGCACTGCGCAAGCTGCCGCTGGCGAAACACGTACCGGCGATCGCCCTCACCGGTTATGGCACTCAGAGCGACATGCAGAAGTCCCGTGAAGCCGGGTTCGATCAGCATCTGGGTAAACCAGTGGCGTACGACGACCTGATTGAAACCATCGAGGCGTTGCGCCGCTCGGAGTTGCTGTAAAGCTCGCCAGCGCTCCAACGCAAAAAGCCCCGCCGCACGAGTAAGTGCGACGGGGCTTTTTGTTTTTTGAAGAGGTGGTGTCCCAGGCGGGGTTCGAACCTGCAACCTTCCCCTTAGGAGGGATATTTTCGAGCCCGCCAGACTTGAGGAAGGCCAGCAAATACGGCGGTAATCGTCCGGTTGCGTCCGTGAAAACTGCTCCGTATAGTGATTTTCGCTGCCACCCTGCTGTCACGGTCAAACCATTGAAAACCAAAATCACACAAAAGTTGATCGGCAGCCTGGCCGCCGAAGCGAAAGCATACCGCGTGCATGACACCGTGCAACCGGGTTTCTTTATCCGCGTTCTGCCCAGCGGTCACAAGTCCTATATGGTCACATGGGGACGTAACAAGAACGCCACCCTGGGGCGCGTTGGTGTCCTCACGCTCGATCAAGCCAGAACCGAGGCTGCTCAATACCTCGCCGACGCGCACGCCCACGGCGAGCCACTGGCTGTCGCTCAGGCTCGAAAGGGGATCGCCCTGCCCTCCTTGCGCCAGTTCATCGATGACACCTATATGCCCTGGTTCAAGACGCACCACAAAGGGCATGAGAAAACCCTGCACACGCTCGACAACAATTTCGAGCCAATCATGCCTCAGCGTCTCGACGAGATCACGGGCCGCGACCTGGACCTGATCCGCACGGGATGGATGCAGTCAGGCAACAAGCCGTCGACGGTCAATCGAAAAATGGGTTCCATTAGCGGGGTATTCAGCAGAGCAGTTGAGTGGGAGTACATCGATACCCACCCGATGGACAGGCTCAAAGCCTTAAAAGTCGACTCGATGGGACTGGTCCGCTACTTAGATGCTGAAGAGACGAAACGGCTCCGGGTAGCGCTGGACGCCCGCCAAGACGAAGCAAGGGTGGAGCGCGAGAGTGCGAACAAGTGGCGAGCGGATCGCGGTAAGGAATTGATGCCTAGCTTGCTGCAGGTCCCATTCACAGACCACCTAAAGCCTATGGTCCTGGTATCGCTGAATACAGGCATGAGACGCGGAGAGTTGTTCGACCTGAAATGGTCCGCGGTGAACTTCCAGACGAAGACGATAACCGCCGCCGGCGCCACCACCAAAACAAGCGACACACGACACATCCCGATGAACAAGGAAACAGTGCGTGTGCTGGAAGACTGGAAGAAGCTGGCCGGCAAATCTCGATACGTGTTCCCGAGTCAGGAAGGCGGCCGTCTGGAGGACGTTAAAAGCGCTTGGCTCAAGCTGTTAGAGCGCGCCGAGATCGAAGGCTTCCGCTGGCATGATATGCGGCATGACTTCGCGTCACGCCTGGTGATGGCCGGCGTACCGCTCAACACGATCCGGGATCTGCTGGGGCACGCCGATATAAAGATGACCCTGCGCTATGCCCACCTCGCACCCGACAGCAAGGCAGCGGCAGTTGAGCTGATCTAGAACGGTATGTCATCAATGATGATGTCATCGGCGGTCATGGGTACCACTGTTGGGGACGATTTGTGCTTTTCAACATGGGACAAAATTGTCCCCCAGTTTGACCTGATGCGACTCAGCACCAATCTATTGAAATCGTCTCCGAATGAACCGTCTGGATAAGTTTGCCAAAAATAGTCACTTGACCTGATTGTCTCCCAAACCCTCAGCTCGTCGTAAGTCAGTGCCTCGGGCATGTGAATTGCCAAGTTCACGGTTCTTACCGCCTCATCGGTCGACCAAATCTTGTCTAGCGACCCTCCAAGAGATCCGCCATCAAAATCTGTTTGACTGGCCAATGCCTGGGAAATCGACCATTCGATAACGGCTGTAAGGGAGCGTTTCTGTAGGCGACCCATGATGTCCAGTGCGAACTTTATTTTTGGGTCAATCCTGATCCCCACGCTCACCGTGGTGCTCGTTTCGCCCGTGCGCTTGCTCGTCTTCGTGGCCATACCATTCCATCTGCTCTGATGAGGTCAGCCCAACTGACCTACCCCCATAGCTTGCTCGACTCGCATTCTCTCGTCAATCCGGTTGTGTGCGGATTCGTTTAGCAATTGCTTGCACGTTTAGAAATACACGGTATAGACTGGCAATCACTGGCACCAAAAAACCGCCGCCAGAGGAGAAGAAAATGCTGCAAGCCACCATGGCCACACCCATCTCGGTGAGCGTAGAAGAGGCAGCCCGCTTGGTGGGTCACTCGCGCTCGGGGATTTACGAAGTAATCGCACAAGGCGAGCTGAAGGCTTTCAAGCTCGGCAAGCGCCGTTTGATCTTGATGACCGAACTGAAAGCCTGGATCGAACGCGCCGCCAAAGCTGGTTCGCGGTGAGGTTCTGGAGAATAGGGGAGGCAAAAATGCGCAGGAGTGCGCGAGAGGTTGCCAAGGCGGTGTTCGAGCACCGCCTTAGCGAAAACACACTGGATAGCACCAACGTGAAGGGCAAACTATGACACGCCATTCTTCAACCGAGCAAGACCGCAAGATGATCGAGGCACTGAGAAACGGGCCGGTCTCCTCCGTCGAGGCCGCTCAAACGCTCGACATCGTTCAGCCACCGAGCACTATTCGTCGCCTCAGGAAAAAAGGTCACGAAATCCGCACCTACTGGACACACCAGTCCACCGAGCCAGGCCGGCCACCTCATCGCGTCGCCAAATACATCCTCCTGCGCGAAGCGTCGTAACCCAGAGAAGCGGAGGTGTCCTCAATTTTGAGGACACCTCGGCGCCTGCCTGTGAGCCGCTGAATGGCCAGAAAGACAAAATACAAGGTCGACTTTGGCGGCGGTCGAGTGCTGGCCCTGCCCTACCGACTGCTGATCAGTGATGCCTTCGACAATCTGTCGACCAAGGCAGTCACCGTGCTGATCAAGCTGGCCAGGAACTACAACGGCCGCAACAACGGCGACCTTTCTTGCACGGCTTCGATGATCGCGAAGGGGAAACCCATGGACGCTAAAACGCTCGCCTCCGCCCTGTCTGAGCTGATGGATGCCGGCCTGATTGTTCGCACCAGGGAAAGTCGCAAAGGGGGCAGAGAGCAGGGAATGGCACGGTGCGCACTGTACGCGATCACCTGGGCCGCAATTGATGACTGCCCCGGGAAAGACCTCGAAATATCCCCTGGCCCGCCACGCTTCAAGTTCATCTGATTTCGAGTTTTTCGGTGGGAATTTTTCCGCGTAGTACTGGGATTTTTTCCCAGTCATCGCCGGCTGTTCGTCCGGTGGAGTCCGGTTGTTTTGCTGCATTGCGTGAGTACTGGGATTTTTTCCCACTACTCGCCAATAAAACCGGGGCCTCCAGAGGAGTACCTAAAAGGAAAAAATCCCACCCTTATTAAATTACCACCACCGGAGGTTAATAGAATGGGACCGAAGACCTACAAACAAGCGCCCTGTAGTCATCAGCACGCAGGTAAATGTAAGCGTTCCGGAGGCTTCACTTTCCTGGTTGTTGAGTTCTTGCCCTGGACGCAGATCGGGATGTGTCGACCTTGCGCGGAAGAGGTTCGGAAGGATTTGATCTATCAGGCTGAGAAAGGCAAGGGTCGGTAGCTCGCGATCGGCGCCGTGAGTCGCTCCCACAACAAAAAGGCACCACCCCGTTGCAGGGTAGTGCCGTCGATACAACGAAAGTTTCGTAGTTGCTCAGTCGGTCTCCGCAGGCATGAATGGCTGAGCACCTTCACGCAGTGCACGAAGGCCGACCATCGCGGCCAGAGCTACGTGCTCGATAAAGCCAATTTCAAGGCAGGTATAGCGCCCGCCCATCCCGACAAGCGCGAACCGGATCGCGTCGAACGCTTCAGTTTCGTCATGGGTCGCCAGGTCGCACACTTCGCACTCAAAGAAGTCGATACCCTTCTGCCAATCGGCCGCCACGCCGGGATTGTTCCGTGGCCAGTTGATCAAACGCCCCTCAACGTCGCGCTGGGTGAAGCTCAAATCGTCGCGCGTTCGAACAGAACCATTCATTGCATGTCCCCCTTGCCGACCACGCCGTGAGACGCGCCCAAGTGACGATGCTTCCAGCAGAAGTTGCCGCTGAACAGGCGGATCTGCTCGATGTGACGGGCAATGTCGGAAGCGGTTGTGTTTGTCTCGTCCAGAAGCATGACATCCAGCAGCGGGCACAGGACGCGAGCCAGATTGTCGAACTCCTCTCTGGCGAAGTTCATCGAGCACATTTGCTCGGGAGTGAGTATTGCCTCGCTCAGCAGCTCTGCATGGATGGAGCGGGGTTGCAGATTCATTTCACACCCCCTTGCAGCCAAAACTTGCGGAACACGTCATAACGCGCGTCATTCAGCCCAGGGTTGTAGTGCGTGGCGAGCATTGAGGCAATCTGCACCTCGATCACCTTCGTCAGGGCCGCCACGTCCTCCTCAGAGCCATAACGCAAACCTGTCTTGAGCAGGTGGGTGGCGTAGGCCTTGCGGCGCTCTATCAAGTGGCTCATAGCACACCCCCTACGCTCAGTCCTTTGAAAGCCGGAGCGCCCGGCAAGACCTTCACGCTGATATCGCCGAGGATCTTCAATGGTGCCAACTGGGTAAGCTTGATGTTGGCCGGCAGCACCATGGTGGTGATGATCTGACCGTGCGCATCCAAAATTTGGATGGTATTCTGTTTAAATTGCATGACGTGTACCTTCAAGTGTCGTCGTGTGATCGCCTTCCCGGTGTTAGCGCACCGGGTTGGCACCTCTTTTTAATCGGCTAAATTCTCAGCCGGTTACTGCTTACCCTTCTCTTTGACTTCCAGCCCCGCCACCAGAAGCGCGCGGATTGCTGCCGTCCTGTTTACCTCGACCCCTGTATCACCGGTGACGCGCTTTGCGTATGCGTCGACGCGCTCGATCAATTCCTGGGGCAGTCTCATCGTTACGGTTGGTGTGTTTGCCATGGGAGCCTCATCTCGTCTTGACAGGCTCAGTGTAAGACACTGTCTTACATAGATCAACAGAGGGATGGAAAATAATTGCAGCCCCCAAAAGTGGGGAAAGATGCGCTCAAAACTGAGCACATCACAGATGCGCGGACTTTTGCTCACATCTGCCGGGCTTGCCGACACTTTCGCGAGAAGGTCGTAAAAGGCTGGGAGGTTTACTCCAATGGCGGAAACCTCGATGCGCCACCAATGGTGGAACACCAAGACTTCCACCAGCGGTGGGAGTTACAGACGCATCTGTCTGATTATCTGGCGCGGATCGGCGCCGGCGGCTATCGCTGAGGCGGCGTCCCTGGTGAGCTGATCAAGCGCCTGCTGCTCGAAGTCGTCGGCAAGCGATGCGGCCTTACGAACGATGAGCAGGGCCAGCTCTGCAGGGAATACGGTCTTAGATGGGTCGGGCAGGTAATCGCAATCGATGATCGAAATATGGGCTCCGCAAATTTCCTCAAAACTGAGGAGATCTCCGAATGCAGTGATAACAACTGCCAAATATCGGTCCTATAGGGAAACATCTCGGATGTGTGACGTTTTGGTCTCACTGAGACGTGTTGGTCTCTCCAATCGACCAAGTCCCGGTTATTCGGCAGTCAAGCTCGCCGTACGATGCCGAGACCCTGTCAAAGCCTCACCCAAGGTTTTCGTGCACCTCAACCACACTTTTAAGGTACCCGTCGACTACGTCCCACGTTGACGTAAAGAGCTGCACTCGATTCTCATCTCCACAGCTTGTCACTTCTCCATGCCGCAATGGGTCAGCTGCCTCCTTGATCAAATAAAGCGTGGCCTCATCGCAGGATGAAACCTCTCGAAACTTCGCCCACCTCACAGGCTTACTGGACTGACTTAAGCCGTGTACGGCGGCGCAATGATGAAACAACGACTCGATTGCTCGATAGCAATAAAATCCAGTGTCGTCAGCGTGCTTCATCGCGAAACATAAGTCCGTGAAACATCGGTGGAGGAACATTCCATTAGGGCCATACGACTTTCTCTCCAGCGTTGCCAGTGCCGGCTGTAAATCCAAGCCGATGTTCCGGCTTGCTAAACATGGAATGTCGATCCCAAAAACATGGTCGATGCCCTTAACTGGACACAGAACACGCGTGATCTCGACGTCATATGCATAGCCAACCAGGTAACCAACCATTGCAATTTGGTTTTGCACACTGGTTTTCACTATATTTCGTAGATCAAATATATCCCAATCATGGCCCTCACTCGTTACCCACACAGCGAGCTGATTGCAAAGCACGCTAATGTGGATGGAGCCTGTGACTCCGGAGCTCAGATGAGTAAATCTGTGGGCGTTTTGCAGCTGCAGCTGCGCCCGTTCCGGGAGAATCGCCCCAGAGAAAAGATAAGTATCCATTGCTCACAATCCGCGTTAGTGACTGAATCTTTCAATCTACCACCACTCGATTGAGGCAATGCCCCCAACGTTACTTTACGATTATCTAACGGTAACCAGCGCCTGACAGCAGGTCGGAGCAGGCTCGGCCGTTTCTCCCAAGAGTGGAGGGATGCACCTATAAAACACTGGATATGCGCTCAGATAAGTCCTAATTTGGTTGCGTCACCCGGTTTCGCAGCCAATGAGGATTGATCATGCAGACCCAACAAACGAAACAGCGAGGACCACAGGCCAAGCCTACTCGGGCGGAGCTCAATTCGGCCTGGGCGCGCCTTCGCGCTGCCGCAGACACGGGCAGCATCGAAGCCTGCGCGCTGCTCATCGCCCTCAGTGAGAACAAACCAGTTATCGGCCTGGAGTCTCGCCTTGCCCGCGCCTAGAAATTTCAGCAGCAAGCGCAACCGCGCCCGGCGCTGGATTGCGGAGCGCGGGTTGACGCTGACTGAGCTCGCCGGCGGCCGCTTCCATATCACCGGCCCCGGCGTCGATCTGCACATTGCAGAACTGGCACTGCTGCATCCGGCCGAACTGGTCGGCGCGCGCAAGAAGGCCGCTCAGTGACGGGCCGCGCCAACGCCGGGCAATGGGCGCCGGGGCAATCAGGTAACCCCGGCGGGCGCTCAGGGCAGACCCAAGCGATCCGCGCGAAGCTGGCGGAGGGCGCCGAGGCGGTGACCAAGAAGGTGCTGGCCGCCGCCAAGAAGGGAGATATGCAGGCCTGCCGGCTCATCCTTGAACGGCTTGTGCCGCCGATCAAACCTTCAGTGGAGTCGGTGACGTTCGACCTGAACGACACGGACCTGCCGAGTGCCGCCCGGTCGCTGCTCAGGGCTATCGCTGACGGGAAGCTTCCCCCCGACCAGGGCAAGAACCTCATTCTCGGACTGGGGGCCGTTGCTCGCGTCATTGAGGTGGCAGAGCTGCAACAGGCGATGGAAGAGCTTCGCCTACAAATCGAGGAAATGAAGCGATGAGCATCAAGTCACTGAAATCCGAACTGCAGCGGCTGGCTCAAAAGATCGGTGCGGCCGACGAGTCGGTTCTGCTGATTGTACTGGCAGTGATCCGCGCCAGCTCCACCGAACTGCAACAAGAATCCGACTTCCCCAAGACTGCGGGACACCAGGTGGACTATCGAATCCAAGGGAAAAACGAGTGCCTGTTTTTCCCCTTTTCCTCAATGGATAGCAACCAGTGCGAGGAGATGGCGAAGGCTCTGATCCTGCACGTGCGCCACGTTGAACGACCAGGCAGGTATGGCGCTCAGGTCGGGATCATGGATATCCGCCACGCCCCACCGCCCGGCGCCTGGATCGTCACCAGGCCTCCAGAGGGTGTGACTATCGATCAGCACGCCGCCGAGCAATATCGACAAATTATCGAGGCGCGCAATGAAGCCTCTTAAGCAGTTGGCCAAGCTCAAAAACGAGTTGGGCCTAGCGGCCACCGATAACGATGTGCAAGCCATCAGTCAGATCATGGACGAGCTCAGCGCCGCGGCCGCCGGCGGGATGAATCCCGATCAAATGACGCTCGCTGACTACTTCGAGCCTGAACCACAAACGCAAACCAACCATAGGTGCACAAAATGAACCTGCAACGATCTGTCGGCGCTATGCAAAAAGTCGGATCTGCCACTGTTTTCCTTCACGACTTCAAGAAATACCACTCCGAAAATCTGCCCGGCACCGCCTGGGCCCTTTGGCCAAATGTTGGCCCACTCCAGCGCCTTCAAGACGCAATGCTCGATCAATACTCGAAGGCATCGGCGAAAATGGAAGCCATCCGCGAAAACGCCGACCTGACGCGAGAGGCAAAGACGCGGCGATCAGCAGCTGCGTTTGACGATTACGTCATGGGTGTGAAGGACGGTATGCCGACGATCCGGGAGACAGCCCAAAACCTCTACACCTACGCATCCCAGAAAATCCTCCCATTCCTGGCTCTCTCGCCAAATGACGCCGTGGGCGCATCTCTGGATGCCGAGTGCCGGGCATACACCAGCGACCTGCCAAACAACGAGCGTATGAATCTTCTCATGCAGATGCGACAGGGCAAGGAAGTGCGCATCGCAGCGGCTGTCCTTCGCGGCCCGGCCAGGATCAGCGGCTACACGGATGAGCAAGCGGTAAAGCTCGGCGGCGCGGGCATCGCCATTGCTTATCCGGATGCGGTGATAACGCTGGGCCTGCTTGCGATCGGCGTGCGGGAAACGCTGATGAACGCTCGCGCCCTCGCTGTCGGCTTAATCACCGACGGCGTGGGAATCGACAATAAGGCCACCGAGGTGCAGAAGTGGGGTGATTTCGGCGAGGGCTACGCGAACCTTGCGGAGTGGCTCACTCCTATCCCGCTTGAGCTACCAGGCAAGGGGCCGACCGCCGAGATGCTCAAGAACACTCCCAACGCGGACGATGAGGAAGCTGCTGAAAACGCAGCCTGACCCAACGGTGGGCGGCCGCAATCAGGCGGCCGCGAATCAGGAGATAGCCCTTGGCCAACTATCAAGATCGTTTCGCAGAAGCGTGCAAAACCAACCATTTTTCATCGTACCCGCTGAAACAAGGTCCCGACTCCGGTTACGTGGTGTGGGATGTCCAGCACGTCCGCGACGGCCAGAAGGTGACCATTGACGGGCCGTTCTTCACTGAGGACGAAGCAAGAGTGTCGGCCGACCTGCTGCGCGGCACCTTCCGGGGTGCCAGGGCCTACCAGGGGATTTACGACCGGATCTGGAACTACGACCCGCGTCGCGAACAGGTGACGGTCGACCAAGCGCGTATGTCGCGCTCGCTGCTCGCCATCCGGCTGGGCGTTGCGGTGCCCAACAACAGCGCCCAGGGCGCCAAGGAGTAAACCATGGCTATGGCCACCAACTACGGCACCAAAACCCGCATCCTGCTGGGCGGATCAGCCGGCAAGCTGTTCGGGCGTGAACACATTTACGAGCTTTCCACCGGCGACACGCGGGAAGCCGTGAAGGCGATCGACGTCAACCGCCCAGGGTTCGCGAAGTACCTCGCAGACGCAAAACGGAAGGGTCTCGAATTCGCGGTGTTCAGGAATCGAAAGAACATCGGCGAACAGGAGCTGAAGCTGGGCGGAGCAAAGGAGATCCGCATCGTACCGGTGATCGCCGGCAGCAAACGCGCCGGTCTGCTGCAAACAATCCTCGGTGTAGCCCTGATCGTCATGAGCCCATTCACGAATGGTGCAACGTTGGCGCCAGGCATCGCGCTCGCAGCGGGTGGTGTGATCCAGATGCTCAGCCCGCAGGCAACCGGCCTTAAGCAGAGTACCTCACCCGAAAACGCCCCGTCCTACGCTTTCGGAAGCGCCAAGAACACTACGGCCAGCGGTAACCCGGTACCGATCTGCATCGGCGAACGCCGGTGGGGCGGAATGATCATCTCGGCGTCGATCTACGCCGAAGACAAGATCTAGTCGACCTGGTGTAAAGTCAGCCCTCCGAACATTGAGGACGAATCATGCGCAGGATTTTGCCAGCGGCCGCCGCCATCGCTTTGATTGCTGGGTGCTCAAGCACCCCCGTGGATTCTGGGTCAGCAAAGCGAGTGCCAGCCGATCGCGTCTACGCCTATCAGGCTGAGACCCCGGGAGGTGCGACGCTCGTTGTCAGCCGTGATAATGGATTTTGGGCCTCGGGCGGATGCTTCACTACCTTGCTCATTGATGGGAAAAGAGCGGCCCGCCTGGATACTGGAGAGGTGGCAAAATTCCACGTCAAGCCGGGTCGACATATCGTCGGCATCGGCGGTGACGAAGATGGCAGTGGCTTGTGCGCAATGCAGGTCGGCCAGCCAGTGAAAGAGACAGCAACGGAGGTCGCCGCCGGCGAGGTTCAGAAGTACCGGATATCAGGCACGCAAAACGGCACAGACATCCGTCCCAGCTCGCTCTGAAACGAAGGTCCGATGGTCCAGAATTGGGCCATTGAGATCTGCTCAGTTTTGAGCACATCCAATGTGAGCAAAACTGCTCACATCTACACCTTCGGCTTATCCCGCTTTTCAATTGCCAAACGAGCTTTCTCAGGAAGATTCGCGAATCGGCTTTGAGTTTTAAGAGGCCTGCTGATGCGTTCCTCGACGATGAAGTTGATCATCTCGAAGAGTACAAGCACGCTATCTGGATCGTCCTCGAGATTCATTTCCAGCGGATGGACTGCATTGTTTCCTGTCACGCGGATCACATCCAGTGCCTGTTGAACGTGCTTATCTAGCCCCGTGGCAACCAAGGCTTTGATATCCGTATCGATATGCTCCCCTTTTCCACCCAAATGCTTCAACAGCTTTTGGAGACACAAGCGCAGCAGAGCGGCCGCGCCGCGGGGCGATCGTTCGCATATTTCCCGAGCCTCATCGAAATCATCCATGCAATCTGGAGGAAGGTTTTCATGCGCCTCCGGTACAGATATCGACGCTGGAAAAATGATGTATCCCTGATTCAGGGTCTTAGGGTCTTCGTGCCAAAGGCTCCTTCCGTTGCAATGACCGCAAATACAAAGGTGATAGGGTAAGTCCATATATCGCCCGTTGATTGAGGTTCCTACCTCCCCCCAATACATCGAGGTAAGCGTATGACAGTGAAGGCAAGTAAAGGAATTAGCCTTGAAGGCTGGTGGCGCGTACACAGGCGGCATATCACATCCTTGGTTGAGGGGCTGCGGACATTCTACTGATATTTCAAGGTATGCCCGTGCTGATACGCGCAAATTCGTGTTTATTTGCGCAATCCGCTTGATAAGTGACACTCATAGTGCAACATTATTAGTAGAACACCTAAACTGATACGGAGCACATATGTTCATCCGCGCATACCTCCGAGCATCGACCGAAGAGCAGGACGCCGGCCGCGCCCGGGCTTCGCTCGAGCAATTCGCCACTGACCACAACAAAGTGATCGCGAGCGTGTACCTGGAGAACGCTAGCGGCGCCTCTGCAGACCGCCCTGAGCTGCTGCGCCTGCTCAAAGATGCGCGCAAGGGTGACGTCCTGCTGGTGGAGTCGATAGACCGCCTCTCACGCCTTCCTGTGGAGGATTGGCAGAAGCTCAAGGCTGCGATCGACTCCAAAGGCTTGCGCATCGTCGCGCTCGATCTGCCGACCAGTCACCAAGGAATGCAGGACACCAAAGGCGACGAGTTCACCGGCCGAATGCTGGGCGCCATCAACTCGATGCTGGTGGAAATGATGGCGGCAATCGCGCGCAAGGATTACGAACAGCGCCGTGAGCGCCAGGCCCAGGGGATCAAGAAGGCAAAAGCTGCCGGCAAGTATCAGGGGCGGCCGGTCGACACCGATCTGCACAGACGCGTCACCGAACTGCTCGGCGCCGGCCTGGGCATCCGTGCGACGGCGCGGCACGCCAACTGCTCCACTACGACGGTCTTAAGAATCAGGGATGCCGCTGTCAGGCTGTAGCGTAAAACTCGCCGAAGCATATGCCGGCATTGAGCTACGCTTCTTCGACAATGGCTCACTTTCCTGTGCGCCAGTTTCTTCAGTTGAGGGAGCGACATGGGACTGAACCAAAAAGATCTCAATCCAGAGATCCGTGGGTTAATGATTCAAGAGATGGATAACGATCTGGCAGGACAAATTCTGTATCTCAGCCCCCGCCTGAATGCCCAGGGAAAAAACGTCTGGCACCAATTGTTGAGGGAGGCCTCCGTAAACCATTCCGACGATTGGCTGGCCAACGAGATTGCGCGACAACGCCTGCTCAATCCGCACGACCTACGCCAAGGTAAGCCAATTGCGATGCGGCATGACGCTCACCAATTGCTAGCAGAGGGCGAGTTCAACCGGTTTTTTATGCGGGGAATGTGCTTAAAGGCCATTGAAATCGGAGCCCCGGCAGTAGTGGGCTACCGGGCGAGAGGCTCGCAGAATCCCCGACCAGAATCACTAGCCATCGTAGGTAAAAAATTCGAACCAAGAGAGTTTCTCGACCGGCTTCGCTCGGCCATTGGTGCAGATACACCTTTCGGATATCCGGGTAGCGCCAACTCCGGCCTTTCAGTCCAATTCGCATAAACTCTTAAAACTAAAAAGCCCCGCCAAGGCACTGCCTGAGCGGGGCTCTTTCATAGCGCTTGCTGCCACCCTGCTGTCACGAAAACTTTGTGCCACCAAGAATTTCAGAAAACGCCTTAATTTATTGGTGTCCCAGGCGGGGTTCGAACCTGCAACCTTCCCCTTAGGAGGGGGATGCTCTATCCAATTGAGCTACTGAGACACTGATCGACGCGGCCTGTACACGGTGCGACAGACGGCGTGCATGTTAACGGCCAGCCCCTGTTTTGTCATGTCGTCCGTAGGGCTTTTTAAGTGTAGGCAAGCGCCCTGGAAGATTGCGGGAACTTTTACCGGGCAAATTGCACTGCGCGGAAATGCGGTCATTGCAGATTGCAATCAGCGTCGCCGGAAAAAACATACCAAACCCTTGTTTTTAAAGGACTTATCAGCCGTTACACTGTTGGCACGGCGGCTGCTATGCCTGTTCTATCAAAAAGAACAACTTGGAGCGTCGTGCCATGAACAGCACCCTCTTGCTTGCAAACGCAGCGGCTCTGGCTTTCTTGCTCGGATCACATTTTTTTCCCAAGGCTGACGTTGAGCAGCCAGTGGCGCAGCGCATGCCGCATTACCTGCAAGTGCAGAAAGCGCCGCAGTGGGCAGTGTTGAGTGAGCGCAGCGACGCTTCTACACAAATGGTCAGCGAGCCTGAGCAAGCCTCGGCGCCAATCACCGAACGTCTGGTTTTTTGAAATATCTTCAGGAGTACAACATGTCCAAATCGGCGACAGGATTTCTCATCCTCGCTTTACTGAGTGGCGTTACCCACCTGGCGCTGTTCGAGGAGACGGAAGTCACCTTGCCTCTGGTTGGCTGTGGCGTGTTTGCGGTGCTGTTTGTGCTAGCGCTGATTGCAGGGCGCAAGATCAAGTTCGATCCGGTTCTGCGTTGAGCCGAATCAATTCCAATAACGAAGAGACCGCGACAGCAAGGTCAACAGAGTTGTCGATCTGATGAACGGGGCTGTCGCTGGATCTTCGGTCTTTGAACAACGCATTGCGAGCCAGCCTCGCATCGATTTGCTCAGGGGTCTCCCGACCACGGCTAAGCAAGCGCTTGCGCAGGACCTCATCGTTGACTGTCAGCAGAACCGGCACCAGGGTTGGATACCTCTCCATTGCTTGACGCAGGTTCGCTCTCGACCCGTTAACCAGTACGTGCCGGCCCACTTGCAACCATTCATCCATTTCCCTTGGAATGCCGTAGGAGAGGCCGTTGGCTTGCCAGGCCAAGGAGAAAGCGCCGGCGTGCTGTCGCCGTTCGAATTCTTCAGGCGTCACGCCAATTGCATCTTCGCCGACGGACTCCGCCGAGCGGGTAATCACCCGACGCATTACTTCACAGTTCAACGCCCGCAGTGGCTCACGCGATGCATCGATCAGGCTGTCCTTGCCCGAACCGGACGGCCCCATCAGGTAAAAAAGCTTGCCATCCATCCCGAAAACGCCCTCCGACGGGTCCTGCCTCTAGTAAATCGGCAAATTGCCACTATCCTGTACACATAGGGATCAAGAACAGCGAGCCGCATAGCATGCACGTTCTGAAGTCTTCGGGCATCAACGGATATGCATTCGAAAGCGGGCAGCGATACGCAAGGATGGAAAGTTTTCCAACCAGTCCGCATTTCTGACAACTGGTGCTGGCATTACGCCTTTACCCGGCTCAATATTTGTCACAGAATTGACGCCAATGATCTGGCAATTTTGAGGCATGATGCCGGCCTCTTAACAATTCAGGTTGAACCAATTGGTCCGGATGCTTGTCCTACCACACATCCTGCGGCCAATCCCGAGAACCGCTCCCCTGAACTAACCGGTTAAATATATGCGCCCATTGAAACAGGCAATTTATTCCAGCCGTACGGCTGACAAGTTTGTCGTACGTCTGCCAGACGGAATGCGTGAACGCATTGCCGAGGTGGCTCGCAATCATCATCGCAGCATGAACTCCGAGATCATTGCGCGCCTTGAGCAGAGTCTTATTCAGGAAGGCGCACTGGGCGAAGAGCTGAGCATGCGCCTGGACAGCCCGGAGCTGTCGCTGCACGAGCGCGAGCTGTTGCAACGCTTCCGTCAGCTGTCGCACCGTCAGCAGAACGCCCTGGTGTCGCTGATCGCACACGACGCAGAAATGGCCGCAGACGCGTCCTGAGTTATACCGAACATATTGAAGCCAGCATGATTGCTGGCTTTTTTTTGCCCGCAATATGACAGATGGCCGCTTGGCAATTGAGTGTGGCAGGCACAAAAAAGCCCGTCGATTTGACGGGCTTTTCATTGCACAAGATCAGAGCAGGAAGATTGTCGCCAACCCGAGGAAGATAAAGAAGCCACCGCTGTCGGTCATTGCCGTGATCATGACGCTGGCGCCCATCGCCGGATCGCGACCCATTTTCGCCAGCGTCATCGGGATCAACACGCCCATCAACGCCGCCAGCAACAGATTGAGCGTCATCGCTGCCGTCATGACCACGCCGAGTGACCAACTGCCGTAGAGCATGTACGCGACCACACCGATCACCCCGCCCCAGACCAGACCGTTGATCAAACCGACCGCCAGCTCTTTGCGCATCAAGCGCGAGGTGTTGCCGGTGCTGACCTGATCCAGCGCCATGGCGCGCACGATCATGGTGATGGTCTGGTTACCGGAGTTGCCACCGATACCCGCCACGATCGGCATGAGCGCCGCCAGTGCCACGAGCTTCTCGATCGAACCTTCGAACAGACCGATCACCCGTGATGCGACAAATGCAGTGATCAGGTTCACCGCCAGCCACGCCCAACGGTTACGCAGGGATTTCCATACCGAGGCGAAGATATCTTCCTCTTCGCGCAGACCGGCCATGTTGAGGACTTCGCTTTCGCTTTCCTCACGGATCAGGTCGACCATTTCATCGATGGTCAGACGGCCGATCAGTTTGCCGTTCTTGTCGACCACCGGCGCCGAGATCAAGTCGTAACGCTCGAATGCCTGAGCGGCGTCGTAGGCGTCTTCGTCCGGGTGGAAACTCACCGGATCGCTGGCCATCACTTCGGCGACCTGCTTCTCCGGATCGTTGACCAGCAGACGCTTGATCGGCAGCACGCCCTTGAGCACGCCGTCGTAATCGACCACGAACAGTTTGTCGGTGTGACCAGGAAGCTCTTTCAGGCGACGCAGGTAACGCAGAACCACTTCAAGGCTGACGTCCTCACGGATCGTCACCATCTCGAAGTCCATCAACGCACCGACCTGATCCTCGTCATAGGACAGGGCCGAGCGCACGCGTTCGCGCTGCTGGTTATCCAGACTCTCCATCAGCTCATGGACAACGTCGCGCGGCAGCTCGGAGGCCAGGTCAGCGAGTTCGTCGGCGTCCATGTCCTTGGCCGCAGCCAGGAGCTCGTGATCGTCCATGTCGGCGATCAGCGTTTCACGGACGGAATCGGAAACTTCGAGAAGAATGTCGCCGTCGCGATCGGCCTTGACCAGTTGCCAGAGCGTCAGACGATCGTCCAGCGGCAAGGCTTCAAGGATGTAGGCGACGTCGGCGGAGTGCAGATCATCGAGCTTGCGTTGCAGCTCGACGAGGTTTTGCCGGTGAACCAGGTTTTCCACACGGTCGTGGTGCGGACCTTCCTGGCGATGAGTCAGGTCTTCAACGACACGTTGGCGCTGCAGCAACTCGACGACCTGAGCCAGGCGGTCCTGCAGGCTTTCCTGTGTTTTCTTTACTTCGATTTCGGACATAGGCGAACTCCACTCCCAGCAGCGGGGCACGCCGGAAGGATCAATCAGTCAATTCATGATTGGTGAAACGGTTTACTGAACAACTACTGGGTAAGTCCATGGAGGTTTTCCATAAGCCCCGGCGGGGCTGACGGGCGCAATGATACACGCCTGACGGTTTAAAACGTTGAAAAAATCACGGCTGAAACAAGCGCTTGCGAAACAAACCTGAGCACCTGCCTGACCCGTGCAAATGCGACGACTCATCTTGAAAAGAAAACACACCGGCAACGCAAAAAGCAGCGACTACCCTTGAGCTTAGATCGTCATGGAGGACATCGAATGCCAGCAAAACCCGCGCTATATCTACTGACCGTCCTGCTCCACACCACGCCTGCCAACGCCACCACACTTCATCGTTGCCAGGCCGCTGACGGCAGCGTCACCTTCACATCGATGAGCTGCGCAACAGGCGAGCAACTCTCAATTCAGGAGGTTCACCCCTACTCACCTGGCTGGGTCGCAATCATGCCGGAGTTCAATCACGAAGCAGTGACCGGCATGAAAGACAGCGGACGCGAACCGGGCATCGTCGGCGGCACCGAACACAAATGTGGAAACCTGATCGATAGCAGACAGCGGCGCGAAGCAATCATCAACCGGCGGGTGATTGCCGGCATGAGCCAGCGTGACGTCGAAAGCGCACTGGGCAAGCCCGACAAGATCAACACGCGCACGTCGACCACGAGCTATCGTTACGACCTCAAGCGAGGCCGCAGTGCTCAAATTGATTTTGATGAAAGAGGCTGTGTGAAGGGAAAAGCCAAATCCCGGACAGCAAAAAGCCCGCGTTAAACGCGGGCTTCTTGGTATATGGTGCACTCGACAGGATTCGAACCTGTGACCGCTCGGTTCGTAGCCGAGTACTCTATCCAGCTGAGCTACGAGTG